>CAZOIZ010000039.1:0-9025 GCA_964580005.1 uncultured Rhodobacterales bacterium
TAAAATTATCTGTCTGTACAACAGCTAGAGGCAAAAATGAAGTTCAAAGAAATTACCAAAGAAAAACTTAAAAGAAAATATGAGTTCACGCTTAAAGCGTCTGATTTGAATAAAAAGGTTGATGAGCAGTTGAAGAAAGAGCAACCATCTATTCAGATGAAAGGTTTTAGAAAAGGTAAGGTACCTGTAAGCTTATTGAAGAAAATGCATGGAGAGGCTTTATTGTCCGAAGCTATGAAAAACGCGACAGATACAGCAGTAAAAAACCACTTCGATAGGGAGAAAGATAAGCCAGCTTATGAACCAAAAATAGAGCTACTAAATAAGGAGTGGAAGGCGGGAGATGACGTGCTACTCTCTATCGAATATGAGTGTATGCCAGTCATTCCTAAGTTTGATCTCTCAAAATTAGTTTTAGAGAACCAAGTTGCTCAACCTGATAGAAAATCCTTAGATGATGCTATGACCAATGTTCGTGAGAGTAGTCTTGATTATCAGCCTGTAAAAGCTGGTAAAAAATCAAAGAAAAAAGATCAAGTTACTCTAGATTTTGAAGGATTTATAGATGGAAATCCGTTTGAGAATGGCTCTAGCAAAGACTTTCCTTTAGTCTTAGGATCCAATAGTTTTATTCCCGGCTTTGAAGATCAATTAATAGGTGTTCAAAAAAACGATGAAAAAGTTGTTAAGGTAGTGTTTCCAGAAAATTATGGAAATAAAGATCTTTCAGGTAAAGACGCTGAATTTAAGTGTAAAATAAAAGAAATCTCAAGCCCTGTTCTGCCAAAAGTGGACGATGAACTAGCAAAGAAGTTTGGCTTAGAAAGCCTGAAGCAACTCGAAGAAAATCTTGAGAAACAAGTTAAAGATGAATTTCAACAGGCATCAAGAGTTTTACTTAAAAAGCAACTAATGGACAAACTTGAGAAAGAGCTGAAATTTGAATTACCGGAATCATTAGTCACAGCAGAAGCAAATTCAATAGCTATTCAGCAGAATAATGATAATATGAAAAAGATTAAACCAGATGAAAAACCCACTGTGACAAAAGAAGATAAAAAGATTGCTGAACGCCGTGTAAGGGTAGGGTTATTTTTCGCAGAGTTTGGAATAGAGAATAAGTTAGATTTAAATGAGGCGGAGTTAAACGCTGCATTCGAAATTGAGTCTAAAAAATATCCAGGACAGGAGCAAGATTATCTTAAGTTTATTAAATCAAATCCCCAAGCTCAGCAAGCGATAAGAGGACCTCTGTTTGAGGAAAAAGTAGTAAATAGTATACTTGAAACTGTTACACTTAAGGAGAAAAAGCTTTCTGTAGAAAAA
The DNA here is from genome assembly GCA_964580005.1 of uncultured Rhodobacterales bacterium. Classification (GTDB taxonomy): domain Bacteria; phylum Pseudomonadota; class Alphaproteobacteria; order Rhodobacterales; family Rhodobacteraceae; genus CACIJG01. The sequence goes on from CAZOIZ010000039.1 coordinate 1,327, forward strand.
TTTAAAGAGCAGATGGAAAAGCTGAACTAGATGAGAGGCAACAATATAAGGAGTGGGAATGGTAGACCTTAATGATACCTACATGAATACATTAGTTCCAATGGTTGTGGAACAAAGTGCTAGAGGTGAGCGAGCTTATGATATTTTCTCAAGGCTCTTAAAAGAGAGGATTATATTTATTTCGGGACCCATACATGATGGCATGTCAACTATTGTTGTTGCTCAGTTACTGTTTTTAGAAGCAGAAAACCCAAAAAAAGAGATTTCTATGTACATCAACTCGCCTGGAGGTGTTGTTTCATCTGGACTATCTATTTATGACACTATGCAGTATATTAGACCGAAAATAGCTACAATGTGCGTAGGTCAAGCAGCCTCGATGGGATCTCTATTGCTAGCTGCTGGAGAACAGGGTATGCGTTTTTGTTTACCAAACAGCAGGGTAATGGTTCATCAACCTTCAGGAGGCTTTCAGGGTCAAGCATCAGATATTGCTTTACACGCTCAAGAAATATTGGATCTCAAGAAGAGATTAAATATGATTTATGTAAAACACACCAATCAAAAGATAAGTGCTGTTGAAAAAGCTTTAGATCGGGATAACTTCATGACGCCAGAACAATCTCTTGAATGGGGTATTATCGATAAGATTATAGACCGTAGAGAAGAAGATCTGTCAGATAAAGAAGAATAATAATTGCATTTTGATAAAAAAACTTGGCAGAATTTATAAACCTACTAATATATTGAAATATGAGCAAGTCCGGATCAACATCTAATAAAAATACACTCTTTTGTTCTTTTTGCGGTAAAAGCCAGCATGAAGTGAAGAAGCTGATCGCAGGGCCAACGGTCTTTATATGTGACGAGTGTGTAGAATTATGTATGGATATCATCAAAGAAGAAGTTAAGACTAATGAAGCAAAAGGTACAAAATCTTCTATTCCCGCTCCAAAAGAAATTTTTGAGGTTTTAAATGATTATGTAATTGGGCAAACTTCAGCTAAGAAGATTTTATCAGTTGCGGTTCATAATCACTATAAGAGAATTGGGTACTCGCCCAAAAAGGGAGACGTCGAACTGCAGAAATCTAACATAATGCTAATAGGGCCGACAGGATGTGGAAAAACCCTTCTAGCTCAAACATTAGCACGGATTTTAGACGTTCCTTTTACTATGGCAGACGCCACTACTCTCACCGAAGCGGGTTATGTAGGAGAGGACGTTGAGAATATCATTTTGAAATTGCTACAACAAGCAGATTATAACGTAGAGAAAGCACAAAGAGGAATTGTATATATAGATGAAATTGATAAAATAAGCCGAAAGACAGATAATCCATCAATTACAAGAGATGTATCTGGTGAAGGCGTTCAACAAGCTCTTTTAAAAATAATGGAAGGCACTGTTGCTTCTGTTCCACCTCAGGGCGGACGGAAACATCCTCAGCAAGAATTTCTACAAGTCGATACTACAAATATTTTGTTTATTTGTGGTGGTGCATTTGCTGGACTCGAAAAAGTGATTTCTTCTAGAGGAGAATCCAAAAGTATAGGATTCGGAGCAGATGTTGGTGGACCCGATAGTCGAAAAATTGGAGATATCATAAGTGATGTGGAACCTCAGGACCTTTTAAAGTTTGGGCTTATTCCTGAATTTGTTGGCAGGTTGCCTGTTGTAGCGACTTTGAATGACTTGAATATCGAAGCCATGATAAAGATATTGACTGAACCAAAGAACGCGCTTGTTAAGCAATTTAAAAAATTATTTGAATTGGAGCGTGTAAAATTAACGTTCACTGAAGAAGCTCTAAAAAGAATAGCTAATAAAGCAATAAAGCGAAAAACCGGCGCAAGAGCTTTACGTTCGATATTAGAAAAGATTCTTTTAGACTCCATGTTCGACTTACCTTCCTTGCAATCGGTAGAAGAAGTAGTGGTAAATGAAGATTCTGTCGATAAAGATACTGAGCCATTGTTGATATATAGTGAAAGTTCTGAGGAACCCGCTTCTGCGTCTTGAGGTCAATATAGATGATTGTTAAAAATTTATTGAAATATTTATTTACTTGGTGGAATGGAAGTACAGTAGGAACCAACTTGTATACTTTTTTGAAGGGTAAAAAGGTAGGGGAGGATCATTTTGGTAATTCTTATTACGAAAGTAAAGATAAAAAAAATCGCTGGTGTATATACTCTAATCAGTCTGAAGCATCGCGAATAGGTCCTGAATGGAATAGTTGGCTCAGATTTATTTCTGACTCGAGTCCAGATGGTAGTGACACGGTTTATGAGTGGCAAAAGGTTTTTAATGGTAACTTGACTGGTATCGAAGGTACTTATAAGCCCGGTATCGTTAGAGTTAGTTCTTCAAAAAAAGATACAAGCAGCTATGAATCCGACTATCAAGCATGGAAACCAGAGTAATTAAAGAATGAAGATTAATATTCTTGATGCCTTTCTTGGGTTTACGGTATTAGTGATTACGGGTCTTTTTCTTTTTTATGTATATATAACTTTGGATACAAAGCTTTTTAAAAGTGACGGATTTCGTTTGCATGCTCGTTTTGAAAACATTGATGGTATAGTAACTGGAAGTAAGGTAAAGCTTTCTGGAGTAAATATAGGGACTGTAAAAAGTATTTCTTTAGAACCAGAGAGCTATTACGCCTTTGTAACTATGAATTTTGATAAGAAATTTAGTTTCCCAGACGATACAGAAGCATCTGTACAGTTAGAAGGTTTATTAGGAGGTAGTTATATATCTATCTTACCGGGAGGCTCCGATATTATGTTATTGAATAACCAAGAAATCCTCTACACACAAGGCTCTACAAGCCTTTTAAACTTGATGCTAAAGTTCGCGAATACCAACTAGTGAATTTTTTTCTGCTTGATACATCAGTTCTTTATCAATGATGCAGTCACTCGGTTGTTTAAACTGTACTTTGTTAAACTTTGACTTATTGATCAAATGCAAAAACAAGGATCTTGAGACTTCTTTTGCTCCTAAAGTTTTAAGATGATCTGTCATAAATTGGACATCTAATAATAAGAATTTATTTAAGCTTAAAATCCCCATTAACGCAATTAATGCAATCTTTGATCCATTTGAACTTTTAGAAAACATACTTTCCGCAAAAAAAACCCTACCAATCGCTATTCCGTAAAGTCCGCCTTTTAATTCTTTATCTTCCCATACTTCTATTGAGTGCGCGTACCCAAGATCATGCAAATTATTGTAAATTGACATAATAGACTTATTTATCCATGTTTCCTCTCGATTAGCGCAGTTTGATATAGTTGTTTTGAAGTCATAGTTTATAGAAAACTTAAACTTCTTTTTGGCACATAATTTTTTAAGACTTCTTGATATATGTAACTTTGAAATAGGAATTACCGCTCTTATTAGGGGGTTACACCAAAAAATTTTGTTATCATCATTTTGATCTCCCATTGGGAAAATGCCATTTCTATAAAGGTCAATCACCGACTCTGGGTTTATTACCGGATTACAGTGGGTAAGCAACTATTGCACCTGATCAGACAGCCATTGCTCTAGCCAATGAATATCATAATCTCCATTCTTAAAATCTGCTTGGTCAAGAATATCTTTGAAAAGATCCACCGTTGTGTAAACTCCGTCTATAATAAGTTCGTCTAGAGCTCTTGATAGCCTACCAAGAGCCATCGATCTGCTATCAGCATGTACAATCAATTTTCCTATTAAGCTATCGTAGTAGGGGGGGACCCTAAATCCATTATAAATGGCACTATCCATCCTAATCCCAATACCTCCAGGAGAATGAAATTCTTTAATATTTCCTGGCGAGGGTGAAAAATTTGGAAGCCTCTCCGCATTTATTCGACATTCTATTGCATGACCTTTGGGCTCAAGATGTTTTTGGGAGAGAGACATATCGATTCCATAAGCAACATTGATTTGTTCCTTTACTAAATCAATACCAAAAACAGCCTCTGTTATTGGATGCTCAACTTGTAAACGCGTATTCATTTCAATAAAGAAAAACTCATTGTTTTCGTACAAAAACTCTATAGTTCCTGCTCCTTCATATTTCATTTTACTTATTGCATTTGCACAAATTTTCCCTATGCTCTCAATCTCTTTGGGATTAACTCCTGGGCTTGGCGTCTCTTCGAGTACCTTTTGATGTCTTCGTTGGAGGGAACAGTCTCTTTCTCCTAGATGTACTGCTTTTCCCTTTCCGTCTCCAAAAACCTGAATTTCAATATGCCTTGGTGTTTCCAAGTACTTTTCCATATATATGGTGTCGTCGTTAAAGCTCTTTTTTGCCTCAGATTTTGCTTGTAGGAATAATGTCTCTAATTGATCAATCCCTTGTACAATTTTCATTCCTATCCCACCTCCGCCTGCAGCAGCTTTCAATAGTATGGGGAATCCTATTTTTTTTGCAGCAATATAAGCATCATCGATATCTTTAACTTCACCATTAGAACCTGGAACACACGGAACATTAAATACTTCCATTTGGGCTTTTGCGTTTATTTTGTCCCCCATGGTATTAATATGGGAAACTGAAGGTCCGATAAACTTTATTCCATGATCCCCCAATATTTCAGCAAAACTTGCATTTTCTGATAAAAATCCATAGCCAGGATGAACTGCCTCGCTTCCAGTAATCTCACAAGCAGATATAATTGACGGAATTGACAGATAACTTTTTGAGCTTTCAGCGGGTCCTATGCATACACTTTCATCAGCCATTCTTACATGCATTGCATTTACATCGGCTTGGGAATAAACAGCTACAGTTTTAATACCCATTTCCTTACAAGTTCTTATTACTCGAAGCGCAATTTCACCTCTATTGGCAATCAGAATTTTCTTAAACATTTATGATTCTATAATTACTAATGGTGTATCAAATTCTACAGGCCCCTCATTATTCACTAATATCTCTTTGACAGTTCCTTCTAATGTTGAGGGTATTTGATTCATTGTTTTCATTGCCTCGATTATTAAAATTGTGTCACCTTTCATAATCTTTTTGCCAACGTGAATAAAAGGCAATTCCTCTGGTGTAGGTGACAAATATACCGTTCCAACCATGGGAGATTTTATTATATTTGCGTCTATTATTGGCTTATGAACTGTTTCTTTTGTAACAAACTCATCATTTTTGAGAGAACTACTTTCAACCTTATTTGTCTGAACTTCTTGGTGTGTAGGAAAAGAAACAGAGTTATTGATCTTTATTTTAATTTTATGTTTGTCTGATAAAGTACGTGTTACTTCTAACGAGGATAAATTTTTATCTTTCATTGTTTTCACAAGATAATCAATGAAATATTTTTCGATTTCTAATTCGTTTTTTTTCATAAGTTAAAGTCCACGGTAATAGAGAGTACTGAACGAAAATAACACGGTTAGTTATATTATCAATATAATCTTTACCAGTTCAAAATTACAGACTTTAAGACTCTTAACGGTCCCACCAACCTTTTTTGCCCATTTTACTATCTTTACTATTATCTCCATTTTCTAGAGGTTTGTTTTCGTCGTTTTTAAGTCCTTCTATTGTTTTTTTTGCACTAGCTCTCGTACGTATTTTTGTGGTTTTATCCTTTTTTAATGTTGTTTCGGAACCGATAACTTCTTTTTGATCTATATCTCCATTGATTATTGAATTTGCTTGATTTTCGTTACCTAGCGAAGATGATAATTCTTCCTTTACACTATGTGCTGAAGATAGTGAATCATTCATTTTCTTACTATTTTGAGCTGGGGTCTCCGGATCCTTCTTATATCTTCTTTTCCTTTTCTTTTTTCTATTTTTTTGTTCTTCAACGTCATCTTTACTGCCTGCATTCACCAAATTAGTCGATGCCTTAAGATCCTGTTTCCCTTCATGAATTTCTTTTTTATTTTCTTTATCTTTGTTTTTAGCTTTTGCTTTATTATTATCTGTGATTTTCTTGCGACGTTTATCGTTAAATGGTTTCTCTATTAAATAATTAGGAGAAATTAAATTAGTTTCTGCATGTAGTTCTACTCTAATTTGATATCGATTTTCAATCACAAGCATATGTTCTCTTTTATTATTTATAAGAAAATTAGCTGTCTGGACCGGCGCCTTAACAACCAAAGTATCTTTCATTTTTATGGCTGACCCCTCTTTATCAAGATCTCTTAATATTTGAAGAGCTAATGACTCGTCGGAACGAGTAGAGCCAGTTCCATGGCAAAACAAGCAAGGCGTAGTAGTTGACTCTAGCATTCCCGGTCTTAACCTTTGTCTTGACATTTCAAGCAGTCCAAATGATGAAATTCTTCCAATTTGTATTCTTGCTCTATCCAGACTAATACAATCTCTTATTTTTTTCTCGACAGCAATGTTGTTTTTTCTTTCCTCCATATCAATGAAGTCAATAACTATAAGACCAGCTAGATCCCTTAATTTTAGTTGCCTAGCTATTTCAGAAGCCGCTTCAAGGTTGGTTTTCAGTGCTGTTTCCTCAATGCTTCTTTCTTTGGTTGCCTTCCCAGAGTTAACATCAATCGCTACCAATGCCTCGGTTATACCGATGACTATATATCCCCCAGACTTGAGCTGAACAATTGGATTAAACATTTCCTGAAGATAGTTTTCAACCTCATAAAATGAAAATATAGGTACCTTACCGTCATATTTTTTCACATATTTTGCATGCGATGGCATCAATAACTTAAGATAGGCTTTCGCTTCCTTGTAAGCAGCATCTCCTTCAATTATTATCTCTTTGATATCTCTATCATATAGATCCCTAATAGCCCTTTTTATAAGATTTCCTTCAGCATGTATAAGAGCTGGAGCAATAGAACTTAATGTTTGTTCTCTTATTGACTCCCAAGCTTTAAGCAAAAACTCATAATCTCTTTTGATTTCAGTTTTTGTACGATTTCCACCAGCTGTCCGGATAATTAAACCGCTATTTGGTTTTAAATCTAAATCATCGATAATTTTTTTTAGTTTAATTCGATCTTTAAGTAAGGTTATTTTTTTTGAGATCCCTCCACCCCTTGAGGTATTGGGCATTAAAACGCAATACCTTCCAGCTATAGAGAGATAAGTTGTCAAAGCTGCCCCCTTGTTTCCTCTTTCTTCCTTGATTACCTGTACCAACAATATTTGACGAACTTTTATTACTTCTTGAATTTTATATTTTCTTTGAAAAGGTCTTTTTTCTGTAAAAGGATCTTCTTCTAAAATTTCAGAAGAATTATTTTTATCTTCATTATCAATTGTGGAATTATAATTAGAGTTTAATTCATCTCTCGAGCTGAGTTCTACTGATCCCTCTAAGCTAGGAGCTTTAACGGTTGTAGCGTTGTCTGCCTCTTGAGCATTAATTATGGTCATCTCTTTTTCACGAATACTTTGTGCTACTTCCAACTGTTCTGCTAATAAGGCTTCTTTGTCAGCCAAAGGTATTTGGTAGTAGTCAGGATGAATTTCTGAAAAAGCTAGGAATCCGTGTCTATTCCCACCATAATCTAGAAAAGCAGCTTGCAAAGACGGCTCTACCCTGGTTACCTTTGCAAGGTAAATATTCCCTGTAATTTGTGTTTTTTCGTTGCTCTCAAAGTCAAAATCGTGAGTTTGAGCAGATTGTGCAACCACAACTCTTGTTTCTTCAGGATGCGCTGCATCGATAAGTAGTTTCTTTTCCATTGTGAA
>CAZOIZ010000040.1:0-8575 GCA_964580005.1 uncultured Rhodobacterales bacterium
CTCTTCAGTGCTTGTAAACTCAGCCCTTTTTTCCTTTATCGCTTCGATTTGCCCCCCATAATAGGAATTTGTCAGAATTGATATGAAGTTTGGATCCATAACCAACAACATATTTCCTCTAAGCTCCTCTAATCTATTTGAGGTTAAACTCATAAAGCTTTCGATACCAGAAGAGTATTCATCAAATGTTTTTACTTCTGGGGGGAAAGAGGATATTCGTGGAAGTATTCTAAGCATTGGAAGAAAAACACTTCTAGCTTGTCTAGCAAATCTTTCATTAACGAGCCTTAGAGCATAATAATCTCCTAACAAAGATAACTCGTCTGACCCAAACTTGTATGGCCTTACGTTAGCTGCTTCTGATACATCGGAGGATAATGGACTCCCATTCTCATCAGACTGCAAACCCTCTATTAATGCATCAACCTCTTCGCTAGATAATTTCCTTGATGATACCACTTAAGTCCTCGTTTCCGTTTTATTGAAGCATAAAGGAAGTGAAGTGAACATTCTCAATCCCCCCAAATCCTTCTAATGCCTCCAATTTAGTGTTCAACTCTGCTGCAATAGCTTTTGCAAGTGCATCTCTTCCAGATTTGCCTTCAATATCCTGCTCAGAAAATTCGCTCATCACGGCTAAAATACTAGATCTTAATGATAATTGATGATCTTCAACATTTGTTATTACGTTTTCGTCATATTGTGTTGAAACTCCAATTCCAGCTTGTAAAAATTTTCTAGAGCCTCTCAAGTTTGTTGTGAAGTTGCCCGGGAACTCGTAGTAAGTCGTTATAAACTTCTCTACTTCTGGAGCTTCTTTTTTTTGGGGCCCAGAATTCGCGGCTTCTTCTGCAGCTTTCGCCTCTTCAGCTTCCTTCATCTTTCTTTCAATTATTTCTTCTATTTCTACAGACGGGTCAGCGGGCTTACCACCGAATAAAAAATATCCAGTTCCTATTCCTACACCTATCAAGCCGATAACTCCCAGAGCCATCATTATGATTTTCATTAAACCGCCTTTTTTAGGCTCTTCTTCTTGTTCTTCTTCTGCCATTTTGCCTGTCCTTTTTTCTATGCTATGAGGTTGAGACCCTCATTTGTAATCTTAATTTTATTTATATTTTCTATTGGCTTTGAGCTTTCGTCGATGTTAGTCTTTTTTGTGGTTGAAGCAAGCTTTCGGGCATGCTCTCTTCCTTTTTGATTGCCTCCAAATTGATGCGCTTGTGTTTGAAGTGATGCTAACTTCAGTCCGGAAAATTCCATCATTTGTGATAATTTTGATCCTGCATCTGCAAGTAGGGCAGCAGCATTAGCGCTTTCAGCTGTGATACTAATCTTCGCGATAGTATCTTGCATATTTATTGTTACATTCAATCTACCTAGACTTTTGGGGGTCAGTGAAATTTCAATCTTCTCAAATCCATCCACTATAGACTTTTCTATTTTTTCTATCAGCTTAGTTCCCCAATTTTTTGACAACATATTTAAGTTTTGGAGTAGCTTATCATTGTTTTCTTGGTTGAATAGGGAAGGTTTTTGCATATTGGCTTCGACAAAATTAGAAACTGTGTCTAATTTGTTCGTAAAATTTAAAGGCTGTTTAAGTAAATTACTCTCTAAATTTAAATTCTTTGAAAGCCCACTGTTTATTGAAGTTTGAGTTAGCGTATCCGTTTTTAATTGAGAAACCTTTTTCCCTAAATCTTTCGGTTCGTCTGATTTTTTTTCTGAGCTCTGAGAATTGTTTAAGGACAAATTTTTAGATGAGAGTTTTTTTTGAGGGTCAACTTTGGTAGCATTCTCTTTCAAATTTAAATTAGATTTCTTTAATTCAGTTCCATTTGGACTTGTTTCAAATAAGCCTTTATTTCCTTCGTTGTGTAAGGATTGTTTATTATTAACCAAATTGTTTTTTTGGTCTTGAGGAACAACTTTGGTATCATTCTTTGTTATATATTTTGCCTTGATTTTTTTCTCAATAAAAGCTTTTACTCGTTCGTTCAGCTTTGTTCTCACTTGATCTAAAATTGTTTCGAGCTTTTGTGTTATATCGTTACCATTCTGACTTGAAGTAATTAAACTTTCTAGTTCTTCTAGAAATTTCATTATGTAGACAAAACTACCGTTTACAGAGTTATTTAGTTGTTCTGACTCAACACTATCCACGCCTGTGTTGCCTAATTTTATTTTGTCAAATAGGTCTTTTAATCGATTTTTAATATCTGCTATCAGATCCTCTGATAAGTTTAATTCGGGATTGTTCAAAGTTTTAACAATTTCCATTATATCCATATCAGCGTAGTCAATTTCTTCAGCGTTTATATTGGTGTCCGTCATCTCAGCCTTATCTGCCGTATCTACGACACCAAATAAATTAGTAAAAACTCCCCCTCCGTCTGGTTGATCTGTGCCACCATTACCAGTTTCTAGGAGGTCAAATTTAATGCTACTATTATTTTTTACTATTTCTGTCATGTAAGCCTTTTCCTCTAAAAAACTTTGCAAAATAGGTGCCAATAGTAAGCAATCGCTTAAAGTTTATTTATTTTTGGGATCATGAGTTCTTTTTTAGTCTCAAGCAAAGAAGCCTCTTTTTTTCTTTTTTCATCAGCTTTTGTCTTAGCTCTTTTCATATTTTGATGCTCCACAGCAATTTTTTTTCGTAATTCCGTTAGCTCTTTCTGTATAAATTTTTGTTTTGTTTCTGTCTGGTTAAGCTCTTCAATCAATTTTTGTGAGTACCAGTTTTGAGATTTAAGAAGATATCCAGACCGAAGAGCAGAGTTATCCACTTTTCTTTGGTTCTGCAAATCCTTTATTTGTTCAATAAGACTAGCATTTTTTTCAGATTCGGATGACAATTGCGCAGATATTTTATTTTGCCTATTAAGAGTTATTTTTTTCTTAAGCGAGAGACGATCAAAGATATTTTTATTTAAGCTCATCAAGTCTAACCCTTAAGTAATTTCAGCAGACCAGCCTTGCTTTCTTCAAAGTTCGATGCTGTTCCTTCTAGTTGGCGAATATGGGCAATTAGATTTGGCCAAAGAGCAACAGCTATATCAAGGTCTGGATCCTTTCCTTGAGTATATCCGCCCATTAAGATTAGGTCTCTATTTTCCAAATAAAGCGTGATGAATTTCCTAAAGGCACGTGCATACTCACTATGTGTTTCGTCAATAATTTCATTCATTACGCGACTTACTGAACTTTGTACATCAATGGCAGGATAGATACCCAACTGGGCCTGTTGTCTTGATAATACAATATGTCCATCAAGTATCGCTCTGGCAGTGTCGACTACTGGATCATTCTCATCATCTCCATCTGCTAATACTGTGTAAAATGCTGTTATTGATCCTTGCTGATCAATGCCGGGCCCAGATCTCTCGATCAGTTTTGGTATTAGTGACACTACCGATGGTGGATATCCTTTTGCTGTTGGTTGTTCACCTAGGGCTAGGCCAATTTCTCGTCTTGCATGCGCAACTCTAGTAAGAGAATCCATAATCAGTAGCACATTCTTTCCTTTAGACCTAAAGTATTCTGCTATTGCTGTTGCTCTGTTGGCTCCTCGAATTCTTAGCAATGGTGATCTATCAGCAGGTACAGCAACTACTGTTGTTTTGTTTTTTGCATCCCCTGAAAGTAAATTTTTCACAAAACTGCCTACTTCTCGTCCTCGCTCTCCTATAAGTCCAACAACAACTATTTCGGCCTCAGTGTATCTGCACATCATTCCAAGCAATACGGATTTTCCCACTCCGGATCCAGCGATTATACCTAATCTTTGTCCTTTGCCCACGGTTAATAAGCTATTTATAGCTCTAACTCCTACATCAAGTGGTTTGCTAACAGCGTTTCTAGACATAGGGTTCAAGAACTTCCCACTTAACGGCCAAGTTTCTGGTAGTGAGCCCATTGGTTTACCATCATAAGGGTTCCCCATCGCGTCAATTACTCTCCCTAGTAAAGATTCCCCAACCTTAACATCATAACCCTCATCAATTACTGAAACTTTTGCCCCCGATTGAATCTTAGTATCACTTTCAAACATAGACAGGATGTTATTACCTTTTTTAAATCCTATGATCTCTGCCAATGTATCTGTTCCATCTGATGTTTCTACAGAGCAAATAGAACCAAGATTTGCTGGAAAGCCATCACACTCCAAGAAATGCCCGTCATATTTATTAACCCGTCCAGAAGTAGTTACCTTCCCGGACAACGTTATGCTGTCAATGGTTTCGATTAATGAAAGCGAGCTATTTTTTATCATCATCTGTCTCTGATATATTTTCTTTTCCAGTTTCCTGGGGTGCTCCTTTTTCGTCTGGCTCAAGTTCTTTATCAAACTCCTCATTATCTATTTCAGAATCACCATTTTGTATTGTGGGTTCATTCTCTTTTTCTGCAGTTGATATCTGTTCTGAAAGAAGGTCACCTATTTCTACTGCGCCCATTTGAAAAATGAAATCTCCACGAAATAACTCAGAGTTCTTTTTTATTTCGACTTTTTTATCACTTAAAGATTTTGATAAGGTTTTTTTGAGCAAGTCGGCGTCTACTGGATTTAAATTTAGTATTAAGTTTGTCGATAACTGTTCAATTTTATCGGCAAATGAAATTATTTTATTTTTAAACGTTTCGGGATGTGCATCTATTATGGTCCCGGCTCTTTCACTAGCAAGTCTGGTAACTGCTTTTAATATAGATTCGGTTAGAGCGGTCTTGTCAACTGCCTCTTTCTTTTTTATGTTGTCTATAATTTGGTGAAAACCTTGCAGTGCCTCTTCCTGTTTATTCTCAAGATCTGTAATAGCAGCTTGTTCCCCAATTTTTATACCCGTTTGTTTAGCCTTCTCTACACTATCATTGTCATCTTGTGCTGAGAGAGGTGTCTCTTCGACTGCCGCTTGTTCAGCTGGGCTGCCTTCAATAGGACCTATCTCAGAGCCTTGGTTTTCAATTGTTTCTTCTGAAACTATTTTTTTAGACTGGGATTTGTTTTCCAAGGTTTCTGATCTGGTCGTTGATGTGTTATCTAAAGGCTCACTTATCTCTTTTTGCTCAAGTGTTTCTTGTGAGCTAGGCTCAGTATCAACAGATTCTGTATTTGGCTCATTAGCAGACATGTTATTACCTGAAACCTCTGTATTCTCAATCACGATCTCGTTCTTTGCTGTCTCGGCTAAGTCAGTAGTTTCTGAGCCGTCAATAGGCTCCTTTATTTTATTATCCCAAGATGTGGCGATCTGAGTAATAGAGATCGGTTTAAAATCCACTAAGTTCCGTTCAGGAATTTTAACTTGCTTCTTATAGCCGAGTTCCCTCGAAACATTAATCAGTCTTGTTATTTCGGTATCCTCTAATGGCGAGCTATCTTTTTCTTCTAAGGGTTGCATTTGTACTACCTAATATTGGTTAAACATAGTCGTCCCCACCACGGCCAGCTAAGACTATAGTACCTTCGTCTGACATTCTTCGAGCAGCATTAATTATTCGTTTTTGAGCTTCCTGAACTTCGGTTAGGCGAACGGGACCCAAAGCTTCCATTTCATCCTGTATGTTGGCTGCAGCTCGCTGGGACATACAGCTGAACAATTTATCTCTCAACACCTCATCTGCTCCCTTCATTGCTAAAACCAAATCCTCAGTTTCAACACTTCTCAATATCATCTGTAATGATTTATCATCGGATTTAATTAGGTTATCGAACACAAACATTGCTTCTTGAATTTCAGTCATTAGGTTCTTGCTAAACTTTGCAACCTCTTTGAAGATTTTTTGTTCGTCTTCACCCTTCATGAAGTTCATTATTTGTGCAGCGGCTTTTACGCCTCCAACCTGGGAGGCTCTAAGAGAAGTGTTAGCTGCAAACTTCTTCTGCATTACTACCTCTAAGTCTTTCAATGCGTCTGGTTGAACTGTTTGTATCGTGGCTATTCTTTTAACAATTTCCGGTTGTATTTTCTCGTCAAGCATTACCAATACATCAGAGCCCTGAGCAGGTTCAAGGTAAGAAATTATTAGAGCAATAATTTGTGGGTGTTCATCTTGTATCAATTCCGCTATCGCTCTAGAGTCCATCCACTCAAGTATCTCAATGGCGTTATTACTTTCTGACGGTGTTATGCGTCCCAAAATAGATTGTGCTCTATCTTGTCCTAAAGCTTTGTTCAAAACATTTTGAATATAGTTTCCTGCACCTAATCCTAGGCTTGTTTGTTCCTTAATAATAGCAAGAAATTCGTCTAAAACTTTATTAACGGTATCTTGGTCTAATCCTTCAACTGAATACATTGCACTACCAAGATGTTGAACTTCTTTTGGAGTTAAATTTTTAAGAATTTCTGAAGCCTCATCCTCACCTAGTAGCATCATCAATATTGCTGATTTCTGCGTTCCAGTAAGTTTATCAAAAACCTTAGCTTTATCTTCTCTCTCTTGTTCAGCCATCTTTAATTCCTGCCTATATCCTATTATACAAATAATTTAGTTTAATTCATATCTCTTTGTATCATGTTTTTGAACACGTTTGATACGCGACCGGACTCATCTTGGACAATCATTCTTATAACAGCGACTTTATCATCATAAGTGTTCGCTGTATCGAGCATTTCGGCAGAAATAGCTTGCTTTTTAGGTTTCAACTTGGCCTTTATGTCTTCCAAGCTCTCGCCTTCTTTTACTTCGATTGTATCCAAATCTATATCATCATCCATTCCAGACACAACCTCACCCGCAACTCCTGCTCCTACTGGAACGAGCATCCTGCTTAATAGTGGCCTTATTACTCCAAGTGCTACAATAGCTAATATTGAAATTGTTATGAGTTGTTTTATTAAGTTTTTTATGAGAGGGATTTCATGCCATGTAACTTCCACTCCTTCAAGAGTTGATATAAAAGGAGCGCTACTAACTGTAAGTGTATCGCCGCGCTCATCATCGATACCGACTGCGCTAGTAATCAACTGTTTAATCTCCTCAATTTTAGCATCAGCTAATGGCTGAGAAACCTCTAACCCAGTTTCAGGATCAATAACTTTAGGACTTCTCAAAAGAACAGCTGCATTAATTTTAATTATTTTTGTTGAAGGAGCCATTGTGGTAGCTATTCGCTTACTTACCTCATAATTTTTGATATCGCTAGATGATCTATTTCTTATTTGTCCCTGTGAGTCTCCCGCTACAGGTGTTTGGCTTAATTCTGCCTCAGAAGGAGCAGTATTTGACACTGCACCAGGAATTCCTTTTGCTGGTAAATCTGTAGTTAAATCTAAGGTGCTTTGCTCACTTCTAAGCGCTGTACCATCGGGGTCAACTATCTCTTCAGTAATCTCACTTTTTGTGAAATCAATATCAATATTGACTTGAGTACTCACATTTCCTGGTCCAACAATTGGGGTCACTAGGGACGTAATACGGCTTCTATAAATATTTTCGAGTTTCACTCTGTGTTCCAATTGCGCATCGTTTAGCATGCTATCTGGGTCATCTAAAGATTTTGATAAAAGTTGACCATTTTGATCAATGACAGTCACGTCTTCCTTTGTCATATTTGGAATTGACGATGATACTAGGTGAATAATAGCGTTTACTTGCCCACTTGCCATTGATCTTCCGTTTGGTAGCTGCACAAATACCGATGCGGTAGGTGGTAATTGGTTTCTTACAAAGACCGATTTTTCGGGAAGTGCTAAATGAACTCGCGCTGATATAACGCCTTCTATTTCTCTGATTGATTTTGCCAGCTCAATTTCTTGGGTTTGTTTAAGCCTCATAAGCTCTACGGACCGACTAGAACCCATTGGTAAGTCAGTTAAAGTTGAATAACCATCAGGCGCGCTACTAGGTAGCCCCTGAGCTGCTAAACTTATCCTAGACCTATGGTAATCTTCAACAGGCACAAGTATCTCTCCTGTAGTAGGGTCTAGACTAACATCGACACCCATATTCTTTAAGGCGTCTTGTACTTTTGATTTTTCCGAATCTGGCAAAGATGCATAAAGTGTGGTTCTCTCAGGTTGCTGTAAAAGTGAGTAGACAAACAGTCCAAGCGCTAAAACAACAACAGCAATTACAGCGGGTAATGATCTTTGAACACTAGGTTGGTTAGCTATCTGTTGAACATTAGATAGAAATTGACCAGCTTGTGGGATTAAACCAGTACCTTGCTGAGTTTGCTGAGTACCTGTGAATTCTGTTGTATCTGCCATAATTTATACCTTTAAATTTTATTATACGGGCATGCTCATAATATCTTTATATGCTGACAGCACCTTATTCCTTGTATTAAGCGTCAATTGAAAACCTAATGAAGATATCTGTTGATTAATCATTACCTTTGTTAAGTCATTCTCTATACCAAGCTCAAAGTTCTTTGTTGTATCAGCAGCAAGTTTCTGTGCGTCTGCGACGGAGTCTAGAGCTTTCTCCATTTTAGAACTGAAATTTCCAATACTGTTATCATTACCAAGCGTGCTATTTGCGCTTTCGATAAACTGCTTGTGAGTGGATAATACTTTATTTGTTATGGATCCTATCTGGGACATTTGAAACCTCAAATTGC
>CAZOIZ010000041.1:0-8573 GCA_964580005.1 uncultured Rhodobacterales bacterium
ACCAATTATCATGTTTTCTTGATTAAATGGGTGAAGCACAAAACGGTTTTCATCCTTTTCGATTTCATCTAACTTTGCAAAGGCATCATCAACATTTTCAGCAAGTATTACTTGAGCACCAAGGCTTCGGCACTTATCAATTCTGAATGGGTCCGCAGTCTTTGGCATAATAATTTTTGCAGAAATACTGAACTGGTGCGCCCCCCATGCTGTGGCTATGCCATGATTGCCACCAGTCACCGTTGCTATACCTCTGTTTTTCACTTCAGATGATAAAACACTTAATCCTAAGAATACCCCTCGAGCTTTAAAAGATCCAGTTTGTTGGAATAGCTCCAATTTTACGGAAACATCAGAGTCTTTTGGAAGAATCATTTTTATGTCATCTTCCTTTAAACTCAAGACTGGCGTTTCAATTAACTTTCCAGTGATTAAATCTCTAGCTCTTTTTACATCATCTAACATTTTAATTTCCATAAAAATCTTTAAAATTATTGCTAGCACACTCGCTTCAAACAAAAAATTTGCCTGAATTTTTTTTCATCTATCCTCTGTGTGGAGGACCACAAGGCCCTAATCGAATACCCGGCAATAGTCGTTTGTAGGGTATTTCTGTTAGATTGCAAGGGTTAGCCCCAGGTGACACAGCAAAAATAATATTTTTGCTTACCCTCTTGTAATCGGCGACAAAATGCATGGCACTTTTGACACAGATTATCTTATGTTGACAAGGTTCCAATCCAACTACTCTGAACATCTCCTGATCAGCATTTTGAGCCCTTTTCGAACCGACGACTACTCTAATAGAGGTATCGGATATTTTTAACAATGCAACTGGACCTAAATCAGCGTCCGAACCACCAAACATTGGACCAGTGAATAAAAAACGTCCATCAGAAATCGCCTCAATCAAAACCTTGCATTTAATTGGCTTTGAGTATGTTGTAAATTTTCCTCCTAGAGATACGTCTATCTCTGATCCTACTCCCGCTATGTGCGCTGCTTCCGCTGTATGGGGATCATATAACATGGAAAGAATAGCGTCTGATGCTTGTGCTTTTATCAGAGCACTAATAAGCCCAGTGGTGTCTCCAGTACCCCCCGCCCCAGGATTGTCTTGAACATCTGCAATCACAACAGGACCGTTAATCGATTTCACAGCTTCTGCCACAGCATCTTCAGCTGATACCAGTCTATCATTGTAAATAGGTTCTGCTTCCAAAAGTTTTTTAAACACCTTTTCTACTGAGTCATTTGCGACCCTTTGGCTTTGATCATAAGCGACAATTACAGGCCCTAACTCTGGAATATCTGCTGGAGGAAATCCCATTGCAAGGTCAATTGACGCCACCTCGTTTTGACTGATCTTATTGATATAATTATAGATATCTTTCGATGGCTGATAATCAGTTCCTTGAGCTGTAACTGGAATTAAAAAATTAGCGCGACGCCAAGCCTTTTTTAGAGGTTTTTTTAAAGACATACTTAACAAATCAGCTGCCCTTGCACCAGTTTCTGCAAGATCGACGTGAGGATAAGTCCTGTAGATTGTCACTAAGTCGGCCAAATCAAAAAAACTCTTAGATAAATTACCATGTAAATCTAAACTTACAGCTAAAGGTAAATCATAACCTGCTGCCTCTCTTATGCGCCTTAAAATTTCTGCTTCTCCATCATCATACTTACGAGTTACCATCGCTCCATGTAAATCCAAATAGACAGCATCTGGTTTGGACTCAATAATTCCTTCTACTATCTCATTAGTAATTAAATCGAAGGCATCGTTATCAACAAAACCACCGGGTTCTGCTGCTGCCCAAAGAATAGGCTCTACTTTGTGATTACAAGCTGAAATAAACCCTGAGATTGGGAGATTGAGACCAAGAAATCGTTTTATCAGCGATTCACCCCTGGTAAGCTCTGGCCAAGCTCCTCTTTCCTCAAAAATTTTAAAAGTAGTTGGTTGCGGAGCAAAAGTATTTGTTTCATGCTGAAACCCAGCTACAGCTATTTTTGTCATATTGCTAACTCGAATTCTACTTAATTATCACTCAATCCCCAATATTTGACCTTACAAGAGGTACATTAGAGGAACTCAGTTATTAATTATACTAAAATTTTACTGGATCACCAAATGAAGAACATTATTTTAACGAATTGTTTAAAACTAGTCTGTTTAAAAATAACTGGTATACCAAAGTAACATTAAAAGCACGTCCGATTCGAACCTTTCCCTCGTTTCTATCTTTATGTTTTTAACTTTTATTCTCTATTTAAAAATTTTTTTTATTAAAAACACATATCGATAAACAGTAACCATACACTATAAATTTATGGTTATTTACGGCACTTAGGCTGTCAGTCTACTAATTTATTAATAGCGAACATAGTAATAGGACACAATTTTTTCCTTGGTAGGTAATAATCATCGGCCGTATAATTTCCGAAGTGAAATTAGTAATGAGTGGTTGAGGCTAAACATTCTAGAAATTTTAGACAACCAAAATAGTAAAATTTAGCCTATTAAACAAAATGGGAGTGAATATAATGAAGATTAAATTAAAAAACTACTTTATGGCTGCAATCTTTTCCATACCATTAGCTTTTGGTGTTATGGTACAAGGAGCAGTCGCTGAAAAGGTGATGCGTGTAATTCCACATGCTGATCTTAAAAACCTAGACCCAATCTGGACTACAGCCTACATTTCCAGAAACCATGGCTACATGGTTTATGACACTTTGTTTGCGATGGACGAAGACTTTAAACCTCAGCCTCAGATGGTAGACAACTGGAATACGTCGAGTGATGGTAAAACCTGGACGTTTGTACTACGAGATGGGTTGAAGTTTCACGATGGTAATCCCGTAACTGGAGACGACGTAGTTGCTTCTCTTGAGCGATGGGGGAAACGCGATGGAATGGGCCAACAATTGTTCAACGTGATTACTAAACTTGAAGCGCCCGATAGTAAAACCGTGGTAATGGAACTTTCTGAAGCATATGGTTTAGTTTTAGAATCCATAGGAAAAATTTCTTCCAATGTTCCATTTATAATGCCAAGAAGGGTTGCTGAAACGGATCCTTTTGAACAAATAACTGATTACACTGGCTCTGGGCCATTTAAGTTCGAGGCTGATCAATGGGTGCCGGGAAGTAAAGTTGTGTATACAAAGTTTAAAGATTATGTACCTCGCTCAGAACCAGCATCAGCAGCAGCTGGGGGTAAACGTGCTCTTGTAGATAAGGTTATTTGGCAGTATTTCCCAGATAATACAACTGCAATGAACGCCCTTATAGCAGGTGAAATCGATTTTTTTGAACAACCAGCCCCTGATCTTGCACCTTTGATGGCTAAAGACCCAAATATTACAGTTGAGGTGAACGACCCTCTTGGCAATATTGGTTTTGCAAGGTTCAATCACCTCTTGCCACCTTTTGATGACGTGGAAGTTCGGCGAGCCGCTATGATGGCTATGAAGCAAGAAGATTACTTGGCATCTGCAATAGGAGATCCGCAGTTCTGGAAAACATGTTATTCAGTTTTTCCTTGTGGCACACCTCTGGCGAATGATGTTGGCTCAGATATAATGGCTACGGGTGACATTAATGCAGCCAAAGCTGCTCTTGCCAAAACTAGTTACGATGGAACCGAAGTTCTCATAATGCAACCAACTGATATACCAGTGCTCTCTGCATTTTCACTTGTCACTGCAGAAAAGCTTAGAAAGGCTGGCTTTAAGGTGAACGTAGAGGCGATGGATTGGTCTACTCTAACCTCTCGCAGAGCCTTAAGAGACCCTGTAGGAAAAGGAGGGTGGAATATGTTTCACACCTGGTGGATTGGAGCCGACGTTATCGATCCAATGGCAATTGCTTTCTCGGGTGATCCCGCAGCAGGTTGGTTTGGTTGGCCTGAGGACGCAGAGCTTGAAAAGGCACGATCCGCTTTCCCAAAAGCAACAAATTTAGCGGAAAAGCAGGAAATTGCGAAAAGGGTTCAAGAAAGGCTATGGGCTATCGGAGCATCAGGGGAGCTTGGCCAATTCTTTACCCCGGTTGCATACCGTAATAACGTCAAGGGTCTAATTAAATCGCCAGTACAGTTCTTTTGGAACATGTCTGTAGAGTAGTTAAACCTATTTTAAGTTGGATTGGCTCGTTATAGAGCCGATCCAACCGACAAACTCTTCATTTATTAGGAAGCTCCGTTGCTAGGATATATCTTCAAGCGTATTTTTATGACAGTTCCAGTTATGGTGGTTGTAGCTTTATTTGTTTTTTTATTGCTACGACTTTCGCCAGGTGATCCTGCTGCTGTGATAGCAGGCGATTACGCAACTGCAGAAGATGTTCAAAAAATTCGAGAGAAATTAGGGCTATCTGAACCTATCTTTGTCCAGTTTGTTACTTGGCTTGGATCTTTGATACAGGGCGACCTAGGCACCTCAATTTTTTCAAATAAGCCTGTAACTGAGCTTATAGCACAACGTCTTGAACCTACATTAATGCTTGCGCTTACAACAATCATTTTTTCTATTTTAGTAGCGGTTCCTCTTGGCACTATCGCTGCTTTTCGTGCTGGCAGTTGGATAGACAGACTGGTGATGCTGTTTTCTGTTGGAGGCTTTTCAGTTCCCGTTTTTGTGCTGGGTTATATCCTGATATATTTCTTCTCCATTTCTTGGCGAATATTGCCCGTTCAGGGTTATCGCTCTCCTTTTGAAGACGGAATGTTACCTTTTATGCAACACATAATACTGCCAACTTTAACATTAAGCGTTATATATATTGCCCTTCTAGCGCGTATGACACGTGCCTCCGTAATGGAGGTTCTTGAAGAAGATTATATACGAACCGCACGGGCTAAGGGACTTAGTGAAGTTAAAATTCTTATGCAACATGCTTTACGTAATGCGGCAGTACCGATCGTTACGGTTATAGGAATTGGCATTGCTCTACTTATCGGAGGGGTTGTAGTAACCGAAAGCGTCTACAATATTCCAGGCCTCGGAAGGCTAGTATTGGACGCTGTTCTAGCTCGTGACTATCCAATTATCCAAGGACTAATATTATTTTTTAGTCTGATTTATGTTTTGCTAAATCTAATAATTGATCTGACGTATACATTATTCGACCCAAGGATAAAATATTAATGAGTAGAGAAATACCCCTCTCTTCTTTAGAAAAAGCATCTGACTTGTCAGTCTTCCAACTGGTTATACGAAACAAGAATGTTTTTTGGGGATCAACAATTTTATTTGTGATAATTTTTGTAGCTGTATTCGGTCCATTCTTTGCTTTAGACCCAGTTAGCCTTAATCCGATGTCTCGGCTAAAACCGCCTGGAGATGCAGGGCTTTTTGGTACTGACCAACTTGGTCGAGACGTTTACAGTAGAGTAATTAACGGAGGCCGTATTTCTTTAGTTGTTGGTCTAACCGTTGCTATTTTTGCAGTGGTTTTTGGTACAGTAATGGGTTTATTAGCTGGCTATATTCGTATTCTGGATGCAATAATAATGCGAGTAATGGATGGCTTAATGGCCATTCCTGCTATATTATTAGCTATCGCGATGATCTCTTTGTCAGGTGCTACTTTAACAACCGTTATAGCAGCAATTGTAATTCCGGAGATACCACGTGTTGTACGCCTTGTCAGATCAGTTGTGTTGACCGTTAGAGAAGAACCCTACGTCGAGTCAGCAATCTCTGTTGGAACACCTGTATACCTAGTTATGATAAGGCATGTTTTACCTAACACTATTGCCCCACTAATAGTACAAGCTACATACATCTGTGGTTCTGCGATGTTGACCGAGGCCATCTTAGGTTTTTTGGGAGCTGGGATCCCTCCTGAAATACCCTCTTGGGGAAATATTATGTCGGAAGGAAGAACTTTTTTTCAGTTAACTCCTTGGATTATATTTTTTCCAGGCATTGCTCTCGCGGTGACGGTCCTATCGGTAAATATTGTCGGTGATGGGCTACGAGACACTCTTGATCCTAGAATAGCGAGAAATATGAGATGAGAAATGTTCTTGAAATAGAGAAACTCACAGTTAGTTTACCCAAAAATGCTGACAGATTATATGCAATTGAAGATATAAACCTGATAGTTAACCGAAACGAAATAGTTTGCGTGGTAGGAGAATCGGGATCTGGAAAATCAGTTACTGCATTTACTGTTATGGGATTGCATGACAAAAGGGCACTGAAGATGACCAGTGGACAGATACTTCTTGAAGGTGAAGACATAACAAATGCCTCTCCTGCTGTATTTCGTGCCCGTCGTGGAGAAAAAATGGCAATGATTTTTCAAGAACCCATGACAGCGTTGAACCCTGTCTTAAAGGTAGGTGACCAAATCTCAGAAATGTTAAAGATCCACACTTCAATGACAGCTTCCGAAAGAAAATCTCGGGTAATAAGAGCTATGAATAACGTTGATCTCCCAAATCCTGAAAAGATGTACAAATCATACCCCCACCAATTATCAGGAGGACAAAGACAGAGGATAATGATAGCCATGGCTCTAGTCATGGAACCAGGCCTTCTCATTGCAGATGAACCCACAACTGCCTTAGATGTGACAACACAAGCAAATATTTTGAGGCTCATCAAAGAAATACAAAGACGCAGAGGTATGGGCGTATTATTTATAACCCACGATTTCGGTGTGGTTGCTGATATAGCAGATAGGGTAATTGTTATGCAGGAAGGTAAGATTGTAGAACAGGGAGCGGTAAATCAGGTACTTAAGAATCCATCCCACGAATATACTAAAATGCTAATTGGAAGTGTTCCCTCAATGAAACCTCCAAAAAGAAACAAAGTCTCGGGTAATCCTGCATTAATTATTAAGCAAATAAATAAAACTTTTGGAGGTCTCGGTTTTTTTGGTGATGGGCGCAAAGTTCACGCTGCCAAAAGCGTTAGTTTTGATATAAGGGCTGGTGAAACTACTGGAATTGTTGGAGAATCGGGGTCGGGGAAATCTACCGTGGCAAGATGTGTAATTCGTTTAATTGATCCAAATTCGGGTAAAATATTAATTAACAATATTGATGTTGCAAAATTAAAGGAATCAAAACTCAGGCCACTAAGAAATAATTTTCAAATTGTTTTTCAAGATCCCTATAGGTCACTAAACCCTAGGAGAACTGTAGGCCAGTCCATAATTGAAGGACCCACAAATTTTGGTATTCCACTTGCCGAGGCAACTCAAAGAGCCAAAGATTTAATGAATATAGTTGGACTACAGACCGATTCTCTAGAAAGATTTCCTCATCAATTTTCTGGTGGTCAAAGGCAGAGGATATGCATAGCGAGAGCTTTAGCTATGGAGCCACAAATCTTAATTGCTGACGAAGCCGTATCAGCTCTTGATGTCTCTGTTCAGGCACAGGTTCTAGAATTACTTGATGATGTAAAAAAGAAGTTTGACTTAGCTATGCTATTTATAACTCATGATTTGAGAGTAGCAGCCCAAGTTTGTGATAATATTGTGGTAATGCGCGAAGGAGAAATTGTAGAACGAGGTTCGACTTATGAAATTTATAGCAAACCGAAACACTCATATACTAAAGCTTTGCTTGATGCTGCCCCAGGGCATAAGTTCTTTTCTGGCTAAAGTTCTTAACAATAAGAATTATGTTTATTGAAAAACGAAGTTTTTTCTGGGAACCATTTAATGATCAAAGTAATTCAAGCAAAAAAAATCTTAACGATGAATCCAAGAAACCCCATTGCCACACATATGAGCATATTAAATGGAAGAATTTTACAAGTTGGCTCTATTGAAAAAATAGCTCCCGCTGAAAAATATGAGTTAGACGATAGTTTTAAAGACCTAATCATAATGCCTGGACTTGTTGAGGGCCATAGTCATCTATTTGAAGGTACATTATGGAATAAATTATACTGTGGATATTTTGATCGCCAAAAACCAGACGGTTCTATTCAAAAAGGAACAAAAAATGTCAATGAGTTGATAAGTAATTTAAAACATGCAGAGGATAAAATTAAAGACTCTAAGACTGCACTGTCGGGTTGGGGATTAGATCCCATTTATTTTTCAGACAAGAATTTAGATAGGTTGATCCTTGACAAGGTATCCGAAAAGCGACCTATAGGTATTTTGCATGCATCTGGTCATAAACTGAATGTAAATAGTCTTGGTCTTAAGTTGGCTGGTTTTTTAAGACCGGGGATTAATCATGACGGTCTTCCACTTGGAAAAGACGGAATCCCCACTGGCGAGATTAGAGGTGCTGAAACTATTGCTTTGGTGACTAAGCATGTAGGATTAGGCAAGGATTGGCTTTCAGGAGATGCAGAAGGTCTAAGGAACTTTGGGAAAATATGTGCCAGAGCTGGGGTTACTACCGCTACAGACCTGGCTAACCTTCAAACAGATGAGACTGTTGAAATGATGCTAAAGGTAACTTCGGAAGCGAATTTTCCAGCTCGAATTGTTTCTTTTCGATATATGCAGGGGATAAGCCCAAAGGAATTAATCCCTAAAGTCTTAGAGCTCAAAAAAAAATCTACGGAAAATTTAAGATTAGGTTCAA
>CAZOIZ010000042.1:0-8167 GCA_964580005.1 uncultured Rhodobacterales bacterium
CAACTAATTTGCCTTTGAAAAGGTTTTTTATGTAGAAATGAAAAAAGTGTTGGTTTCTCATCTGGTTGCTGCTTTTCAACTACACTCCAATTTATTGTCTTAGAGGAGAGTCTTGCTGGTGTGCCTGTTTTAAGTCGTCCGGTGTTTAATCCCGATTCCCTTATTTTTTTTGCAAGCCTAGTCGACGCAAAATCTCCTACACGACCCGCCGTCATTTTTTCTTGTCCAATTCTTATTAAGCCATTTAAAAAAGTCCCTGTGGTTAGTATAACGCTACTTGTTTCTATTTTCGTTCCGTCTTCTAATTCTACCCCTTTAACAGCTCGATTTTTTATATATATATCAACAACCTCACCCTCAATTATCTTTATATTTTCTTTAGAGGTTAAAATATTTTGTACAGCTTTTCTGTAAAGACCCCTGTCGGATTGTGTTCTAGGGCCTTGAACAGCTGGTCCTTTTGACTTGTTTAATAAGCGAAACTGGATCCCCGATATATCCGCAGCTACCCCCATAAGACCTCCTAATGCGTCTACTTCTCGTACCAGGTGACCCTTTCCCAGCCCGCCTATAGCTGGATTACATGACATCACACCTATTTGGTCTTTTTTCTTTGTAACAAGGGCCACATTTCCACCAGCTCTTGCTGCTGCATAAGCAGCCTCTGACCCAGCGTGTCCACCACCAACAACTATAATATCAAACAAATGTTTCACGTGAAACTCACTTTCCTATACAAAAACTTTTGAATATAATACCCAAAACTTCCTCGGTGTCTATTTTTCCGGTCAACTCCTCTACTATTTTTAGACCATCCCTCGCTTTTTCTGCTATGAGTTCAACATCTAGACCATTCTTTATGTCTGTGGTCAAATCTGATAGAAGAGATAGCAAATCATTAGTTTTGGACTGTTGGCGGTATGTGGCTATTACCCCACTATTAACATAAACCGTTGGTAATTTTGTGCCTATTTTGTCAATAGCATCTTTAACCCCGAAACCTGTTTTTCCTGATATACCTCTATATTTTGTGCTGTTACCCCTATCCGCTTTAGATTTGAGAATAAGATCATTGGTGCCAACCTTCACACCCATGGATTTTAAATCAGACTCCTTTTTAATCAGAAAAATCTTAAGGGCAACAGTTTTAAGCCGTTTTTTTATAAGCGAAATTCCTTTCTTTTCTATTGTGTCCTTTGTATCTCTGAGACCCGCAGTGTCTAAAAATGTTACATAAACCCCATTAATTTGAACTTTAGCCTCTATTATATCTCGTGTAGTTCCAGCTATCCTAGACGTCAGAGAGACATTTCTTTTTACCAGATTGTTAATCAAGGTAGATTTTCCAACGTTAGGTGGTCCAATTATAGCTATCTCTAGTCCTTGTTTAATTGATCTAATATCCTTAAAACCATCTTGCTCTGTTTTTAGCAACTCTATAAGTTCTGATATCATGTTTAGGATATTTATATCTCCTATATCTTGATCATTAAAGTCGATATCTGCTTCTAAAAAGGCTAAAATAGATAGAATTTTTGACTTCCACGTATCTACCTTCTTCGATACAACACCATCTAGTGAATCAAAGGATATTTTCCTTTGGGCTTCGGTCTCGGCCCTCAATAGTTCAGATAGTCCCTCTACCTGAATAAGATCCATTTTGCCGTTATAAAAGGCTTGTCTTGTAAACTCTCCTTCCTCAGCGGGCCTTAGGTTCAGTTTAGGTCCACAAAGTGTTAAAATTGAGGCTAATTTTTCTATAATAGCCACACTACCGTGGCAATGGATCTCTACTGTTTTCTCTCCCGAAAAACTTTCATTCTTTTTGAAAGTAATAACTATACACTTATCAACAACCTCACCCTCCCAAAAAATTTTTTTTAGTGTTGCAAACCTGCTTTGAGGAAGATTTCCTCTTGTTATATTCTTCAAAACCGAAAAAGCGCTCGGTCCAGATATTCTGAAAACCGCTATAGCTGATAGCCCGGGTACTGTTGAAAGCGCAAAAATCGTTTCTTTCATGAAACGTCTCAGGTATTCATAGATTCAAAAAAATCACTGTTTGTTTTTGTTTGCTTAAGCTTTTCCAAAAGAAATTCGACAGCATCTGTTGTTCCCATAGGATTAAGTATTCTCCTAAGAACAAATATTTTTGTTAATTCTTTCTTATCTATGAGTAGGTCTTCTTTTCGGGTTCCAGATTTTAGTATATCAATAGCTGGGAAAACCCTCTTATCCGCGACTTTTCTATCCAAAACAAGTTCAGAGTTACCGGTACCTTTAAATTCTTCAAAAATTACTTCGTCCATTCTACTGCCAGTATCAATTAAAGCGGTGGCGATTATTGTCAAAGATCCGCCTTCTTCAATATTTCTGGCAGCTCCAAAGAATCTTTTTGGTCTTTGCAATGCGTTAGCATCTACCCCACCTGTTAAAACTTTACCGGATGAGGGAACCACTGTATTGTATGCTCTACCTAGCCTCGTGATGGAGTCAAGAAGTATTACTACATCTCGTTTATGCTCTACCAACCTTTTCGCTTTTTCTATGACCATTTCAGCAACGGCGACGTGTCTTGTTGCAGGCTCATCAAAAGTTGAAGAAATAACTTCTCCTTTAACCGATCTCTGCATATCTGTTACTTCCTCTGGTCTTTCGTCTACCAGTAAGACTAATAGAAAGCACTCGGGATGATTTTTTTCAATCGAATGTGCTATATTTTGCAATATTACTGTTTTTCCAGTTCTTGGAGGCGCAACTATCAATGATCTCTGACCCTTTCCTATAGGTGCTACCAAATCAATAACTCTTGAAGATTTGTCTTTTACTGTTGGGTCACTAAGTTCCAATCCTATTCTCTCATCAGGATAGAGTGGTGTAAGATTGTCAAAGTGTATCTTATGTTTTGCTTTTTCTATTTCCAAAAAGTTAATTTTTGTGACCTTCACAAGGCCAAAGTATCTTTCTCCTTCTTTGGGTGCTCTTATTACCCCTTCAACAGTATCGCCGGTTCGTAGTGAAAACTTTTTTATTTTACTAGGACTCACATATATATCGTCTGGACCAGGTAAATAATTTGCGTCTGTCGATCTTAAAAAACCAAATCCATCTTGTAAAACTTCTAATACACCATCTCCAGATATCTCAACTCCATCCTCAGCCATATCTTTTAAGATAGAAAACATCATGTCACCCTTTCTCATCGATGATGCATTTTCTATTTCCAGCTTTTCGGCTAGCTTTAATAAATCACTTGGGCTTTGGGTCTTAAGTTCTGCTAAAGACAGTTGTTTTGTATTATCTATATCAACCATTAATTTGAGAATTTTTTAAGAAGGGGAAAATCGATGGACAAATAGATAGATGGTTTTTTTATAGTTGTCAATAATTTATCTATTTTTTATGTTTCCAGTTTTACAACTTTAATTCTTTTATGTAATCAACCACTAATTTAACATTCTCTACTTTAGCGTCTGGTGTTATTCCATGACCGAGATTAAAAATAAAAGGGAAAGCTTTAAAATCTTCTGTAACTTTCTTTAATTCGTTTAAAAGTACATCTTCCTTTTGAGTTAGAAAGATTGGATCTAAATTTCCTTGAATAATTTTCTTTGGTTGAATCTTATTTGCTATCCACTTTCGATCCAAAAATTGATCTACAGCCAAAACATCAAAACAATCTTCATCAGAAAAATAACTATATGTAGTATTTACTGATCTTGGAAACACTATAAATGGTATATTAGGGTATTGGCGTTTTATTTCACTCACTATTTTTTTAATTGGACTTAATGAATAACGTAAAACCATGTCAGCGTTCAGTGCACCAGCCCAGCTATCAAAAATTTTTATTACATCTGCCCCTGATTTAATTTGCATTAACAAATATTCTATAGTGGCACTGGTTAATAATTTCACAATTTCTTCAAATTCTTTATTGTTCTCAATTAAAAACCTTTTAGCTGTTAATGACCCTTGTTCTCCTTTACCGTTTATTAGATATGTAGCAAGTGTCCAAGGTGCTCCTGCAAATCCAATTAAAGGAGTTTCAGTAGGTAATTGCTTTTTTAATTTTTTTACAGTTTCATAAACAGGAGATAGTTTTTCATGTATTCCATGTATGTTACTGATCTTTTGAATATCTCTTTTATTCTTGACAGGTTCTAATATTGGTCCTTGCCCCTCGATGAATTGAACGTTAACACCTAAAGCATCTAATATTAATAAAATATCGGCAAACAAAATAGCTGCATCAAAACCAAATCTATCTATTGGTTGTAAAGTCACTTCTGTAGCTAAATCGGAATTATAACATAGGTTCAAGAACGAACCAGCACTCTTCCTTGTATTACGATACTCTGTTAAATATCGACCTGCTTGACGCATGAACCAGACAGGAGGTCTTTCAACTTTGGACCCTTTTACACATTCAAGAAATAAACTCATAATAGATTATATAATATATAGTGTTAGTAGTATATACACAAAAAAGCGGGGATATATTTATAATTGATAGTTTATCCACACTTAATTATTTTATATCAACAATCTAAATTACTATAAAAATGGAGCTATTTTTAATTTTATAACAATTAATTATTGGGTATAAAGATATTTAGAAATGTGGGTTTAGCTGTTGAAAAAAATTTATAATTTATGATAAAGAGTAAAGACTAACGAATAAAAATAAATTATTAACATAATTCTAATTTAACTAACAGGCTACTATGGATAAAGATTTAAATGAAAATGCCATCTATTTAGCAGGAGTAATCGGAAACCCTATAGCCCATAGCAAATCACCAAAACTGCACAACTATTGGTTATCAAAATATAAAATAAATGGTTTTTACATTCCTTTTTCTGTTACCACTGAGAACCTTGAAACCTCGATAAAAAGTTTGATGGCGCTCGGATTCAGTGGAGTTAATGTTACGATACCCCATAAAACAAATGTACTTTCGTTCGCAGACTCCATAACGGATAGAGCTTCTTTAATAGGAGCGGCGAATACTTTATATTTCAGTAAAAGCGGAAAAATACATGCTGACAACACTGACGGATACGGGTTTATTCAAAATATTATTGATGAGATTCCCGATTATGATTTCTATGATAAAACTGCTTTAATTTATGGTGCTGGGGGCTCTGCCAGAGCAATTGCCTCAGCGTTATTGTCGAATGGTGTCAAAGAAGTGGGAATAACTAATAGAACACGTTCTAAGGCTCAAATAATATCTGAAAATTTGGGTGCTAAAGTATCAGTTGTAGACTGGCGATCGGCTCCTGATACAATAACAAAAGTAGATATAATTATAAATGCAACGTCTATGGGGATGGTCGGTCAACCAGATTTTTCGCAGCCAATATCTAGAGCCAAAAAGACAGCATTAGTTGTTGATATAGTTTATAATCCATTGATTACAGAGCTTATAAAAGAAGCTAAAAAACTGAAATTAAAGACTGTTGGGGGTATAGGAATGTTGATAAACCAAGCAGTTCCCGGTTTTGAACACTGGTTTCAAAAAAAACCTCAAATAGATGAAGAAATCAGAAGGTTTATAGTTGAATAAAAAACCAAGATTTATTCTCGGTTTGACCGGATCCATTGGAATGGGAAAAACCACCATATCAGAAATGTTTAGAGATCTGGGTGTCCCGGTTTGGTGTGCAGATACCGAAGTGAATAAATTATACGAAAAAAACGGTGCCGCTACTAAATTATTTTCTAAGGAGCTCCCAAGTGTCGTAACGGAAAAAGGTATAGATAAAAACAAACTGAGAAATTTAATTCACCAAGATTCTAGTATGCTAAAAAGAATTGAGGGAATAGTACACCCTTTGTTGGGGAGTTCAAAAATTGATTTTATAAAATCAAACAAGGACTTCTTATTTATCGTTTTTGACATACCACTTCTGCTTGAAAAAAATCAGGAGAAAAGTTTCGACGCCGTTCTTGTTGTAACTGCCTCTGAACACACACAAAAAAATAGGGTATTAAGTAGAAAAAATATGGCTGAAAGAGATTTTCAGTTGATAAAACAGAACCAATTGAATGAAGAAGAAAAGGTAAAAAGAGCAGATTATATAATAAACACAGACAAAAGTTTACACGAGACAAAACAAGATGTTCTGCTAATTTATAATAAAATAAAAGAATTTTTAAGTTAGAATGAGAGAAGTTGTTCTAGATACAGAAACTACAGGTCTAAATTTTAATAAAGGGGACCGAATTGTAGAGATAGGAGCAATTGAGCTTATAAATCACATTCCTACAGGAAATACGTTCCACAGCTATTTAAATCCCATGTTAGAGGGAGAAATGCCGGATGAATCGTTCAAAGTTCATGGTTTATCTGTAGATTTTTTATCAAACAAACCATTATTTTCTGATGTAGCTGAGCGCTTATTAACTTTTATTGGTAACGCAAAACTTATCATACATAATGCAAAGTTTGACATAGGGTTTATAAACTTTGAAATACAAATGCTTGCAAATAGTAATCGTGAGGTATACGAGAGATTACCATACAACGAAATACAGGATAAGAACGTAATTGATACCTTGGAGGTTGCCAAGAACCTATATCCGGGTAAGTCAGTTTCATTAGATTCTTTGTGTATTAAATTTGGTATAAATAATAAAAGAAAGGGAAGACACGGTGCACTTATTGATAGTGAAGTTCTATCTGAAGTCTATCTTGAATTGGTAGGTGGAAAACAACCAGGTTTCGAATTTTCACAACCTGGCCATGAAGATCAAGAGACTGAGAAAATGATAAAGGAAAGAAAAAGTTTCATTCGAAAAAATCCTTTAAATGAAATTAGGCTGTCGGAAGAAGAAATAGCCCTTCACAAGGTATTCATATCTGAAATGAATAAAAATTATTGGAATTAATTTTTATTATTGGACCTATATAAATCAAAAAAGTTAATGTTTTTTATGTCTATGTTGGGCATACCACTTTCTATCATTATTTGAGATATTATCCTTCTTATATAAGGGAATAGCATTTTAGGGCATTCTACCTGTATTTGTTTTCTCAGTATCTTTTCGCTCACCTTTGGAAACTTAAATAAACCGCAGTAAGTCATTTCCAATATAAAAGCTGTTTTTTTATTAATTTTAGCTTCTAAATTCACAATAAGTGAAATAATTATTAAATTCTCATCTCGTTGTTTATTTTCAACTTCTATGTTAAGCGAAAAGTCCGTTTTCCCTCTAAAGTCTTCTTCTGTAAAAAAGGCAAAGTCTTCTTTTTTCTCAAAAGACAAATCTTTTATAAACTGAGAATGGATCTCTATATCGTGATTAAAAAGAAGATTTTCGACGTAATAACTATAATCGTCTGATTTTATTTGTTCTGAAGACATGAAAGTTTTAACTTTTTTTTACTGTAGACGACTGTATACTCCATCTTTCAGGTGGACACAATAATTTTAAATCTTATATATTCATAATATTAATGTTTTCCTTTTTTCAGGAATAGAGCTTGGATCAATCAGAATGTTACAAATATTTATACTAGCAGTTGTCGCGATTTTTCTCTTCTGGCGCTTGAAAGCGGTGCTAGGTTCCAGGGAAGGTTTTGAAAAGACATTAAGAGATGTTAAAGAACCTAATACTGTTATCGGTAATCCTGGTGTTATAGATCAACAAGCCAAAGATAGTCAAGATGATGACATTTTCGATTATGTAGAAGAAAACAGTAAAAGTGCTGAGGTATTCAAAAAGATGAAAGAATTCGATAGTGACTTCAGTTTAAACAAATTTGTTTCAGGCGCAAAGATGGCATATGAGATAATTCTTATGGCTTTTGAAAAAGGAGATATCGAAAAGCTGGAAACCCTTTTAGAAAAGAAAGTATTAACTAGTTTCAAATCAGTTATAGAAAAAAGAAAGAAAGATGGATTTATAATAGATGCAAAGTTTATCGGAATGAGGGATATAAGAGTAATAAATGCCTCATTTAGTCAGAAAACAAAGGTTGCTGACGTGACACTATCATTTAAATCTGAGATAACAACTATAGTGAAGGATATTAAAGGAAACATCATTGAAGGCCATCCAGATGAGATAAAAAAACAAAAAGACACATGGGTATTCAGTAAAAACCTCTCTGAAAAAAGCCCAATATGGCTTTTGAAGTCCACTCTATGACAAAAG
>CAZOIZ010000043.1:0-7953 GCA_964580005.1 uncultured Rhodobacterales bacterium
TCAAATCAGGAGTTTGTATTAGAGCTAGTGTTGCATCAACAACTTCACCAAGATTGTGAGGAGGAATATTTGTCGCCATCCCAACAGCAATTCCTCCCGCTCCGTTAACCAGCATATTCGGAAAACGCGCTGGCAGAACTGAAGGTTCTCGATCCTTTCCATCATAATTGTCCTGAAAATCAACGGTATCTTTATCTATATCATTTAAAAGGAAGGCTGCGGGTTTATCCATGCGCACTTCTGTATACCTCATTGCCGCGGGGTTGTCCCCGTCCATAGAACCAAAATTTCCTTGGCCGTCGAGCAAGGGTAAAGACATGGAAAACGGCTGAGCCATTCTTACTAAAGCATCATAAATTGCACTGTCGCCATGCGGGTGATATTTACCCATAACATCGCCTACTGGTCTCGCAGATTTTCGATACGATTTTTCATGGGTGTTGCCTGTCTCGTGCATTGCATACAAAATTCTACGATGCACGGGTTTCAAGCCGTCCCTTAAATCTGGTATCGCCCTACTTACAATAACGCTCATTGCATAGTCCAAGTAGGAGGTTTTTAGCTCTTTTGTTATCGAGATTGATGGACCATCGTATGGCTTGCGCTCAACAACGTTTGATCCGTCTTCTTCAGATTTATCTTCTGAGTCGCTCAAGATTACACACCCAAGTGAAAATACTATATTTTGTTATTTGTAGTATAACAGAGCATGTATGTTGTGCGCAATGAAAGACTTAAGATAATTCTTTAAATTTACTGTTTATGCCAAGTACTCAAAGTGAAAGGTTTCAAAATACTAGAACCTTAGTTTTGTATATTTGCTACCCTCTAATGTGGCCCCAACCTTCAATCCTGCTTGGCCAAATACCAAAGCTATGACAGGAGATAGGGTTGTTAGTGTTTCGATTTTCAATGACTCGCTGATACTAGGCGTAATGTATTCCAAATCTCCACCCGCTGAAAAACCCATTGAGTATTCAAACTGGGTAAGTGCCGTATCCGTCATGAAAAACAGTACGTGCGCATATTGCTGGGCGCCTAATTGTATTCCTGTATTTGCAGAGATTGATGAATAGTAGTTCTTAACTGAGCCATTTACTACAAGTGCGCCACGGCCATATCCTGCTCCAAGTCCAAATCCGGCTTCTGTCACAAGTGGCATTACCAAAATTCCAGATGCTTTAGCTGCTAATTGCCTGCTGTATGGATATTCTAAATACATTTGCTCTATTGTTTTAAAAACTCTTGCATCAATTTGAGCAGCAGCTTTAGGGGTATTTAAAGGGTTAGATATTTTTGGGATACTACAAGATGATAAAAAAATTGTAGGTAATAGGGCTATTGTAAGGAATTTAAAAATAATTTTCATTTCAGATCACTTATTTTTTTATTTTAATAGCTTTGCAGCTTCAGGAGCAAAGTAAGTCAATATTCCATCACATCCAGAACGCTTAAATGCCATTAAGGTTTCGATGATGATTTTATTTCGATCAAGCCAGCCTTTTTCAAAAGCTCCAGATAACATAGAATATTCGCCACTAACTTGGTATGCAAAAGTAGGGGCTCCAAATGTATCCTTTACCCTTCTGCAGATATCAAGATAGGGCATCCCAGGTTTTATCATTACCATGTCCGCGCCTTCTTTAAGGTCTCGCGCTACCAATCGAAGCGCTTCATTAGAATTTGCTATATCCATTTGATAAGTTTTTTTATCACCGGTAAGAGCGCCAGATGCCCCGACGGCATCTCGAAAAGGCCCGTAAAAACTGCTAGAATATTTTGCCGCGTAAGACATTATGCTTACTTCAGGATGTGCATTTTCCTCTAGAGCTGATCTGATTGCTCCAATGCGGCCATCCATCATATCAGATGGGCCTATCACATCAATGCCCGCCTCGGCTTGTGAGAGGGCTTGTTTAACCAAAGCCTCCACTGTTTTATCATTCACAATTTTTCCATTTTCGACGAAGCCATCGTGTCCGTTAATATTATATGGATCTAGGGCTACATCTGACATGACAACGAGTTCTGGAATTTCTTTTTTTATCGCTCTGGTCGCTTTGTTTGATAAATTATTTGGGTTCCATGCTTCGGCGCAATCTTCTGTTTTTAAAGACTGTTCTGTGTATGGAAAAAGACAAATAGCTGGAATTCCTAAATCAAAAGCCTCAGAAGCTGCGTTTACAAGGCAGTCAATACTTCTTCTTTTCACGCCCGGCATTGAAGGCACATCTTCTTCGATATTATTTCCATCACAGATGAAAACTGGCCATATGAAATCATTCGCACTAACGCTTGTTTCACTTACCAAATTTCGTATTTTTTCGTTTTTTCTGGTACGCCTAAACCGAAAAGATGGAAATTTTTGATCGATAAAATTCATAGTAAAAACAATCTTTTTAGATAACTTTACATGAATTCGACATGACCTCAAGTGTTTGTGTAAGTGTGTTCTTGTAGTTTCGCTAGCCTAGACTAAATTGTTATTCGGTAAATTTAATTTAGTGATTAATTAATGTTTTTTTTTTCAATAGATGCCTATTCAAGCATATGGTTCTGGTCGCTACTAATTATCGCGTGGTCAATCTCAATAGATAAATTCTCTGTACATAGTCACTACCAATGGATTTCTGCTTCAAATAGTGGTGCATCACAACAGAAAGAGATACTAAGATCTTTTTATTTGAAAGCGGAATATCAAGGTAAATACAAAAATAACAGTTTAACCTTTTTATTAATTTGTTTTTCTTCGTTCTTTATCGTTAATCTAGCAGTGGTGGCTTTTTTCTATTCTGTCGAGTTTCTTCAGGCTGCTTTTTTGCTTTTTTGTCCATTTATGATTTGCATTATCTTGCGTCTCAGTCTCCGTCAGTCTATTGGATCCTTGGATGAGGTGTCGTTTAAAGATGTCTTTAAAAAAGTTAAGCTATTTAGACGTGTTGCTGTGGTAATCGCATCGGTATCGCTTTTGAGCAGCATTACATGGGGTTTCTATTTTAACTTAAAAACTATTATTTTTTAACTTGAGCAATTTTTTCACTTGTTAGCTATTAAATGATCAACAATTTATTAAAGATAGGTGGTGCTCCTGAAGGGTATGATGCGGCTTTAATTTTAAAAGAATTTGAAAAGTCGGGCACGCATTTACTTCATGTTGCTCGGGACGATAAACGAATGGTGGCAGTTAAAGATGCTTTGAACTTCTTTGCCCCAGATGTTCCAATAAAAATATTTCCTAGTTGGGATTGTTTACCTTATGACCGTATTTCTCCAAATTCAGAGATATCTTCACGCCGATTGTCCCTTTTAACTGATTTAGCACAGAATTCTTCTTCGAAATATATCATCTTAACAACGGTTAACGCGGCAACTCAGAGGATTCCAAATAGATCCATTCTCTCATCCGCGACATTTCAAGCCGATGTAGGAAGAAATATAGACCTACATCTACTGTATTCGTTTCTCAATGAAATGGGATTCTCTAAAACATCTACCGTTTCTGAGCCCGGAGATTATTCCGTCAGAGGTGGAATTATAGATATATTTGCACCAGGTGAGGTTGGAGCCATCAGACTTGATTTGTTTGGTGACGTTTTAGATGGAATTCGTCAGTTTGATCCTGTTTCTCAAAGAACAGTCTCAAAAATGTCCAATATAAGGCTTGGTCCTGTTTCCGAAGTAATTTTTGACAAAGCTTCAATTTCTAGGTTCAGGCAAAATTACCGAAAAGAATTTGGGGCCTCCCACTCGAATGATATCCTATATGAGTCTGTTAGTGCTGGAAATAAATATCAAGGTGTAGAGCATTGGCTTCCTTTTTTTCATGAGAAATTAGAAACGATTTTTGATTATCTGCCGAGGGTAACGATTACTCTCGACGATAATTTAGATGCCTCTCGAGCTTCGCGCTGGGAGGTTATTACGGATCAATTTCAGTCAAGAAAACAGAACTTAGATCAAAAAAGTAGGTTAGACTCTGTTTACAAACCAATCGAGCCTGAGCAACTTTATTTAAATGAAAGTGACTGGAAGTTTGCGTTAAGTTCACGCGCTGTTTTGCAGTTTAGTCCATTTCCACAAACTCCAGGTCCAAATGTAATAGACGCAGGAGGTACGATAGGGAAAAATTTTTCTGTTGAAAGGCAGGTAGAGAATATCAATATTTTCAATGCTCTAGCTTCTTACGTAAAATCGGAAATGAAAACAAAGCCTGTTATTATAGCCAGTTATACCGATGGTGCCAGACAGCGGTTGAGGGGATTACTAAAAGATGAAGGGTTAGACGGAGCATATCTTATCCAAAATATAAGCCAAGTTGATAAGATAGGAATATTTTTAGTGGTATGGAGTTTAGAGCAAGGCTTTCAGACTGATAAATTTACGATTATTTCAGAACAAGACGTTTTAGGCGAACGGTTAATTCGACAGGCATCTAAACGTAGAAAAGCTGAGAATTTTTTGACCGAGGCAACGTCTCTTACCTCTGGAGATCTTGTTGTTCATGTGGATCATGGAATAGGAAAGTACCATAACTTGGAGGTTATCAGAGCTGCCAATGCTCTACATGAATGCCTTGTTTTAGAATACGCCGAGAATTCCAGACTTTATCTTCCCGTTGAAAATATTGATTTACTCTCAAAATATGGGCAGGAATTTGGGCTTCTGGATAAGTTAGGTGGGGCAGCTTGGCAGGCAAAAAAGGCCAAACTTAAACAGCGAATTAAGGATATTGCGGAAAGATTAATTAGGGTAGCCGCGGAGAGGGAATTAAGAACTGCGCCTATATTCGAACCGCCGCCTGGTGTGTGGGATGCGTTCTCGGCCAAATTTCCGTATCAAGAAACGGATGACCAGATGAATGCTATCACTGACGTTATTAGTGATTTAACCTCGGGACGTCCAATGGATCGGCTTGTCTGCGGAGATGTAGGTTTTGGGAAAACAGAAATAGCTATGAGGGCAGCGTTTTTAGCCTCTATTGCAGGCTTTCAAGTGGCCGTCATTGCCCCAACAACACTTTTAGTCCGGCAGCATAATAAGAGTTTTTTGGACCGGTTCCGAGGCTTGCCAGTTGAGATAAGACAGTTATCTCGTTTTGTTTCAAAAAAAGAAGCAGAAAAAACACGGGATGAAATACAAAGTGGTGGTGTGGATATTGTAGTGGGAACACACGCACTTTTGGCTCATGGTATCAAATTCAAAAACCTTGGTCTGCTTATTATAGATGAGGAGCAACACTTTGGTGTCCAGCATAAAGAGCGACTTAAACAATTAAGAAGTGATATCCACGTTTTAACGCTTACTGCAACTCCAATACCAAGAACCTTGCAGTTATCCCTTGCCGGTGTACGTGACTTATCCATTATCGCGACCCCGCCTGTGGATAGGCTGGCAATTCGAACATTTATAAGTGAGTTTGATACCATCACTGTAAGAGAAGCATTGTTGCGCGAACGTTTTAGAGGCGGACAAGCTTTCTATGTCGTACCCAGGGTCGCTGATCTTGAAGAAATTGAACTATTTCTTCGGGATCATGTGCCAGAGGTTTCTTACGTAATTGCACACGGCCAATTATCTCCTGGTGAATTGGATAAACGAATGAATTCTTTTTATGATGGTAAATATGACGTACTTCTTGCCACTACTATTGTCGAAAGTGGTTTGGATATTCCATCGGCAAACACTATAGTTGTCCACCGCGCTGAAATGTTTGGATTAGCTCAGCTATATCAAATAAGAGGTCGAGTTGGCCGTTCAAAACTGCGTGCTTATGCTTACATGACGACGAAGGTGAGGTCAAAAATGACAGCTGCATCGGAAAAAAGGCTGAAAGTATTAGCATCTCTTGACGCTCTTGGCGCAGGTTTTTCATTGGCGAGCCAGGATTTGGATATAAGAGGTGCCGGTAACTTACTGGGAGAAGAACAGTCTGGCCAAATTCGCGATGTGGGATATGAACTTTACCAATCTATGTTAGAGGAGACGATTTCAAAAATTCGAGGAGGTCAAATTGATGTTTTAACTTCAATGGATAATCAGTGGTCTCCTCAAATAAATTTGGGAGTTTCAGTTTTAATCCCTGAGGCGTATGTATCGGATTTAGATGTTCGTCTAGGCTTGTATAGGCGTCTTTCTAATTTAAGCAAAAAAGTAGAGTTCGAGGGTTTTGCTGCTGAGTTAATAGATAGATTTGGGAAATTACCCCCTGAAGTAAATACATTGTTATTGGTTGTTAGAATAAAATCTGTTTGTAAAAAAGCAGGAATAGCTAAGCTTGA
The DNA here is from genome assembly GCA_964580005.1 of uncultured Rhodobacterales bacterium. Taxonomy (GTDB): domain Bacteria; phylum Pseudomonadota; class Alphaproteobacteria; order Rhodobacterales; family Rhodobacteraceae; genus CACIJG01. The sequence continues at coordinate 6,279 of CAZOIZ010000043.1, forward strand.
TGGTGGTCCAAAAGGAGCTACTGTGCAATTTCATAATGACAAGTTTATATCTCCAGAGGGTCTTGTTGAATTCATTAAAAAACAAAATGGCTTAGCAAAGATTAAAGATAATAAATTGATTATCAAACGCGACTGGAAAAAAAATTCAGATAAATTTAAAGGATCATTTTCTATAGCTAGGGATTTGGCTGAAATCGCAGCTTCTTACCAAAAGAATTCTCTCGCTAAAAATTAACACATTGATTTTTGCTTACTCAATTATCGAGTATTTTCAGTCAGACGCCTTTTAACATAAGTCGTCACATGTTCAATCATGGGATCCATGTAAGGTTCTTCATAAAAGTGGCCAGCTCCATCAAGTTGTGTGTGAGTTATCGTTATACCTTTTTGCTCATGAAGCTTTTCAACTAATATTTCGGTATCTTCTGGTGGGGCAATACGATCTTTTGTTCCATTGATTATCAAACCAGATGATGGGCAGGGTGCCAAAAAGGAAAAGTCGTACATATTCGCAGGCGGTGAAGCAGATATAAAACCAGTAATTTCTGGTCTTCTCATCAATAATTGCATTCCAATCCAGGCACCGAAAGAAAAACCTGCCACCCAACAATGTTTAGAATTGTTATTCATAGATTGTAAGTAATCCAAAGCGCTGGCGGCGTCAGATAGTTCTCCAACACCTTGATCATATTCTCCTTGAGATCTTCCCACGCCTCTAAAATTAAATCTAAGAACAGTGAATCCCATGTTAAAAAATGCATAGTGAAGGTTGTAAACGACTTTATTATTCATAGTACCACCAAACTGAGGGTGGGGATGCAATATTATTGCAATAGGAGCGTCACGGTCTTTTTGGGGATGATAGCGACCTTCTAGTCGGCCTTCAGGGCCAGGAAAGATAACCTCTGGCATATTATAAACTCCTAAAACTCATTATAGTTCCGTTGACTTACAGTAAAAGCAAATTTAGAAGAATTCTAAACTTTGAAATATACTTCTGATGCACTTAAGCGGTGTAGCTGAAAAGGTCAATAAATACTAAATGGGTTTACTATGAAGCTTAGTACAAAAGGTAGATATGCTATGGTCGCAATGGCTGATATAGCTCTGTCAGCAAAAGAAAATTTGGTAACTTTGGGCGAAATTTCCAAAAGACAAAATATTTCAATGCCATATCTCGAACAGTTGTTTGTTAAGCTTCGAAGGTCAAAACTAGTTGTTTCGGTGAGAGGACCTGGCGGTGGCTATAAGTTGGCCAAACCTCCACACCAAATTCGCATTGTTGATATATTAACTGCCGTAGAAGAAAGCGTTGACGCAATGAGCCAGGGTGCGGGTGCTTCGGGCGGCCTATCTGGTTCAAAGGCCCAATCGATGACAAATCGTCTTTGGGAAGGATTGAGTGCTCATGTCTTCGTTTACCTTCACCAAACCAGATTGTCTGACGTTATTGAAAATGATCTTGCACCTTGCCCTGCAGTTCCAACTATTTTTTCTGTAGTTTCTGATACTGAATGAGAACTTATTTAGATTACAATTCTACTGTACCGCTGAGAAGTGAAGCTAAGCAGGCAATGATTGAGGCTATGAATTATGTGGGCAATCCCTCATCGATTCATTTAGAGGGTAGAGCTGCGAAGAATTTAATCGAAAATGCCAGAGTTAAAATTGCAGA
>CAZOIZ010000044.1:0-7761 GCA_964580005.1 uncultured Rhodobacterales bacterium
CTGGGTATTTGCATGTAGGAAATATTCGAACAGCCTTGTTTAATTATCTACAAGCTAAAAAAGTAGGAGCTGAGTTCATTCTAAGATTGGATGATACGGATCAGGAACGATCTTCTCAGCATTTTATTGATCAAATAAAAAGAGACTTGGAATGGCTGGGTATTAGTTGGGATAGAATTGAACAACAATCTCTCAGAATGGACAGATATTGGGAAGTCTTAACCAAACTAAAAGATCAAAACGTGGTCTATGAGTGCTTTGAAACTGCTTTGGAGCTAGACCTTAAAAGGAAAAAACAGCAAAATCAAGGACTTCCTCCTGTGTACGATAGAGCGGCACTGGAATTGAGTATAGAAGAAATAAAAGTCTTGAGAAACAAAACTGATAGCCATTGGCGGTTTTTGTTGAGTGGTGAGACCGTAACATGGAGAGACAGAATTGCAGGAGAAATAACGGTACGAACTTCATCGGTATCAGATCCTATTTTGGTGAAGGGTAATGGTCAATTTCTCTACACGCTGGCTTCTGTGATTGATGATGTAGATTTTGGTGTTACCGATGTAGTGCGGGGGATCGACCATTTGACTAATACAGCAGTTCAAATAGAAATTTTAAAAAAATTATCTTCACCTTTACCAATATTCGGTCATCACTCTTTGATAGTTGATAGTTCTGGAGAGAATTTTTCTAAGAGAACTGGTAGTTTGTCTATAAGAAGCTTAAAGGAATCCGGAATAGAACCAGGGGCAATTATTTCAAAATTGGTCTCTTTAGGAACTGGAGACGGGGTGGACATTAAAAACAATATTGATGAGTTAACTCCGAATTTTCAGTTAGAAAAATATAGCACAGCACCCGTAAGATTTGAAAAAGAATTTTTAGAAACTATGTCTCGAAAGCTGCTATCCATAAGTGAAGTTGGCAAAGTTTCTGATTATCTAGAAACAATAGGCGTTCCTGATGAGATAAAAGAAGATTTTTGGATAATGGCAAAAGATAACATTAACACTAAAGAAGACTTAGCAGATATATGGCATTTGTGTAAAGAAGGAGCTGATGACCCAATAATTGCCCCCGAAGATAAGCAATTTATTGAGGTGGCAATCAGTCTAATTGGCACATATCCTCGTGAAAACGATAGTTGGCAAAAATTGACTGATGAGTTAAAAAAATTAACCGGAAGAACAGGTAAAAATCTGTTTATGCCGCTTCGTTATTTTCTAACAGGGAAGAGTGATGGGCCAGATATGAAGAAGCTTTTCCCTTTAATACAAAAAATACAGAGATATAGGTCAAGTTGAAAATTTTCTATATTTCACCCTTTGAGGAATTACAGCTGTATCCCCCAATCTTCTCTTTTTATCTTCTTCATAATCATTAAAGTTACCCTCAAAAAAAGTCATGTTGCTCTCTCCCTCAAAGCTCAGGATATGCGTACAAAGTCTGTCCATAAAAAACCTATCATGCGAAACAACTATTACACAGCCTGCAAATTCGAGAACAGCATCTTCAAGCGCACGAAGTGTTTCAATATCGAGATCATTTGTGGGCTCGTCTAGAAGCAATACATTTCCACCTGACTTCAGCAACTTTGCGAGATGTACTCTGTTTCGCTCTCCACCTGATAGCTGACCCACACGCTTCTGTTGGTCAGGACCTTTGAAATTGAATGCACCAACGTATGCCCTCGAGTTAACCTCCAAATCGCCCAATTTTATAATATCCAAGCCACCTGAAATTTCCTCCCATACGTTTTTGTTATCACCTAGCTTATCTCTACTTTGATCGACATAACTTAACTGTACAGTGTCTCCAATACTTATATCACCACTAGTAAGAGACTCTTCGCCTGTTAAAATTTTTAAAAGAGTTGATTTTCCAGCGCCATTAGCGCCTACCACGCCTACTATTGCTCCAGGAGGAATTGAGAAACTAAAATCTTCGAATAACACCTTATTTTGAAATATTTTTGTTATTTTTTCAGCATCAATTACTTTTGATCCCAAGCGCTGGCCATTGGGGATTATAATTTGTGAAGTTGATATTTTTTCTTTTTTATCTTCATTCAGTAAATCCAGGTAAGCAGTAATTCTGGCTTTCTGTTTAGCTTGCCTTGCTTTAGCTCCCTGTCTAATCCAATCTAGTTCTTTTTTTAATATATTATTTTTAGCTTTTTCACTTTTTTCCTCCAATTCCAGTCTTGTGCTTTTGTTTTCTAACCAACCGGAATAATTTCCCTCAAAAGGGAAACCTCTCCCTCTGTCGAGCTCTAGTATCCAACCCGTAATTTGATCCAGAAAATATCGATCGTGGGTTACAATTAAAATCGTACCTTTATACGATATCAAATGTTGTTGAAGCCAACTGACCGTTTCTGCATCTAAATGGTTAGTAGGTTCGTCTAGTAAAAGCAAATCAGGTTCTTCGAGAAGTAATTTGCATAAAGCTACTCTTCTAATTTCGCCTCCAGATAATGTGGAAACCAATGAGGAGTCCTCAGGACATCTAAGTGCCTCCATAGCCATATCAACTTTTGAGTCAATATCCCAAATTTGAAGTGAGTCAATCTTGTCCTGTAGTTTTGTCATCTCTTCCATTTTTTCATCAGAGTAATCATCTGCTAGAGATGCAGCTAGGTTATTAAATTGATCAAGAAGTGATTTTTTTTCAGATACAGAGTCCAGAATGTTCTCCCTCACAGTCTTGCTTTCGTCGAGATTTGGTTCTTGAGGAAGGTAACCTACTTTTGCTCCTTGAGCTGAGTAAGCTTCACCAATAAATTCCTTTTCTATTCCGGCCATTATTTTCAAAAGGGTTGATTTTCCTGCTCCATTTACTCCTACTAGACCGATTTTAACACCAGGTAAAAATGATAAAGTTATATTTTCGAAACACTTTTTCCCGTTTGGAAAGGTTTTCGTTAATTCTTTCAAAGTAAATATATATTGATATGAACTCATGGTCTTATTGCTATAATAGTATTGCTAATTTGTCATATGTTTTTTATCGGAGGAGAGACAAGAGTTGAACTTTAAAATAGAGACCATGCCTGGTTCTACTGGCTATAGAAGACCTGTGGGTTTATTAGGAGGATCATTTAGCCCGCCTCACAAGGGCCATGTCCATATTAGCGAAGTGGCTCTGAAAATGTTTAATCTAGGCCAAATATACTGGGTGTATACCAAACAAAACCCTCTCAAGAGAAGTGGTCCATCGAGCTTTGAAAAAAGGTTAAAAGAGACTAAAAAATTGGTAAAATCTCCTAGGATTAAATTTTCTTCAGTTGAGTTAAGGAATAATTTCCATTACAGCTTTCAACTCTTGAAATTGTTAAAAAAAAGAAACAGAAATATAAACTTTATTTGGGTAATGGGTGAAGACAACATTATTCATTTTCATCTTTGGAAAAACTGGCAATGGATAGCGGATAATGTCAAAATTGCTGTAGTGGCTAGAGGGAGGAATAGAGCATTGGTAAATTCATCAACTTTTGCTTTAAAGTATGGGCCGTTTAGACTTAGAAGTAGCCAATCTACACAATTACAGTATTTTAAACCACCAATTTGGTGCATTGTAGATTCAAAAAAAGTGAATTTATCTTCAACTATTTTGAGATTAAATGCTAAGTAAAAGAAAATTTATTAAAGTAAGCACTTTAACCGCTTTTTCAGGAATTATTCCTCATAATGCTTTTGCAAAAAAGATAAATGTTTTTGCAAATTTAATTAAAAAATCGGGTTTCGAAGATAATACAAGCTTCATGACAGTAGACCTAAGATCAAATAAGCTTATTGGTCGTTATAACGAAAAACTAAGATTACCGATTGCTTCTGTCACTAAAATGGTCACTGCATGTTATTATCTAGCAAATAGTTTGAAACCAGAGCGATTTAAAACTGAATTGTTCACTGATGGCGTTATTAAAAGCGATGTGCTGCACGGGGACCTATATCTTAAAGGTTATGGAGATCCTACACTTAAGACTGATGACCTTTCACTGTTTGTTGAAGCTGTTAAAAAATTAGGTATAAAAAAAGTGCAGGGAACCCTGTTTTACGATAATAGCTATCTGCCTGACATAAACTACATAAATAAAAACCAACTTCCTCAGTATGCATATAATCCAGGTATGGGTGCAATTAACTTAAATGAGAACCGTATTCTATTTAAGTGGAGACGTTTGGATAAAGCTACATACAAAACTTCATTAACCGCCCCAGGCTTGCAAAATAATGCCGAAGTAACAAACATTACGATGGATTTGGACAATAACAAAGGGCCAGTATATAGTTATAGGCTTGATGAAAATAAATTTGAGGAGAGGTGGTCGGTAAATAGGAAAATATTAGGTAAAAAGGGAAGTCGATGGCTGCCGGTCCGAGAAAGTTCCTATTACGCCACTGCAGCCTTGAAACAACTTCTCATTGATAGAGGTGTTGAGATTGTAAATATGAAGAGAAAAAAAGTGCCTAAGAAAGTTAAACTAATCTGCACACATTATTCTCAAAATAATAAAATTATCTTGAAAAATGCCTTGAAACACTCAAAAAACATGGTCACAGAGTCTTTTGGACTTGCTGCTAGTAAGACCTTAGCTTCTGATCTTTATGATCTCGACCAGTCGGCGATACTTATGACTAGATGGTTTAGAGAGATAATTGGTAAACAGAACTCTTTATTCCTGAATCATAGCGGATTATCTGCAGGAAGCTTTTCGACGTCAGAGGACTTCAGAAGATTTTTGATGCTAGAAAAAGTTCAAAAGAGCCTTTTGCCGGTTTTAAAACTTATTCCAATTTATACATCAGCAGGGAAAGTCAACTCAATTGGCAATATAACGGTTAAAGGTAAATCAGGAACGATGCATTATATACGTGGATTAGCTGGGTATATATGTAAAGAAGATATTCCCGTAATGGCATTTTCGATATTTTCAGCTGATTTAGATAAGAGAAAAAAATACGCAAGTAACAACTTCGAAAGGCCCAAAGGGTCTGCATCCTGGCTTTCGAGAGCTGTAATCCAAGAAAGACAAATAATTCGAAAAATAATAGACCAGGTTTAGAGACCTTACTTTAAACCGTAAGATGTCTTGCTCTAGCACCCCGCTCTATAGCCGCTCCATGAAGACGGTCGATATTTAATTCGTATCTAATTTCTCTTAATAATTGAAGTTCGATTTCTTTAAGACGTCCATCAGCTGCAGCAACATCACACGCTAACGCATAGGCTGTCTCGTAGAGAGACTCTGGTAGAGAGACCTTTATCAAGCCAAAAAGTGCATCTAGTCCATCTTCTTCCTCAAATATGTCATAAACAGTTTCTGCAATGGTCTTTACGCGAGAGACGTCATAATCCTTAAATATTGGCAGGTGATCAACAATTTTAATTATCGACGCAAATTCTTTTTTTGTTACACCGCGATGTGACGTTCCCTCTGCGATCATAATAGCTACCAATGCATCTTGGGGGCTCAATATTGTTGTGCTTGAGTTAATATCCATATAAATGCTAGCAATTTTGTACCAATTATATTATACGGATCTTAGCCCATGTGAACAACATTTAAATTTTTATTTTCTTGGATATGGAATAAGTGAATCGAATGAAAAATAAGCTCGATAACATTAAAATTTGGCCTATGCAAGAGGCAGTTGGCCTCAATAAACACTTGATAAATATGAACGAGGATAAAGATAGGGTTACGTTTCAAACTGGCTATGGTCCATCTGGATTGCCTCATATTGGAACATTTGGAGAGGTTATGAGAACGTCAATGGTAAGGCATTCCTTTGAAAAACTATATGGAGTTAAAACTAACCTCTTGTGTTTTTCAGATGATCTGGATGGTCTTCGAAAAGTTCCTGACAATATTCCGAATAAAGGGCTAGTAGAACGAGATTTAGATTTACCTCTTTCAAAGGTAGCTGATCCCTTTGGTACCCACAAAAGCTTTGCTGAACACAACAATAGTAAATTATGCGCTTTTCTTGATAGCTTTAATTTTGAATATGAGTTTATTTCGTCGACTAAGTGTTACTCTTCAGGTGTTTTCAACGAGGCACTGGTACAAATTTTGGCTAAGTACGATGAAATTATGGAAATTATTTTACCGTCTCTTGGATCGGAAAGAAAATTGACCTATTCACCTTTTTTACCAATAAGTAGTAAGTCTGGTAAAGTTTTGCAAGTACCAACTCTTGAAATAGATACCGTAACACATTCAATAGTTTATGAAGATGTTGACGGGAAAAAAGTTAAAACTCCAGTTACAGATGGGAATGTGAAGCTACAATGGAAAGCTGATTGGGCCATGAGATGGTTCGCATTGTCTGTAGATTATGAAATGTATGGCAAAGACTTAATTCCATCGGCAAACCTGGCATCAAAAATATGCAGGGTACTTGGGAGAAAAGCACCGTACCAGTTTTTTTATGAGTTATTCCTCGATGACCAGGGACAAAAAATTTCAAAATCAAAAGGTAACGGTCTGTCTGTTGAAGAGTGGCTGAGATATGGGTCCAAGGACTCTTTGAGCCTCTTTATGTTTCAAAAACCAAAGACCGCAAAAAGGCTTTATTTTGACTCAATTCCAAGAGCTGTTGATGATTACCATAAGTTTTTAGAAGTATATCACCAACAGAGCGAGGAGGATAAATATCAAAACCCTGTTTGGCATCTTCATAAAGCCAACCCTCCTAAGTCTGAATTGCTTGTTTCTTTTTCTATGCTAATGAACTTAGCTGGGGCAACTGGATCAACAAGTATCGAAACACTCCTTTCATTCGTAAGAAAGTATGTTAACGAAAAAGGTGATCCTATGAACCCTACAATGCGTGGGGCTATGCAGAATGCGATAAATTATTTTAATGATTTTCTTGAATCGAAGCTGGTTTTTAAGCAACCTTCAGGTGATGAGCGTAGCGCATTGGTTGAGCTTACAAAAAAACTAGAGGGATTATACGAAAACTGGGATGCGAGTGAAATTCAGCAAATTATTTTAGATGTGGGTAAAACAAATGGATTTGAAAATAATAGAGATTGGTTCAAATTGATATATGAAGTCCTGTTAGGAAGTGAAAGTGGCCCTAGATTAGGTAGTTTTTTTGCTCTGCTAGGTAAGGAAAAAACAGTCGAAAAGTTGAATGAGGTGTTGAAATGAAGTGGGTATTTTTTATTAAAAAAGCGTGGATCATCGCACTATTCATTTCCCTTTTGAGCACTTTAGTTTTTGCTAATGAAAGTGAAATAGTAATGAAAGAGGTCCGTAATACCATAAGTTCACAAATTGAGGCTTTTAAAGAAAATAATATCAAGGAAGCATATAAATTTGCGGCGCCTAATATTCAAGCTCAGTTTCCCAACCCGGATGTTTTTGGTTTGATGGTAAGGAATGGGTACCCTGTTATATGGAGACCGAAGAACTTTAAATTCACAAAATTTCAAGACCTTGGCAATAAATCTATTCAGAGAGTTTTATTCCAATCCTATAACGGTTCTCTGGAAACATATGACTATATCCTAGAAAAACATGATGATCTGTGGAAAATTGCTGGGGTTCTAACAATAAATTTAGCAGGGGAAACCTAGTATTTATCTAGCAAAGGGGTCTTTTTTTATTTCCAATTCTGTCTTTTCAAGTTTCTGTATTTGATCCCTTAATTTAGCCGCTTCTTCAAACTCAAGATTTTCTGCAGCCTTAAGCATTTGCGATTTTAAATCCTCCAGATGACTGGATAGATTATGACCAATCCCAGGTGT
>CAZOIZ010000045.1:0-7746 GCA_964580005.1 uncultured Rhodobacterales bacterium
TGAGTGTAGGTTTGGCTGCCGTTGCACTTCTTGTAGTAGAGACAGCTTTTTTAGCCGGTTTGGTAGGTTTTGCCTTGCAAATCCTGTAATGCTTTTAACACTTTCGAGGCAAAATCAAATTTTCCATATCAATTCTTTTAGTCGATTAAATACTGAAATGAATTCGATTTAGAGATACAACTATGAATTTATTTTATTTATGAGTAGGGCTCCATTTATCGAGCGCCTCTAAAAATTTATCTTTCTCCCCATCATGCATTGAGATGTTCGTCTGGGGATATGGGAAATTCCCCTTAGTGACTTCACTGTGAAACTTACCCAAGGCAGCCACACGCTCTTCGTGGATTTGTTTGTGTAAACGCCCAACGTTACCAAAAGCATAAGCGTGTTTAGGTGGTTTTTCTTCTTCACTATCTTCTCCACAAATATCCGCAACAAAAGACATAATTACATCACCTGCCATGCCTGACCCTAATGAGAAGGTTACAATTGATGTTTTCTTATTGACGGCTTCCAGCACTTCTTCAGCAATACATTCTGCTTCCACGGCGACAACGCCAACGTCTTCCATCCTTTTGAGATTTTCATATATTTTTATTGCCTCATCAGCTTTGCGACCCCATCCCCGCAAGCCACCACAATATTGACTAAAAGTAGGAATAAGTCCGATATGGCTCTGCACCGGTATGCCTTCACGTGTCATCTTTTCAACCGCATCAAGTGATCTCAATGTGTAATACATATCTGCACCGCGGCGCATCGCTTCAAAGGCATCAGCCATAAGTTCTTCATTTGAATCAAACTGTGCCCACTTTGAGCCTACACGGCAGAAATGAGTTGGCGCAATTGAACGAACATCATCTATCTGATCCATGCCGCAAACAAATAAATCTATGCCTGCATCTCGGCAGGCTCTAATTTCATTAGCATTAAGAGGATTTGCCATCGATAGTTTTTGGCCTGTTATCTTAAGATTCTGAAGGTCAGAAATTGTGTAGTTTCGTTTTGCAGGTTTTCGTGAGAAATCATATATGCGTTTCATTTTAGATTACTCCTTTAAGCAATTTTTATAAAGCTTCTTACAATTGATACATGGACACAGAAACGTGGTCTTTTCTAAACTCCGATCACATAAAAGCGCTTTTTGCTCCCCCAGACTTTTGTGTCTGAAATATGGATGAGGCATCTTTTGCAGGCGGTAAAGGCATACGGACAGGTACATTTTCAACACGCGGTTCAACGCACGGCGTGCCAATAATGGTGCGGTCTTGCAAATCATCCCAAAATTTACTTTGCCCTAAAGCATGATAGTAAGAAGTCGCTCCCAAAATTGGCCAAGCATCTGCTTTAGCAATTTCATAGAATAAAATTAACCGAGGGCGATCACTTTGGTTTGGCGCTGATCCATGCAGAGTACGCGCATGATGCACCGTCATGCTCCCCGCCTTGCCCGTAAGTGTCACTATTTTTTCACGTTGAAAATCTGGATCGTCGGGATTAATCGCACCACAGAAAATGCCATTATGATGGTGACTTAAAACTGGACCCTTATGCGATCCTGGTATCACTTGAAGAGGTCCATTTTCTAGATTTACATCTTCCAACATTAAACCAAATGCTAACAAGCTATCGTTTGTGTGAGGATAAAATGCCCAGTCTTGGTGCCACTCAACTGCCATACCGCCACCTGGGGCCTTAGTATTCAACTTAGAAGTTAATAGCGTTGCATGATCACCTAAGAGATCTCTTAAAACTTCAGTTACGCCCGATTTTTTAAGAATATCGTCAAAATACCTATTTTGTTTATGGGGTAGCTTAATGCGCGTAAGACGAGGAGTTTCCGCACTGTGTCCTTCATCTAAATCAAAAACATCATCGTTCTCAGTAACTTGCCGAGAACTTTCAATAAAATCATAAGTGATGTCCTGAAGTTTTTTTAGCTGGTCTTTGGTAATTACATCCTCAACCATCAGATAGCCATTTTGTTCATAAAAATCCGTCTGTTCGAATGTAAGCATCTTAATCTTCCCTAGTAACTTCTACGAATGGTATCGAAAATTGATCATTTCTCAACAAGGAAATTGATGTAAGAGCAAGCCACTATGAAAACGTATTGTTATTTTTGTTATTTTGGTGGCCGGAGTAGGATTTGCTAAAAAACATACCAAGCGAAAAACTATTTAAATTTATCAAAATTTAAAAAAAGAGCGCAAGTTTTAATATCTTTTGTAAAACGTAAACTAAACTACTAAGCTATTAGCATTACAAACGATTACCTTGGTGATCAAAAAAATGTAAATGTTCTACTACTGGGTTGACCGATACTTCTTCATCAATCGCATATTTCACCGAGCCATCCACGCGAACATTTAAAGTTCCAAGTCCCTCACAATCAATAAAAACAAAACAATCAGCACCCAAATATTCAAAGACAGATACACGTCCAAAAAAACCTTGTTTGTGGCCACGTTCAAGAATCAAATGCTCAGGTCTAACTCCAATATTTGCTGCTTCTTTATTTTTATTTAATGACTTCAAAAACTCTTTGTTTTTTACAATACTTTCTGCTGCTGAATTTTTAAAAATGTTCATTTTTGGTGAACCGACAAATTGTGCCACAAAAAGATTAGCAGGTTGCTCATATAATTGTTTTGGTGTGCCAATTTGCGCGATCTGACCAGACTCCAAAACTACTATTCTATCGGCAAGAGTCATCGCCTCAACTTGGTCGTGAGTTACATAAACCATGGTTGTTTTCAAAGTCTGATGTAGCCTTGCCAACTCTAAACGCATTTCCACACGAAGCGACGCATCTAAATTTGAAAGTGGCTCATCAAAAAGAAAAGCAGTGGGCGCTCTTACAATAGATCGACCAATGGCAACCCGCTGCCTTTGACCTCCAGAAAGATCCTTAGGTCGACGATTGAGCAGGTCTTCAAGTTTTAATATTTGTGCAGCTTCACCAACTTTATGATCTATTTCTTCCTTTGGCGTTCCTGCAACCTTTAGACTGAAACCCATATTATCGCGTACAGTCATATGTGGATAAAGAGCATATGATTGAAAAACCATGGAGAGGCCTCTTTTAGATGGCGGCTGCTCGGTCACATCAGCGCCATCTAAAATAATTGATCCGCGAGAAGTATCTTCCAGACCACCAATCATTCTCAAAAGTGTAGACTTGCCACACCCAGAAGGCCCGACCAAAATAATGAATTCACCATCTATTATTTCTAAATCAATTCCTTTGATAACTTGTAAGTCATCAAACCATTTTTCAACAGCATGAAGTTTTATGGATCCCATCATTTAGCTCCAACACTTGGTGAAGCCCAGGCTAGCCAAACCGCTGCCGTCCAGGAAAATGCTTTTCCACCACCAGGGGCACCTGTCATTGGATTAAAATACTCAGCAAATCCATGCCGACTGATTAATTCTCTTGTTCTTGATCTTATTATTTCAGCTTCTTTTTCATGATCCATGTCCGATAAACCTAAACCAATGAGAGCATTTAAAATCGGCCAAGTAGGACCACGCCAATATCTTAATCCATCAAACTCACTTGAGTTATTATCAAGGCTGGGAATTGGATATAGAGTATCCTGTAAAGTATTTTTCAAAAGGTCCAGCATGCCTTCATCACCTATACCAGCATACCAACATAGAAATGATGCACTCGTTAAGTAACCGGTATGCTCACCACTTTTAAGATTGATAGCATTATAATGCTCAGTTTCTGGATGGCGAAGAGATGCACAGCCCATTTCTAATGTACGACACCAATGATCAATCTCATCTGTAGGAAAACCAAAAGCTTCACTCATAAATGCTAGATCTTTGTTGGCTCTCAATAATACAAAAGTCAGTGTTGGGTCTGCAACAGAAAATGGTGGATCCTTCGCCATGATAGCCTCGTCCCAACCTAACCGATTACCTCTCTGCACTAGCCAGAGATAGCGATCATAATCTGCCTTTGTAGGTCTCATTGAAGGGTCCACGTGGCTAGTATCGCGTCGTTTATATTCACCTATATCTTTTGGTAAAATCATAGCCATGGCACTATCCCAGTCTGGACTATTGTCTCTACCTGCCTCCCACGGATGCGTAACAAAAACTGCTCCATTCGGAGAAACCCGCCAATCCATAAACCATTTATGCCATGCCTTAATTTTTGGGATGAGTGATAGTAAATGATCCTTACCGGTTTCCTGATCTTTTTCCCAAATTGCCCTAATAAATGTAGCAGCGACAGGTGGTTGACTTATTCCACTAGATGAGATTGGTCCAATTTCTTCCGTTCCCCAAACAGTTGGGCCAGGGAAATAATCTGGGTCATCTCGGCGAAAAAGAATATGAGGGAGCATTCCATTAGGCCACTGCCCAGCAAAGAGTGTTTCAATTTCCTGCCAAGCTCTTTTAATATCAAAAACAGAGAAGCCCCAAGCAGCGAACGCGCTATCCCAATTCCACTGATAAGGATAAAGACCAGCTGTTGGAATAGTATAACCACCTTTATCATTCCCCTCCAAAACCTCTCGAGCTCTTTGGTCAAGTAGATTTACTTCTTTATTCATTACCCTTTTACGCCTCCTGCTGCTAAGCCCTTGGTCATGAAACGTTCTAGTGCCAAGAATAAAATTAAAATTGGTAGAGTAGAAATTACCGCTCCAGCCATAAGATGCTGCCTAGGAACTTCTGAGGAGTCCAAAGACGCAACACCTCTAGTAAGGGTAAATTTTGCAGGGTCATCCAATAGCATCAAAGCCAGTAAAAATTCATTCCAAGCAATCATAAATACATATAAACTTACTGAAGCGAGAGCCGGTAAAGCTAAAGGTAAAGTTATTCGTCGAATAACAGAAAAGCGGGAGAGCCCATCCATAAGCCCTGCTTCCTCGATCTCTGCAGGCAGTCCACGAAAATAACCTTGTAACATGTACAGAGCTACAGGAATTGTAGTAACGGGATAAATCATGACGATCCCCACTAAAGTATTCCTTAAACCTGCCATTGAAAAACCTATGTAAATGGGCAGGGCTAAAACTATCATTGGCACCATATAGATGAGTAAAATCGCTTGGCTGAAAGCTGCACGTCCTTTGAACTTAAGGCGGGCTACGGCATAAGCTCCCGGGATGGCAAATGCTAAAGTTATTATAACTGTCAATATTGAGACAAAAAGACTAGTCCACAGATAGCTACCAAAGTTGAAATCAGCAAATAACTCATAATAACTGCGAAAAAGTCCTAAGCCTTTTGAAAAATCAATCCCAAAATTCAGTGGATTTAAAAGTAGTTCTTGTTGGCTCTTGAGGCTGGTCATAATCATGACGTAAAAAGGAACAAAAACTGCAACAGTAAAAATGACAAAGCCCAAGCCGGTAAGAAATCTTATAATGGCGGTTTCAAAATCAAATCTATCAATCTTCCCAGGCACCATACCTTTCAACATATTGGCTAAAGGTAATATTAGGCCCATCGAATAGATCGTATAGGTTAATGTTTTTTGAAATCTGGTTGTCTCCTCTGAGATCCAAATTGTTTCCATTTTTGGAAACTCTAATAAGAAACATGCCAATATCGTAATAAGAGTAATTAGAGACCTATTTGGAAAATGTAAAAATAACACACCTGCTATCGTCCCTAAAGCAGCAGAATTTACCAAATTGGGCTTAAGGGCAAGTCCGGTCAAAAACGACATAGCTACCGAGATTAAGACTGAAATTACTATACTCCACATACCACCTAACAAAAGTGCGAGGGTGTTACTGTTTCTACTTAAATTCATAGTCCTTCCTCCCGATTGAAAAAGCGAAAAAAGAAAATTGAAAAGAAGAGTAGAAAGATAAAAATCACGACCGCAACAGCAGAACCAGCTCCTATATTTGAAACAGCAAACGCCTGTTCGTAAACGTTGACAGTTAAGGTCCTAGTGTCTGCTGACCCTCCGGTCAGAAGAAAAATGTCATCAAATTTGTTGAACGTCCAAATAAAACGCAACAAAAATAAAATGCTCAAAATCCCCATAAGGGTTGGAAGGCTAAGATACCAAAAAATCTGAAATGGACTAGCTCCGTCCATATCCGCAGCCTCGTACATT
The DNA here is from genome assembly GCA_964580005.1 of uncultured Rhodobacterales bacterium. GTDB lineage: Bacteria > Pseudomonadota > Alphaproteobacteria > Rhodobacterales > Rhodobacteraceae > CACIJG01. The sequence goes on from CAZOIZ010000045.1 coordinate 6,101, forward strand.
TCAACATCAATGGCCTGCATTCTTGCAAGAATAAACAGGAAGGAAAGTGGGAAGTAGCGCCAAATTTCAAAAACCGTAACCATAACCAGTGCATAGGGCTTTTGCCCAAAAAAATTAATTGGGGTGTCTACAACTCCCATTTGCACCAACAACGCATTAATTGAGCCAGAAAAGGGATCAAAAAGAATGACCCAAGCAAAAGCTACAGCTATTACTGGCGCAACATAAGGGAATAAATATAAACCGCGGATTAAGCCTTTTCCCCTGAAATCTATGTTAAGCAGTAAAGCTGCAAATAAACCGACAACTAGCGCACCAATAGTTCCAAAAACGGTATAAAACAACGTAGCGTATATTACTGTCCAAAATTCAGCAGAGTCATATACATGTACAAAGTTTTTCAAGGTAAAGGAAAAATTTGTGAGGATGTTTTCTCCCCGACCGGTTACCTTAGCAATGCTGTCGGTGATTTTCAAATTATCACTGAAATAATCCTTTTTTGCAATGACTCTGATCTCGAGCGTTTCGCGTTGACCTCCTTCAAATTCGCCAAGATTACAATTTAAATCCTGTCCTTTTAGGGAACAGCGTTTGTCTACTTCTATAACTTCAAGACTTGATGGGATTTCATCTGCCAGTGTTACGCCAGAAATAGGATCTTTTTGACTTGAGTTACGAATTTTGTAACGAATTATAGCTGCGTCGCCTGATTGCTTCGGCTTTCCTTTAAGTTGCTCGCGTACTATAGCGCTCGCAGGACGCAGATCTTCAAGAGCGATTGGTTTGAAGCTAATCCAGAAGATCGCCATCAGAGGCAAAATAATTACGAGTACCACTGACAGAATTGTTGGCAGCAAAAGAAACCAGGCTAACCTTGCTTGACGGCGAGCAAGTGGACCTAAAGATTTTGGTGGCGCGTACGACATTTACCATCCACATTAAGGTGTCTTTGGAAAATTTGGGATAAAAATTTAGGCAGTACAGAAGGTACTGCCTAAAGTCCAATTTATTAAGTTATATTACTCAATCTTTGCGAGTTCAGCATTCATATTAGCAACTGCGGTTGCAGCATCGATTTCACCATCAATGTGCTGACGAACTATACGATTGATAACTTGGCTGTTGATAATTTTTGAAGCAATTCCAAGTTGACCCTCGGAAACGCCCCAGCGCTGCGCCACATCTAGTCCGGCGACTATATTGCTTATTACTTCAGCATCATAAAGTTCTGAAAGCGGAGCTCTGCGGTCTACTCCAACATCTAGCTTTGACCAGCCATCAATAAATGCTGTTGGGTTTGCAGATGTACCATTACGGCTTGGAAATTTACCTTCCGGCGCAATTGCCAAAGTGGACATATATCCATCACTTACTGCAAATTTAACAAAGTCCTGTGCGGCTTCAGTATCTGCGTCAGAGGTAATTCCAAAATAGCTTGAGGCAGCCCAAGCAGCTCCTGCAGGATTAGACGGACCTGAAAAGTTTGTAATAAAGCCAGTTGCATTCGCAAGTTCCCTAGACGTTGGATCATCATTTACTGTGGGTGGAGCAGAATCTCTTAGACCAGCCAATTCATCCATAATAAAAGGCGACCAAATAATCATTGCAGCTTTACCAGCAAAGTAAAGTTCGCGTGATTGTTTCCA
>CAZOIZ010000046.1:0-7657 GCA_964580005.1 uncultured Rhodobacterales bacterium
AATAGAAGAGGTCGCAAGGATAAATTCATTAGCAAACTTGCCCAGTATTCCGATGGCCAGAAAAGAGGGAGTATTAAAACCTCTTTTAACTGATAGTCAAAGCAGGCAAAACCTAGCTAGAAGGGTATGTACTTCATTAGGATATATGGAGTGCTTGTCATATAGTTTTATCGACAAGAAGTCGGTTGAGCGATTTAGTAACAACTTAACAAAGGAGATTAAACTTATAAATCCTATTAGCAGTGAAATGACACACATGCGACAGTCGCTTTTGCCAGGCTTGATAAAAATAGTAGAGAAAAATCAGGCTAAGGGTATTAAAAATCTTGCGATATTCGAACAAGGCTATTGTTTTGAGAGCAATCAAGTTGGCGATGAAACCTATCAAATTTCCGCAGTCTTGTCGGGTAGTAAAAGTAACTTCAATCTTTACAAGGAAATTAGACCTTTTGATATTTTTGATATAAAAAAAGATCTTTTTAAATTATTAGGGTATCTAAACCTAAAAGTGGAAAACCTTAAACTTGAAAGAGATGTTCCGGAATTCCTGCATCCAAAAAGATCAGCCAAGGTTATGCTTGGCAATAAGATAGTTGCAATCTTTGGTGAAGTTAGCCCTCTCATTGCAAAAAATTACACTATTAGAGAACGACTTAATTGCTTTACTCTCTATCTCGACAATATACCTTTCCCAAAGAAAAAAAAGATTACCAGGGATGCGCTTGTTTTGAGTAATTTGCAACCAATTGAAAGAGATTTTTCTTTTCTCGTAGATCAAAATACTGAATATGGAGCGGTAAAGAAAGCGATTATTTCCCTGAAAAACCCTTTAATTGACAAAATAAATATGGTCGATGTCTTCCAGGGAGAAATCGAAAAAGAAGAAAGGAAAAAGTCGCTCTCAATAAGGGTTAGGTTTCAGCCTTTAGAGAAAACTCTTAATGACACAGAGATAGAAAAAATGTGTGCGGATATAATTGGTGAAGTCAGTGAAAAAGTCAGAGGAAGTTTAAAGTCATGATATACATAACTAGCTATATTCGATCTTTATGATTTCATAGTGTTTGACCCCCCCTGGCGTATTTACTTCTACTTCATCTCCCTCATCCTTGCCGATTAATGCTCTAGCAAGTGGAGAATTTATGTTCAGCAGGCCTTTCTCTAGATCTGCTTCCGCCTCTCCCACGATTTGATATGTAATCTCTTTTTCTGTTTCCTCCAGAAATAGTGTTGTTTTTGCTCCAAATTTTATAGGACCATTAAGCTTAGAAACATCAATTACTTCTGCGAGAGATATTATTGCTTCCAACTCCTTTATTCTACCCTCAATAAACGATTGTTTTTCCCTTGCCGAATGGTATTCAGCATTTTCAGACAAGTCACCTAGTTCCCGGGCCTCTGATATGGCTTTTATAATATTTGGCCTATCATCTGCTTTGAGTTTACGCAGTTCTCCTTCGAGCCTACCGTAGCCGTTTTTTGTTAAAGGAATTTTTTCCATATTTTTATTCACGCAAAACAGAATAATAACATTTTTATTTGTTTTTTTACACCTTTATTAAGAAAAAACTATATGTTATTTAGATGATAATATTGACAGAGACTTCCGAGGTTAAAAGGTAAAATATGAGAGAGAAAATTGATTATGATCTGGTTATAGTTGGAGGAGGACCAGCCGGTTTGTCAGCTGCAATCAAAGCTAAGCAAATTGACCCCGAACTTAGTGTTGTTGTTCTAGAAAAAGGATCAGAAATAGGTTCACATATTTTATCAGGAGCAGTCCTGGACACGGCAGGCATAGATTTGCTGATACCGGACTGGAAACAAACTGATATTCCCATTCGTACGAAAGTTAGTGAAGATCACTTTTATCTTTTAGGCCCAGCTGGGCAGGTCAAAATCCCAAATTTTTTACTTCCCCCGCTCATGAATAATCATGGAAATTATATCGTATCTATGGGCAATGTATGTCGATGGCTAGCAGGGCAAGCTGAGAGCCTTGGCGTCGATATATTTCCGGGTATGGCGTGCAGCGATTTGGTGTTTGGTGAAAATGGAGAAGTTGTAGGTGTTGTCGCAGGTGAGTTTGGCTTAGATAAAGAAGGAAATGAAACCGAGGGATATGAACCCGGTATGGAAGTCTTAGGTAAATATGTTCTACTTAGCGAAGGGGTAAGAGGCTCTTTAACTAAAATTTTAATTGAAAAATATAAATTAGACGCTCAAAGCCAACCACAAAAATATGGGATCGGAATGAAAGAGATTTGGGAAATAGATCCCAAATTTCACAAGGAGGGAAAAGTGCTTCACTCCATGGGATGGCCTTTAGGAAGCAACGCGGGAGGTGGATCATTTTGTTATCACGCCGAGAATAATCAAATTTATCTAGGGTTTGTAGTTCACTTAAACTATGAGAATCCTCATGTATTTCCATATATGGAGTTTCAAAAATTTAAGCATCATCCGATAATAAAGAAAATGCTGGAGGGAGGTAAAAGAGTTTCTTATGGGGCAAGGGCAATAACGGAAGGAGGTTATCAGTCTATTCCAAAGCTTGCTTTCCCTGGTGGATTAATATTAGGTTGTTCGGCAGGTCTAGTTAATGTCCCAAGAATTAAGGGAAACCATAATGCAATGATTTCTGGAATTACAGCAGCAGAGATAGCCTGCCAAGCAATAAAAGAGGGTTTGCAAAACACTGAACTAAATGAATATGATGCAGCGATAAAGAATGGAAAGGTTGGTTCAGATTTAAAGCCAGTGAAAAATGTTAAGCCTATTTGGTCTCGTTTCGGTTTATTAGCGTCATTGATAATTGGTGGATTAGACATGTGGGTTGCAAACATCAGCGGTATAAATCTTTTTGGTACTTTGAAACATGGTAAAACTGACGCAAAGAGTACTAAGCCAGCCAAAAAATTTAAAGAGATACAGTATCCAAAGCCTGATGGAAAGATTAGTTTTGATAGGCTAACAAACGTGAGTTTCTCTGGAACAAACCATGAAGAAAACCAACCTTGCCACTTATTTTTAAAAAATAAAAATATTCCGATCAAAAAAAATCTTCCTCTATTTGCTGAGCCAGCGCAAAGATATTGTCCCGCAGGTGTCTATGAAGTTCTTGAGAAACGTAAGAATTCTTTCACATTTCAAATAAATTCACAAAATTGTGTGCACTGCAAAACATGTGATATTAAGGACCCAAGTGAAAATATTACTTGGAAAACACCTCAAGGGGGAGATGGTCCAAATTATCCAAATATGTAGGTTAGAAGGAATGGCGACAATTAAAACTTTAATTTTAGCTTCTTTATTATTTTGGCATTTTCCAATGAATATGGTTCTTGCCAATTCAGGCTCATATCTTGCCGGCCAGTTTGCAGAAAAAGAAGGGGATTTTAGGAACGCCTCCTATTATTATATAGATCTGATCTCTAGGGGCGAGACAGAAAGAGAAATCATCAAGAGAAGTATAATTTACTCAGCGTTGTCTGGAAATTTTGAGGTTGCAACAGCTATATCACGAAAAATTGAAGACCTTGAACTAAACTATCCCATAGCTAACTTAATTATTTTTGCTGAGGCTATAAAAAATAAAGAAAACCATAAAATAGTTGAAGAATTTGAACGGAATAAAAATTTGTTTCCAGCCATTTTTCGAAATGTTGCTGAATTTTGGATTTTGATTATTAATAATGAAAAAGACAAAGCTTTCAGATTGTTAAATTCGCTTAGTATCAACAATGAGGCTCAAATGCAGATAATTAACTACAATCAATTATTGGCATATGTTTATTTTAATGAATATGAGCAAGCTAAAACTCTTTATGAAAACCTAGATTTTAGCGATTTTCTTTTTGATTCGGACTCTGCTTTGGCCTTACTAAAATATTTTCAAAAATATAAAGAAAGTAAGGAAAGTAAGGTATTTAAAAGCATATTAAACAAAGTTCGCTCTGCTAGTAATAACTCTTATTACATACTCGCCCTCATGGATGAGCTATCTAGTGGTGAGGAGATTAATTCAATTAGAATTGATCCTTATAAGCAGATTGCAGAGGTATTTCTTAGATGGTCACAATCTGTCCAGATTCAAGGAAAAAATGGAATTAATAAGCCTTTTTACTTATCTCTAGCAAATTATGCTGATCCGACTAGCTCCTTTTTGAAATTCAAAACTGCCACTGTTCTTTCCGACACTGAGAACTATGGGTTATCTAAAGAAATCTTAGACAATTTTTCAAAAGAGGACGTTTTTTATATGGATAGCATCGTTGAAAGAACGTTTGCTATCGAGCAACAAGATAACGATGAGTCAGCGTTAGAGTATATTGAGAAATTTATCAGCGATGGTTTTAAGAATGCTAGGTTATTGAAGACTTATGGAAGCCTGCAAAGATCTCAACGCTTATATAATGAAGCTATCAAGTCTTACACAGGAGCAATAGAGGAAGCAAAAAGAGAGCAATATACAGAGGCTATATGGCCAATTTTATTCTTACGAGGAATTTCATTTGAGCGATCAAAGAATTGGAATTTAGCAGAAGCAGACTTCATAAGTGCTCTTGAACTAAGCCCCAATCAGCCGCAAATATTAAATTATATGGGGTATAGCTTGCTAGAAAGGAAAGAAAAACTAGATCAGGCAATGAGGATGATCTTAATGGCTGCTGAGAAGTCTCCAGATAGCTATCATATTATTGACTCTCTAGGATGGGCATATTACAAAACGGGGAATTTTGAAAAAGCCTTGCTATATCTTGAAAGGGCAATGGAGCTTGAATCAACAGATCCAATAGTAAACGATCATTTGGGTGACGTACTATGGATGTTAGGGCGAAAAAGGGAGGCGAAATTTCAATGGAAGAAATCACTTTCATTTAAGCCTGAACCTGTTGATCAAAAAAAAACAGAAGATAAATTAGCGTTTGGACTAAACAAAAGATAAAAAAGACTGTGAGTAGTGAAAGATATTACTGTTAAAGTAAAGGGGTGTGCCAAGATTAATCTTGCCCTCCATGTTACAGGAGTTAGGGCAGATGGTTACCATGTTCTTGACAGCATAGTGATCTTCACAGATATTTCCGACAGTTTGTTTATTAAAAAAAATGAGGAAAATAGGCTGACTTTTACTGGACAGTTTGCCAAGTCGCTCGATGTTAATAAGAACTCAATTTTACAAGCGTTAAAACTATTTGAAAACGTTCTTACAGACCGTTTTTCTATCAAACTTGAAAAAAACCTGCCAATCGGAGCTGGGTTAGGTGGTGGCTCAGCCGATGCTGCGGCTATAATAAGATTTATAACAAGTTACTTTAGTTGTCCAATGCCCTCCCATAAGGTTATATCAAAAATTGGAGCCGATGTTCCAGCTTGCGTATTAAGTAAAGCGTCGAGAATAGGAGGAATAGGGGAACTTGTTAGACCTATAGATATTTCAGGAATTGATCTATGGATTGTTTTAGTTAACCCATGTATTTTCGTATCAACAGCCTGTATATTTCAAGAAGTTATTGAAAAACATAACGAGCCCTTAGAGCCATTTAATCACTTTAGTAGCACGAACCAGTTTATTGACTATCTTGAGAGGCAGAGAAATGACCTTCAGGCAATAACTGCCAATAAATTTCCAGAAATTAACTTGGTACTTCGTACTATAGAAGCTACAAATGGTGTGTTACTTACTAGAATGTCTGGATCAGGATCGACTTGTTTTGGCCTTTATAAAAGTCAAGAAATTGCAAAAAAGGCGGTTAGCTATATTAATAAAAGAAGTAAAAAGTGGTGGGTTAAATTCTCCAAGGTGAATTAAGAGACCCTGTTCAAAATTTCTTCGGCTAGTTCTGTCATCAAAGTCTTAATTTTTGAGCTTTCTATGATCTTCAAAGCATTTATAGATCTTTCAGACCATATTGAAGCTTGGTTTTTTGTAAAGAGTAAAGATTTCTTGTTCTCTAGAACCTCTAGCAAATCGTTGAGATCAAGATGATTTGGTTTTGGCTTTTTAAAGATACCTATAATAAATTTCTTTTCAGCTTTAGAAGACTTTTCATATGCGTGAATTATTGGAAGTGTTATTTTTCTTTCAAAGAAGTCATTACCCTTATTTTTTCCCATCTGACTTTCATCGCCCAAGTAATCTAATAGATCATCTATAATTTGGAAACTAGTGCCAACACAATCACCATACTCCCGTAGGGCTTTTATATGTGTCTCACTCGCTTCAGTAATTTCTGCTCCTGCCTGACATGCAGCTGAAAAAAGGGCTGATGTTTTACCTTTAATCACTTTTAAATAATCCTCTTGCGACACATGTAGTTTTCCTTCGATGCCTACTTGTAGAATCTCGCCCTGTGAAATAATCGCAGAAGCGTCTGATAATGTTTTCATAATTTTTAAGGACTGAGTTTTCACCATGAGCTGAAAAGCCCTCGAGAATAAGAAATCTCCAACTAAAACGGAGTACTTATTTGTCCAGACTATATTAGCGGTCTTCAAACCTCTTCTTATTTCACTGCGATCAATAACGTCGTCGTGGAGAAGGGTAGCTGAATGTATATATTCAATGGCTGCTGCCAAAAAAGTATCCTTGTTCCCCTTATAGTCAAAAAGTTTGGAGGCTGCCAATGTCAGAAGTGGTCGAATTCTTTTTCCTCCAGAATTAATTAAATGGGATGCAATATCCCCGATAATTGGTGTCTCTTCTGCGCTAAGATTTTCCTCGATTACTTGGTTTGTTTCTTTAACTTTTTCAGATAGTAGATCGGATAGTTTTGATATAGAGCTAGTCAAATTATGTATTCCAGTGCGCGTTTTAATTAATAAAAATTGTGTTTATAAAAACTATTGGCAATTTAAAATATAAATTATATGAATTTTAATATGCTTGATAACAGAAAAGACCTAACAAAAAATAAGTTTTTGGGCAACAAATTAGAAATATTTCAGTTTTCTGATGGTTACAGAGGAAATATGGACTCCGTTTTAGTAGCAGCATCTGTTGACGCGGAAAGTGGGCAAAGGGTATTAGAATTGGGTTCTGGGAATGGAGTGGCATTATGTTGCTTGTTATATCGAATAAGTGATCTAGAGGTCTTCGGAATTGAAATTGATAAGAGAGCAGCCGATCTTTGTCGCCAGAACATTATTTTCAACAAGTTCAAAGCTACTATTTTAAATAGCGATCTAACAACCAATATTAGAGAGTTGCAATCTGTTTCATTTGACCACGTTTTTATGAATCCTCCATATTTCAAAAGAAACTCAGTCAAGAAGTCTCCCAAATTGAGCTCGCGTCAAGCTAAAATTGAAACTGTATCCTTGTCAGAATGGTTTTCAGTTGCAAAGAAAAGGTGTAAACCAAATGGTAAGGTCACGATTATTCAAAGAATAGAGAGACTTCCTGAGATAATTAAGTGCTTAAACGGTTACTTTGGTCAAATAATTGTTCAGCCCATAAGCTCCTTTAAAGACACCAGCCCAAAAACGATCATAGTTCAGGCAACAAAAAGTAGTAACGGGGCCTTTAAATTGTTAGCTCCAAAAATAGTACATAAAAGGGACGTGGGAACCGGGGAGGTCTTATACGAAGATGAGTTTAAAAAAATCCTTAGCAGTGGTCATCCTTTAAGATTAAATTAAATAATGCCCACCATAA
>CAZOIZ010000047.1:0-7637 GCA_964580005.1 uncultured Rhodobacterales bacterium
TGAGGCGAACGATCAAATTTCCAATCTGCAAAAACGTTATAGATTTTACTGACCACTTGTTTAATGCCTGGGATAGATACAAATAACGCTAGATATTTCCAACGAGGGATGTTTGCCCATATTGTAAGAAATGCATCGACGCCAATAAAAACCGTACCATAGTCGTCAATTACATGTAACCTTCTAAGCGCATCGCTTTGCGTTATTTTAAGTTTGATAAGATGCTCAGGTTCATTTGCAATATCTTGCCAAACAAAAACATTCTTTGGACAAATTTTCATGTAGTGACCTATTTCTCTACTACATAAGCCACATTTCCCATCATACAAAACTGTGATCATCATTATTCTCCTGAAAGGATAATTAGAGTTTAATCTACAAACGTCAATATATAGCTTTAAAAATTTTTTATATCTCTAGTGTTATTTTCATTCTCAAGATAATTTGGATTTATTCAAAAAGTAAAAAATCCACCCCACCTAGATGAATATTGTTAGCTCTCAAAAACCCTCTGCTTTCCGCTCTTTTTTCTATATATGATTTTTTTAAAGCTTGAATTTGGAAAGCTGACACATACTCGGATTTTGATTGAGTATTTATAACGAAGTTGATATTTGATTTCCCTAAATCGATCCAATCGCCAAATATAGATTTTTTCTTACCAAGAGCTTTTTCCCAATTAGATATTAAATTATCTGGATTTGGAGTGCAGATATTAACACCAGAGAGGTGACTTACCAGCGATTTATTTATATCTTTCTCCCACTCCGTTCCAGCCCAAAGCCAAGAAGAAGAAGGGATCATATTATCTATTGACAAAATAGCACCACCGACTTGTTTCGGATGTAGATGAAGAGACTGACCATGAATTCCATTACTTTCACGATTTTCATGCCACACTATATCCATTTCAACTGTTTCTAGCCTTTTTCGTTCTATCTCAAGATTAACTGAGTCAACAATAACCATATAGCCTCCGTCACCTCCTTTTTTCTTAAGGAAGCGCTCTGCCGATGTGTTTTCTTTAACGGGTGTTACCAGCTCTAAAAAGGTGTCTCCCAGAGGAATGAGGACATTTTGTAAGCCAAAGACAATTAACTCTGGATCACTAAATGTTCTTTTCAGCTCGAAAAGGTCACAAATACTATCAGCTAGCAAGTCCATCTCACTTGTAGCAATAACCAATTGCCTTAAACGCATATTAAACCCTGCTTAGAAATTTTACTAAAAATAGAGTATAAAAAAAAATTTCAGATATAAAGTAATTTGACTTAAGTTAAGCAGACTTTACTACTTTGCGTTTATGGATAGTATTACTGCAAACAGCGAGACTTAATAAATGAAAACAAATTTTGGCAAGGGGTTGCTAGCTTTTTCTGAAGGTAAATATGAGCAAGCCTTCATCTTTTTTGAAAAGTCATTTAGAGAAAATATTCCACCCGATAAGCATCTTACATTATACAATATGGGGTTGAGCTTAATTTTTTTGGAAGATTTGGTTCCTGCCGAAGATTGTTTTTTGAAAGCATTAAAATATCTTCCTAATCACTCTGATAGCCTTCATTGGATTGCATATATAAATTTTAGGAAGGGACAATTATCAACGGCTCAAGATCATTATTTAAGTTCATTGAAATCGCACCCACGGTCTCATACAAGCATAAATGGCTGCATACATTTTTTTATTGAACAAGGGTTAAACGGAGAAGAAATTAATAGCTTTTTGAATAAAAATGGTGTGCAACTAAAAGACAATGAACATTTTTATTTGCAGCTTGCGGACTCAGTAAATGTAACGATTAATTCAAATATTAGCTTCTCTTTGATAGGAATAGATCCTCGATCCACGATGCAGAAATCCATCAATAATTACGGATGCTATGAGCCTTTGATGGTAAAGAAAATACTGGAGCATGTTGGGGAATCAGACATTGTATATGATATCGGAGCACATGTTGGTTATTACAGTTGTATTTTTAATCACGTGACTAAGAGTAAAGAAGTTGTATCACTTGAACCTGATTTTTATTCGTGCAATCTTATTAAAAAAAATACAAATGAAAGAGGTATTATAGTTAACAAGTTCATTGGAAGTGAGTTAGGCCGTAATATCACCACCCTAAGTGAATTATCATCTATGCTCAGCTTGCAGCCTTCAGTAATAAAGATGGATATTGAAGGTTTTGAAGTAGAGGCATTTGAAGGAGGGTGGGAAATGATTAGAAATATCAGACCACAAATATTTTTGGAGATTCACCCTAAGTTTATTCATAAAAGAAATCCAAAGTCATTTGAGAAACTAGTAGCTGATCTTTTTAAAATTTATAATATTGATTACGTAAGAAATCATTGGGGCTCGATTAAAGGTAAAGAAACTTGCAAAAATGAATGGGCAAAGGCTACTCCTGATATTATTTTTAAAATAGCAAATGAGATAATATTTAATGATCAGAGACCTAACGCATTCGCTTTACATTGTTTTCAGAGTAATTTTTAAAAAAAACAGAGACCAATGATCAAATGAAAGTGAAAGATTTTAACCAGACAGGTTTTCTTGATTGGTGGATACTTATTCCTCTCAGCATAGTGATGTATCTAATTTTTCATCTATTCGCTTATTTCTTCTTTAACCTTCTAAATCATAAGCTTACTTCAAGAAGCAAGGGCGTTATTCAATTCATTGGTTATACCATCGTTATTGTTCTGATGTTACTTTCCTTGCTATCATTCTTCTAATCGTAAAACTGAATGACTTTGCAACGTGGGATTACAAGAGGGTATACAAATTAAAGTTTTTTTGCTATCCTCTCTACAACAAGGGTAAGCAAATAAGGCCTTACGGTTTTTAAAGAATGAGCAGCAACCTTTGTCCTTTCCTCCCTAACTAGGCTGCAGGGGGACACAGCCTTCTTTAGTGGACAATATAAATCGGAAATTCATCAAAACGAAGACACCTCAACCAGCATCTCTTTTATTTCTCGGAATCGAATTCGCTTCGCTATATTTGGTTTTTTTAATAGGTTTATTTCTTTAAATGATGACATTAGCCTTAAAAAGGCAATTTTTGCTTCCAGACGCGCCAAATTAATACCAGCACATATATGAATGCCCAGTCCAAAAGATAAATGCCTATTTGGTGATCTTGATATATCGAAGATTTCGGGCTCAAAAAATTGTGAGGGATCTCTGTTGGCTCCAGCAATAATCATATGAACTGGAGTTCCCTCTGGAATTGTTACATCGTCCAACATAGTTGTTTCCAAACATCGTCTATTATTAATCTGAATAGGTGGTTGAAATCTAAGAATTTCATCAATAGCAGTATCAATTCTTATAGGCTCCTTTTGTAACAACTTAAATTGATCCCCATTATTAATCAGTTCGTTTAGCCCATGGGACAACATATTTGTTGAAGTTTCGTGACCTGCATTCAGCATGAAAATACATTGATGAAGCAACTCAGTTTCAGATAATTCTAGGCCTTCAGCTTCAATCAAAAGTGAAAGAATTTCATGAGCTTTATTAATATCTTTATGAGCTTTTCGGTATCTAATCTGATCCTTAAGATATTGCTTGAAGTTTACAACAGCAGTCGAACCCTCATCTAACTGTTTAGGAGTAAGTTTAGGCTCTAATGCACCAAGAATTTTATGTGCCCAATCTCTAATTAATTGTCGATCCTCGCTCGGTATCCCCAAAACGCTACAAACTACATCTACCGGAAGTCGAAAAGAAAAATCTGAAACAAAATCAAACGTTTTCTTCTCATGCATCATAATTAAATAACTATCTACTAATGTGATGATATCTTTTTCTAACCCACGAATAGATTTAGGAGTAAAAGCCTGCTGGAAAATTTTTCTTATCCTAGTATGATCTGGCGGATCTACAAAAACGACGGAAGTTGTATGGTGTTCAAAAAGAGGTGATGCACCAAATTTAGTGCCAAATTCTGTTTTTTTATCAGAGCTCCAAATCTTAAAATTTCGATAAACACTAATAATTTCTTTATATGTTGTTAAAACAAAAGAGCCATCGGGGTTTTTATGAATAGGTGATTTTTCTCTGAGTAATTTATAGTACTTGTAAACGTTATCAATAAAGTCCTTTGGAGGATTATATAAGTCAAAAGATTCTATATTCATAAACTAAAGTTTATAAGATGATTTCAATTAATTGTAGTAATAATCCACCGCCCATTTTGATAAGATTCAGTTTGGACTATGGTTCCATCAACATCAAATTTTTCCCATAGGCCGTCTTTATTCCCTTCATTATAAAATTGTTTTTCTTTAATATTTGCATTTAAAAAGTAATACACCCAAGCACCATCCTTTTTGCCACGAGCAAACTGACCTTCAGATTTCTTAATTCCATTCATATAGTATTCACTCCACTCTCCAACTTTTTTACCATAAGAGAATTCCCCAATGACTTTAAGTTGACCATTTGGATAATAGGACTCTAGGTATCCTGAAAATGGGACATTTGAAAACTTTTTGTAATAGGTATCATCTCTTTTAACAACTTCATCGGTCTTTATTGAAACTTTTTTCTCAGGCGGCTTTTCAGCTTCGGGAATACCTTTTCTATCCAAAGATTTTTCACTTTGATCTGGTTTGTCTTCAATGTAAGTGTCTACGTGCCCGAAAACCCAATCAACAAAACGGTTCGTAAGTGTTTGTAGGAAAAAACTAGGCTCAGCCGCACTAATCTTGGGGTTAAAAACCGAAACGAGAAATATAAAACATAGTAGTCTATATCTTTTCATTTAAAGATAATGAGAGAAGCACCAAAAAAAAGCAATCAATTCTATGTTTGTTTAACGATTTGCCCAGAAGACTATATTCTGTTTATAGCGCTCATTACTGCCTTGATAGGGGCTAAAGTAATGGAAGTATCTATGCCAACTCCGAACACACTTTCGCCATTTTCATCTGGAACCTTAATTTCTATGTAAGCTGCTGCTTCAGCAGAGGATCCTGAGCTTCTTGTATTTTGGCCAAAATCATTGAGCATAAAAGATAGCTTGAAAGTATCTCTCATCGCATTTACGAAGGCGCTTATTGGACCGTTGCCTGTTGAAGAAATTTTTATTTTTTCCCCGTTATGTTCTATGGTTGCCTCAACAAATTCAGTATTATCACCTTTTGATATCTTTTTGCTTTTAAATTTGAGCAGAGAAAACTTTCCTTTTTTCAAAAATTCTTGCTCAAATATACTCCAAATCATGCCTGAAGTTATTTCTTTGCCAGACTTATCAGCTATATTTTGAACTGCTTGGCTAAATTGAATTTGAGCTCCCCTTGGTAAATTAATGTTGTGTTCTTGTTCTAATAACCAAGCGGAGCCAGCTTTTCCAGACTGCGAATTCACTCTAATTATTGCCTCATAAGTTCTACCAATATCACTGGGATCAATTGGTAAATATGGAACCTCCCAATTTGGATCATTAGACTTTGAAATTGCTTCCATCCCTTTTCTAATAGCGTCCTGATGACTACCCGAAAATGCAGTATGGACCAAGTGCCCTGCATAGGGATGACGCTGGTGTACAGGTAGTTGGTTGCAAAACTCCGCAGTCTCAATAAGTTTATTAATATCAGAAAAATCTAGTTCTGGATCAACACCTTGGGTAAACATGTTTAGTCCTAAGGTTACTATATCGACGTTTCCTGTTCGCTCCCCATTTCCAAATAAGGTTCCTTCAACTCTATCGGCTCCTGCCATCAAACCGAGCTCAGTTGCAGCAACTCCGGTTCCTCTATCGTTATGGGGATGTAACGATAAAACAACCCTATCTCTATCTGTGAAATTATTGCTCATCCATTCAAT
Organism: uncultured Rhodobacterales bacterium; assembly: GCA_964580005.1. GTDB lineage: Bacteria > Pseudomonadota > Alphaproteobacteria > Rhodobacterales > Rhodobacteraceae > CACIJG01. The sequence goes on from CAZOIZ010000047.1 coordinate 5,836, forward strand.
CTGGTCTGCATAAATATTAGGGGTAGACATCTCTACCGTTGCTGGCAAATTAATTATTACTTTGTTTTGTTTTGATGCCTTCCAGCAATCTAATACAGTTTCACAAACATCGAGTGCGTAATCTAGTTCAGTTCCCGTGAAACTTTCTGGAGAATATTGAAGGGTCAGTGCAGTATCCGGCAAATGCTTTAATCTTTCAAACACCATTGCCGCACCATCTTCTGCAATTTTTTTAACTCCCTCTTTATCTTGTTTGAAAACAACCTTACGCTGCAAAGTCGATACTGAGTTATAAAGGTGTAAAATTGCCGACTTGCAACCCTTTAACGCTTCAAAGGTTTTATCAATAAGGTGTTCTCGAGCTTGTGTGAGCACTTGTACCGTTACATTATCTGGTATAAGTTTATTATCTACTAAGTGTCTGCAAAATTGAAAGTCAGTGTCAGAGGCAGACGGGAAACCTATCTCAATCTCCTTAAAGCCCATAGAGACTAACGTTTTGAACATCCTAAGCTTGCGAGATGTATCCATTGGTTCTACCAAGGCTTGGTTTCCATCTCTTAGGTCAACACTACACCAAATTGGAGGTTTTTTAATAGCTTTACTCGGCCAAGTTCTTTTATCCAAAGATACTGGGTCTGATGGCTTATATTTTGTGTGTTTATCCTTAACGTTCATAACTTAAAGTTACAGCAAAATAGAATGCAATACAGCATTTTTCAACTAATTACATAATAAAAAATTAAGATCTTCTAATTTTACTTTTCAAAAAATTTGGGCACTGGGAACCGTACTAAGGCTATAATTATAAAAAACAAGCCCACTAGCAATCCTTCGAACGCCATAATATTAGAAATCTCTTCAGTTGTGAAGAAATCTGACATTAAATAAATGTTTAACGAACCGAATGCGCCGCAGCCAATAGCTATTGTAAGCAAACTGAAAGTTGAGGAACGAAGCTCTGGAATGGAATTAATGTAGATTATAGTACTTTGTAATGCTGAATAACAAGCAGTAGCCATGCCGAAAATTAATATAGAGAAAAGATACATGAAAATCGAGTTGCTTGACGCAGATAGAGATATAGATAGCAAAATAATTGCAAGGAAGGATATAAAGCTAATCAATTTTCTATTGATCACAATAACACTTATAGCTGTTCCCCCTAATAGAGCCCCAATTCCTTCCAAGGATGTGAACAGCCCTACATATAAATTGTTTGGATTAAATTTTTCAATAAGTAATAGACTTATTAATGCAATGAATGGGAGGGCAAAAATATTGAACACAAAAGTTAGAGATATTACAGATAACAAATTAACATTATCTCTTGTCTGTCCTATAACTTTTAGAAGTGACTGAGTATAGCTATTTGTATTAGTTGTTAAGGCGTCTCCTTTTTGGGTAGAGACTAAAAAAACCGACAGGATATAGAGAAGAAATAGAAAAAAAACACCTACATTCAAATCAAAATAAGTCAAAATAATACCACCGAATAAAGGTCCTAATATTCTTGTCGCGTGGCTAGATAAAACATCTAAAGAAACACCGGCTGAAATTAAATCTTTGGGAAGGGCATCAGCAAGCATTGGTCTTCGAAATGAAAAATCGATGCTCCATAGCGAGCCACTCAAAGTCGACAGTAGTCCCAATAAAAAAACATTTATGTTCGAACCTGTTTGTGAGTAGACAAAAACAAGTAATGAGCATAAAGAACAGATTAAACTTGCACCCAAAACGACATTTTTTCTTACTACAAATGCGCCAGCAAAGCTAAAAGTTACTCCTGTTGCTGCAACACC
>CAZOIZ010000048.1:0-7551 GCA_964580005.1 uncultured Rhodobacterales bacterium
AATGGATTTCATTTACCCTCTACGAAAGCTAAAGTTTTTATTTCGTCAGCGGACTGGATGGGAAGAAACTTGAACCGTCGAGTAGAATCTTTTGTGGAGATTAAAAATTCAACCGTGAAGTCGCAAATTGTTAATCAGATTATGGTAGCTAATTTAGCTGATAAAGAGCAATCATGGGTGCTTCAACCTGACGGTCAGTATAAGAGGCATCAATTCAAACCAAACGAACCCAGCTTTAATTGTCATGAATATTTTATTGAAAATCCTTCTTTGTCAGGAAGAGGCAGAGCTGCACTAAATGCTCCTCCAAGCTTATTGAATACCAAAAATAATAGAAAAAAATCATTTTGAAACTTTTGAAAAGAATAGGAATTATCGATATTGGTTCTAACTCCATTAGATTAGTGGTCTTTGATGGTCCTAAGCGCTCACCATTGTATTTATATAATGAAAAGGTTTTCTTTAGACTAGGAATGCGTTCTTTCGGAGGAAAGCCCTTTGACTCTGAGACAATTGAGGCAGTGTCGGACATAATTAACAGATATGTCTCTATCTGTCGGAATATGGAAATCAGTAAAATTATAATGTTTGGTACGTCTGCACTGAGAGAGGCAAGTAACTCCGCTACTTTAGTTGATCTTATTCAAAAAAAGACAGACATCGGTGTTGAAGTAATATCTGGAGAGCAGGAGGCTCTTTACGCAGCTCAGGGTATTTTATTGGGGTTTCCAAATGCTGAAGGGGTAATATGTGACCTTGGTGGTAATTCAGTAGAGTTTGCCAATATTTGTAAAAATGTGGTTACCGAATGTAAATCTGCTTTATTAGGTCCTCTTGCAATAACGAAATTGGGAAGAAAATTTGAGAATTTAGACAGTTATATGCGCAAACAGCTGTTGAGTGTTATCGATTCTAATATAATAAAAGACAAACCATTTTTTTTAATTGGAGGATCTTGGAGGGCGATAGCAAAAATACATATGCAGAGGATCAAGTATCCACTAAAGATAATCCAAGGATATAAAGTTAAGAGTAAAAAACTTAAAAAGACTTTGAAATTTATTCAAGATAGTTCATTTCTCACCAGATATGACGAAACGAATATTTCTTTAGAGAGATTGGAACTTTTGCCGCACTCTGCTCGATTGTTAGAAATTATTATTGATGAGCTTCAAATAAAGGAGCTCACTTTTTCGTCTTTTGGTGTAAGAGAGGGCTTGATCTACCAGAATCTGAGTGAGGTACAGAAAAAAAAGGATCCATTGATTGAGGCCGCTAAATTTTTTGAAAAAAAAGAAGCAAGGTTTCCTAAAATGTCTAAACATACTTTCAAATGGATTTCACCATTATATGAAAACTTTCCCCGCAAAACGAAAAGAGTTATTTTAGCTGCGACTAAATTACATGACGTTGCATGGATCGCACATCCTGATTATAAAACCGAAATGTGCCTAGAGCTAGTTACTCGTTCAAATATTAGTGGTCTCAGTCACAAAGAAAGAGTATTCTTGGCGATGATACTTTTGTTCAGACATAAGGCAAAACCAGAAAAGATTTTTAATAGCAAATTATTCAAAATTGTGCCTATTAAGAAGAGAAAAATCGCTCTTGTTATAGGTAAGGGATTGAAGTTGGCTTCCACTTTCTTTGGTGAAAAAAGTCTTTTTGATAAAATAGACTTTAGGCTAAGAGCAAATGAGGTAGAATTATGCTTTCAATCAAAAATAGACTTTTTTAACGGTGAGATTGTAGAAAGACGGGTTCAAGAATTGAATAAAGCATTGAAGTCATGTTTCCCTATAAACAAAAAAAAGAAGCTACTTAAATAGTTGAGGAGAATGAAATGAAACTCAGCCAATATTTTTTGCCAGTTTTAAAAGAAATTCCAGCAGAAGCAAAAATAGTTAGTCATCAGCTCATGTTGCGCTGTGGAATGATTAAACAGACAACGGCTGGCATATATTCGTGGCTACCACTAGGCTTTAAAGTTCTAAAGAAAATTGAAGAAATTGTGCATGATGAGCAGATAAAAGCAGGGCATATACCCATGTTAATGCCAACAATTCAACCATCAGAATTATGGCAGGAAAGTGGAAGATATGATGACTATGGAAAGGAAATGCTGAGAATTAAAGATCGGCAGGATCGTAATTACTTATATGGTCCTACCAATGAAGAATTAATTACAGACATATTTAGGTCTAATGTATCCTCTTATAAAGACCTTCCTCTCACCCTATACCACATTCAGTGGAAATTTCGAGATGAATTAAGACCGAGATTTGGCGTGATGAGAGGAAGAGAGTTTTACATGAAAGATGGCTATAATTTTGATTTGAACGAAAAGGAAGCCATAAATGCCTATAATAGACATTTTGTAAGCTATTTAAGAACATTTAATAGGATGGGATTACAGGCTATACCTATGAGGGCTGAAACTGGGCCCATTGGAGGCAACTATAGTCATGAGTTCTTGGTTTTGGCGAATACCGGAGAAAGCAAAGTTTTCTTTGATAAAACCTTGCTTGACCTGGATACAGGTCAGGGAAAACTCGACTACTATCAGAATAACGATCTAGAAAAAATTGTGGAACGATGGACTAAACCTTATGCTAGAACTGAGGACACTCATGATGAAAATCTCTTCCTAGAGGTTCCAGAAGATCATCGGATAGAAAGTAAAGCGATTGAGGTAGGGCAAATATTTTATTTCGGCACTAAATATTCAGAGCCAATGAAAGCATTTGTTGTAAGCCCTGATGGCAAAAGAGTGCCTGTACATATGGGAAGTCACGGTATAGGAGTTTCTCGATTAGTAGGCGCAATTATTGAAGCAAGCCACGATCAGAAAGGTATTATTTGGCCAGAACCAGTTGCTCCCTTTTTTGCTGGCCTTATAAATTTAAATTACAGAGACGAGGCGTGTATCAAAGTTTGTGATCAAGTTTATGAGAAACTAGGTTCTAATGGAATCGAGATCTTATATGATGATACAGACGAAAGGCCGGGATCTAAATTTGCAAAAATGGACTTAATAGGGTTGCCGTGGCAAATTGTAGTTGGTCCGAATGGTCTCAAGAAAGGGAAAGTAGAGCTTGTACATAGAAGAAGTGGGGAGAGAAGCCTATTAACTTTGGGAGAGTTACTAGAAAAAATTTCTACGGCTCATAAAGCCCTCTTAGAGGTCTAGTATCTGAATGGCTATTTTTAAAAAATATGAGTTCATAATTGCATGGCGTTATCTAATGTCAAAAAGAAGGGAAGGCGGTATATCTATAATAGCATGGTATGCCCTTATAGGCGTGGTTTTGGGAGTAGCAACCTTAGTTATAGTCCAGGCGGTGATGATTGGTTTTAGAACAGAATTTGTAGAAAAGATTGTTGGGGCTAATTCCCATCTCGCAATTTACAAAAAGACTCAAACCACCGGCCTTGATGAAGGATTTAATTTTGACGAAATACGAACGATCATACAAGACTTAAAGAATAAAAAGAATTTCAAAGCAGCGTACCCTATGGTCAAGGATCAAGTTCTAGCTAGTAAAAATAACAACAGTACTGGGGTAGAAGTTTATGGTATTGGCAGAAGCGATCTAGCAAATATAGGGTTAGTATATAAGCCCAACACTTCTGAGGGCAGTGTGGAAAATCTTAACGAGGGGGTAGCTATAGGATCTCAACTCGCTAGAAAACTGAATTTATCTATTAATGATACAATTAAACTCATCAGTCCGAATGGGGCAAAATCAGTCTTTGGAACTATTCCAAGGGTAAATGTGTATAAAGTAACATATATATTTTCAGTTGGCCGATATGATATAGACAGTACGAGAATCTATATGCCGATAAAAGATGCTCAGGTATTTTTTAATAGGGCTAATAAGGCTGACTTAATTGAAGTAATTTTGGAAAACCCATTTGATGTTGATGAATTCAAAAAAAATATTACAGATGAGTTGGGAGAAAGATATTTTCTTTGGTCTTGGAAAGAGAGAACAGCGGCTTTCTTAGATGCTTTAGATTTGGAACGCCGAGTAATGTTTATAATTCTGTCGCTTATAGTGTTGATTGCTGCTATGAATATTATCTCTGGGCTTGTAATGTTAGTTAAGAATAAAGGTAGAGATATCGGAATACTTCGGTCTATTGGGTTAACAAGATCATCAATTTTAAGAATATTTTTTATTTGTGGGAGTTTAATTGGAGTGTCTGGAACGATCTTAGGCGTCATTATCGGGATGCTATTTGTAACTTACATAAATGAGATACAATGGCTTGTTGAGTACATAATTGGATCCTCAGTTTGGAATGAAGAGATTAGGTTTTTGGCTCAGGTGCCAGCAAGGTTAAGAATAGAAGACGTAGTTTTCGCATTGTCGGTCTCTTTGTCTATCTCTTTTATAATAACAATTTTTCCTGCCAGAAAAGCAGCAAATTTGGATCCTGCAGAGGCTTTGAAATATGAATGATATTGTTTTGAGGTTGCAGAAAGTTACAAAGACCTATGGTGGAAACGGTAATGTACCATCGGTCGAAATATTTAGGGGATTGGATTTTTGTGTTAAGAGAAATGAAGTTGTTGGTCTTTTTTCACCATCAGGTTCAGGAAAAACCACTTTTCTTCAAATTGCAGGCTTATTAGATAGTAAGTGTTCCGGTGATATTTTTATTAATGGCTCAGAAGTAAACACTAAAAATGACTTTCAAACATCAATGATTAGAAGAAAAAACATTGGGTTTGTTTTTCAGTTTCATCACCTCATTCAAGAATTTTCGGCATTAGAGAATATTATTCTCCCATTACTTTTTGATGGTACATCGGAAAAAATTGCAGTTAAAAAAGGCCAACATCTACTAGAAAAGGTAGGGTTAGGTAAACGGATGAATAACCGACCAGCTGAATTATCAGGAGGTGAGCAGCAAAGGGTTGCAATATGTAGAGCAATTATTAATGAACCGGCTTTACTATTAGCAGATGAACCGACAGGAAATCTTGATCAGTCAACCACTTCAAAAGTTATGAGTTTTCTAATAGAACTAATAAAAGAACATAATATTTCAGCAATTATTGCTTCCCATAATCCAATGATTTCACAAATAGTGGACAAAAATGCAAAAATTGAAGGTGGAAAGATAGTATATAATTAAAGCTTGCAAAGATTTTTTAATGTAAGCCATTCGTTGTCATTAAAGCTCTCCTCAAGCAACTCAGTGTTGCCGTCTGAACTGATAAATAGACCATTATCCTTATCAAAATTTAATTTAGTAAAATTTCCAAAAATATATATTAGTAGAGATTTACCTCGTTGTTTAGAAAAGAACTTTTTTATTACCTTTTTGTTTTTTATAGCCTCCAGAGCAAATTTGGTTGTTTCTGCTAATACAAATGCTCCATTCTTTTTTTCCAAGATACTGTAGGGCACAAGTAATTTTCCTCCAGGGAACAAGATACTTCTATCTTCTTTTTGATTTATAAAAATTAGCTCAATATCACCACTCTTTGCAGAAAGGTAGTTTTTGTCTAAGCTTCGAATATATTCATTGGTCTTGTTTACATCGCAATATGATATCCCAGAAATTTCACTAAACATTATGTCGCCAAGATTAATCTCTTGTTCAGTAGAGGTTATAGAGAGGGCAATCTTTTCAGTAAATATTCTGAGGTAGCCTGAAAAAAAGGTAGAGTAGACAATAAATAAGATAATGATAAAAAACCATGGAAAAAGTTTAGCAAGGTTTTTTCGCTTGGTTTTATTACATAAAAGTATCAAGTGGTTTACTGCATCACGGTCAAAAATATAAAGACTTTCAGTTTCTTCCAAGTCTGGACAAAACATGGATTTGGACGCTTCTCTTTTTTTTAGAAATATGGAGGAGTAAGCCCATTGCCTTATGGGATCTCCTTTTGTATCAAAGATATCAAGAGAAATCGAGCCAAACGCAACTAACACTTCCGTGGGTTTATCAGAATTAGACCTCCACTCGCCTTTAACCTCGAGTTTAGAGTACCCAATCAATCTATCTTAAATCTGGATGCTTATAATCCAGATTTGCTACTAATTTTCTAAGTTCTAGTTTTGAAATTTTACCAGTTGCTGTATGTGGAATTTCGTCTACAAAAATCACATCGTCTGGTTTCTGCCACTTAGCTACCCGTTCCGATACATGGCTAATAATACTATTCTTATCGGTATCTTTGCCATCATTCGTCACTATTACCAAGACAGGTCGTTCATCCCATTTAGGATGAGGAACCCCGATTGCCGCTGCTTCAGCAACATTAGAATGACCAACTGCTGCGTTTTCTAAGTCAATTGATGAGATCCATTCTCCACCTGATTTGATTACATCTTTTGATCTATCTGTAATTCGCATATACCCATTTTTATCAATGGTCGCAACATCTCCTGTATTAAACCAATTATCACTGTCAACGGCTAATTCATCCATTTTGAGATATCTTTTAACAACTGCAGCTCCCTTACAATAAAGATCGCCTTGAGTGCTGCCATCCCATTCTATTTCTTTACCATAGTCGTCGACAATTTTTAGATCCACGCCGAAAGGAGGGTGCCCAGTTGTTTCTTGTATGTCGAGCTTATCACTTTCGTTTAAACTTTCTATTTCCGGTTTGAATGAGCAGATAGTACCGAGTGGAGAGAGTTCTGTCATTCCCCAAGCGTGTAGCACTCTCACCCCATATTTATTTTGGAAATCTTCAATTACACTTCTTGGACAAGACGAACCTCCTATTACTACACGTTTAAGCGAGCTGAGTTCTTTTTTCTCACTTTCAAGAAAATTTAATAGTAGTAACCAAACTGTCGGTACCGCTGCAGTAATAGTTACACCTTTCTCAAGCATATCGTAAAGAGAAGATGGGCTTAAATCGCCACCAGGAAAAACGATGGAAGATCCCACTAATGGGGCTGTATAGGCTATAGACCATCCATTAGCATGAAAAAGTGGAACAACTGGCATTATTGTATCGCTACTAGATAAATTAAGCATGTCGGGGGCGGCCTGTGTGAGAGCGTGTAATGTATTAGATCGATGAGTATATACAACTCCCTTTGGGTTGCCTGTCGTTCCAGAGGTATAGCATATTCCACACGCGTCTGTTTCTTCCCCAGTTATCCACTCAAAATTTTCACTTCCCAGTGATAGAAGTTCTTCATATGAGATCACTTCTGAAAAATCAGTAGAAGGCAGATCTTCTCTGGAACATAGTATTACTAGTTTCTCGACGTTAGGACAATCGTTTATTATTTTCTCGATTATAGGTACAAGGTCTAAATCAATGATCAAGATTTTATCGTTCGCATGATTTATGATGTAAATAAGTTGTTCAGAAAATAATCTTGGATTTAGGTTGTGATTAACTGCGCCAATTCCGGGAATGCCATACCAAACCTCAAGGTGGCGATGATTGTTCCACGCCATAACACCTATGACATCTCCTTTTTTAACCCCAAGCTTTTGTAAGCCGTCAGCGACCTTTTTTGAATTTCTCTGAATATTTTTATAGTTTGTATCTGTAATACTTCCTTT
>CAZOIZ010000049.1:0-7423 GCA_964580005.1 uncultured Rhodobacterales bacterium
CAAAAAATCCAGATTGTTTCTTTACCGGTCGAGCATAAATTCTTGTTCCACACTTACCACAAAATGCTAACTCACGTTTTGCACCACTATCAGCTGTTTTAATATAAAAGCTCAATTCTCCCCTTAAAAGCTTAAAGCTATCGTTAACAGCACCAACGACATAACCAAATGCCGTACCTGAATTTATTTGACAATCCGTACAGTGACAGATTGTTGTTGTCTGCGGGTCAATATCCGCTTTAAACTGAATTTGCCCACATAGACACGTTCCATCCACATTCATTTGGCACCTTTCTAATTCTTAAACTCTCCAAAGTATGAAGCCTTTAACCATTCGAGTACATCTAATTTTAAAAATAAACCTAGAAAGATCGCTGAATATATATAGAAATAACTAATGCTTAGTTTAGATCACCGCTATTTAGGAGTTATCGTTGCTTTAATGACAGTTTCTATCTGGGCTGTCTTCATAGTTGCGACTAGATTTTCTGTAAGTACTACATTCACCGTCGAGGAGGTTCTATTTTTAAGGCTAGTACCAAGTACCATAATTATGGCACCTTTTATGATAAAATATGATTTGATTCCCAGAGGTTTGTCCTGGTTAAAAGCCGGAATGCTGATGATTGGTGCTAGTGCTATATTCCCATACATTGTATCAAGTGGACTATCGTTTGCGCCGGCATCCGACGGTGGGGTGCTTGCTCCTGGTATGCTACCTTTCTGGACCGCATTAGCTGCTTTTTTGATATTAGGAGAAAAGTTAGACCACGTACGTAGAATTGGATTATTTATCATACTGGTGGGAGCACTATTGGTTGGCTTATGGCAAATTTTATTTAATTCCGACGCGGGAGTATGGAGAGGCCATATTCTCTTTCTTATTGGGTCGGGATTATTTGCTATCTATTCAGTTATATTTCGGCAAAGTGGACTTACTCCCCTTCACGGCCTTTTAATAGGTTTGTTTTGGGGCACTCTCTTCATAACCCCTATATTACTGTTCACAGGAAGGGTAAACTTCACCAATGTATCTGCTATTGATATAGGGATTACCATAGTTATTCAAAGTTTGATAATCGGTATTTTAGCCACCATTCTTTTCAACTATGGTGTTCGATTAATAGGGGCATCGGAGATGGGTGCCTTCGGTGCATTAACACCAATTCTTGCAATGCTAGGAGGAATTATTTTTTTAAATGAGACCGTGCCAGCGATTAAGATGGCAGGAATTTTTCTGGTAGCCATAGGCGTATTTTTGGCCTCTGGTATCCTTAAGCAGAAAAGCTATAAAAACGAAAAATCATTGTGAAAAGAGCATTTTCAAAATGATATCAGGGAACCGAATTTGACTGAATATCTTTTAAAACTACCCTTAAGTTGGTAATCGAGGAACGAAAATTTGGAAACTATATTATTATGGATGGCGGGCGCACTTTTTGCTGGCTATTTGTGTCGATTAGTATTTATTCCTACTATTGTAGGATTTATTGCGTCAGGCTACGTATTCTCACTCTATGACGGAAGTGGAAAATCACTATTAGACATACCATCTGAGATTGGAGTCGAGCTTCTTTTATTTTCTATAGGTTTGAAAATCAAACCCTCATCACTATTAAATACCTCACTCTTTTTGGTATTTTTGATGCACTCTTCTGTTGTTTTTTTAATTTTTTTGTTTCTCCTTAATATTGGCGTAAACATGGAAATCAAAATACTAATCTGTTTAGCCTTTACCTTCTCCAGTACAATTATAGCGTCAAAGGCTCTTGAAAATCGAAATGAGCTAACAACTTTTCACGGCAGATTAGCGATATCTTTGCTGATATTTCAAGATATTTTAGCTCTCATAGTCCTGTTACTTACAAACGACACATCATGGAAACCTTCAGCTCTTTACCTGCTTGCGTTACCCTTATTAATCCCAATATTAAAAATATTATTAGAAAAATTTAATCCAAGTGAAGAATTGGAGCTGATTGCTACAATCTTACTGGCTTTGTTATTAGGTTCAGCACTATTCAAATACGCTGGATTATCAGGAGAAATCGGTGCTCTCACTCTAGGTATGTTAATGGCAAACTATAAGTCTGCAAAACAACTGGGAGAAAGAATATGGACAATAAGAGAGATCTTATTAATAGCATTTTTCTTCTCGCTCGGAATGAGCTTAGATCTAAATTTACAGATTATTCAAACTGCATTGTTAATAACAATACTTATATTTCTTAAATCGATTGTTTTATTTGGTCTGCTATTGGCATTTAAGCTGAGAGCTTATACCGCGTTTTTGATAGTTATTTCGCTAGCAACTTATTCAGAATTCTCATTAATACTTATATCTTCTTGGGAACAAAATGGACTTCTCAACTCGGAGATATTCTCCATTCTAACCTGTACTATATGCTTTAGCTTTGCATTTGGCACTATCTTGAATAACTCAGTGCATGAGATTTTTGTAGTAATTGAGAAGTATTTAGTGAACTTTGAAAGACGTCAACATCATCCAGACGAGCAACCGCATACATGTGGTGGCGCTGATGTTATGGTTCTGGGCATGGGAAGAGTAGGTAGCGCGATTTTTGATAATTTGTCAGCTAATAACGTAAAAGTAGTAGGATTTGACGCCGATACTAATCTTGTCAAGGAACAATTAAAATTTGGTAAAAGGGTATCTTTTGCAGATGCCGAGGATCCAGGGTTTTGGTCAAAGCTCCGATTTGGCAAATTAAAAGCCATTATATTAGCTCTACCAGAATTTCATGCTCAAAATTGGTCGACACAGCAAGCAAGACGCTACGGTTTCAAAGGAAAAATAATTGTTCCCACTCGATCTCAAGGTAACCCCAAGACACTCAAAATTTCAGGAGCTGATGAAATTTATGATGCTTATCAAGCAACGGGAATTGGTGTCACTAAAATTTTTCTTAGGGACTAAACTGGTTTTTAGATTTACCATAAAGTCTCAGGAATAATAAAACTTAATTTTAATGGGTGAATCGGTGGAGAAAAAATTATTAACTATCTTTGGAGCAAGCGGTTTAGTTGGCTCATGCATTTTAAGAGAAGCACTAGATAAGGGCTATCATGTTAATGGCACACTCAGGAATGTTGAGGATCAAGATAGAATTACCAGATTAAAAAGCCTTACTTCTGGAACGAATGCCAACTTTTTTTCAGCAGACATGGCAGATATTTCTTCGTTAGATAATCCTCTCATAAATTCTGACGCTGCTTTTGTTTGTTGCCTTATCCCAACATATAAAGGCTTTGATGGAACACCCGCAAAGGAGCTTGATGATGAAAGAGGCTATAATGAAATCATCAAACCAACAGTGGATGGTTGCCTAAATATTCTTAAGACAGCAAAAAAAAATAACGTGATGAATATTCTAATTTGTTCCTCTACTTCTAGTACAAATCCTATTCCCCCGGTTTCCATAAAAAATGAACAGGACCATTGGTCAGATGAAAAGGAGCAATGCAATTCAAAAAAGTATACATCGGCCGCTAAAACTTACATGGAAAAGGCTGCATTCAAATTTTGTGCTGAAAACAATATGCGCCTATCCGTATTTCTACCTACTGGATTGTACGGGTCCGCCATATTACCAGAACATTTAAAACACAATCCATTTTTATGGATTAAAAGAGTCTTAGAAGGAGGAGCTCCAAGACATCAAAAAGTGCCAAATGACTCCGCTTCATTAATACATCTCCAAGACTTGGCTAGGCTATTTTTGGCAGCATACGAAGATCCTTCTGCTTCTGGTCGTTACTTTGGAGTCTTGGAAAGTTTCCATTGGAATGATATTTACAAGGAGTGCCAGAAGCTAATACCAGACATGCAAATGCCCGAACCTATTTCAGAAGACCCCGTAGCACCAACGCAATTTGATTTTAAACGAAGAGATAGCCTTGGAATTAAGATAAGGGATTTTCCCACAATAATGCGTGAAACTGTAGAATGGATTGAAAGTAAGCCTTTTTAAGACTTTTAACAGGATGTTTTATCGGATGATTTTTTTATCTAGATAAAGCTTTAAAACTCTCCATAATAAATTTTGTAGAAGGTAGCGGTGGTTTAGGGATAATAGTAAAGAACTCAACACTATGAAAATAAAAAAAAAAATTGAACCTCATTATGATGATCGCGAACTATTGTGCTTACACGATAGGCCAAATGACTTCCTCGAAATTTTTAAAAATGTTGTTAAAAAACATCCAAATAGAATAGCTCTATGCTTTGGAGAGCACTTTATAACCTATAAACAGCTAGACGAGTTGTCTGATAGCTTTGCTGTAGGGTTATTGAAATCTGGATTAAAAGAGAAAAATATCCTGGTTATCAATCTCGCAAATAGCATTGAGTTTGTAGTAGCACTTTTTGCTTCATTCAAAACCGGTCTAATCGCAATGCCTGTTGGTCATAGACACAAAAAAGAAGAGCTTATTTCTCTTTATGATGATGCAGGGGTGCACGCAGTTATATTTGATAAAGAAACTGAGAAAGAACAACCGATTAACAAAGATGGGCATTCAATACTTTTTATAACTACACAAGTTGAAACGAATACTGATTGCCTAAAGTTTAATGAATTACTTAAAAAAGGCGCTGAGGAAAAAATTTCTTCAAAAGAAATTTTTGAGGAAGAACCAGCAATACTACTGTATACCTCTGGTACTACCGGTCGTCCCAAGGGCGCCATACTGACCCATCTTGGGCTTGTTCATTCTTTTCTTCATTTTCAAATGGCGCTGGGACTTAAAGACGGTGAATGCACTATTCTTGCCGTACCTGCAAGTCACGTTACTGGTCTAGTAGCTCAAATCCTGACTTTAGTTGGATGTGCTGGGAAAATTGTCATAATGGAGCATTTTGAAGTACAAGAGTTTGCAATTCTTGCAAAAAAACATGAATTAACATACTCGATACTCGTTCCGGCAATGTACGCCTTACTGCTTCATCGTAATGCTTTAATTGCTGAGGATCTAAAATCATGGAGAATTGGAGCCTTTGGAGGGGCACCGATGCCGGATGCTGTGAGAAAGGAATTAGCTTCAAAGTTACCATTTCTGAGTTTAAATAATGCTTACGGTGCAACTGAAACTACTTCCCCTACCACTATTATTCCAATTAATTGCAATGATCCTGGTGATAGCGTAGGTGTTGTGGTACCTTGCGGCGAAATTAAAATTGTTGATGATAAAAATAAAGAAGTACAACAAGGTGAAACTGGAGAGCTTTGGATTAAAGGTCCAATGGTTGTACCGGGGTATTGGAAAAACCAAGAGGCGACTAAAAGTTCTTTCCATGATGGTTATTGGAAGTCTGGTGATATCGCCAGCCAAGATGAAAATGGCTTTATACGTATTCATGATAGAAAGAAAGACATGATAAATCGTGGAGGATATAAAATTTTTAGTGCCGAAATAGAAAACCTGATGATGTTAATGGATGAAGTCCAAGAAGCTGCTTTGGTTCCGTACCCTTGCCCTATACTAGGTGAAAGATCACATGCGTTTATTTTTTCTTCATCAACATTGATCGAGCCTAGTCAAGTTCGCCTCCAACTATTGGAAAAAGTTGCTGATTATAAGGTTCCAGATAAAATTACAATCACCAAAGAACCTCTTCCACGAAATGTGAATGGTAAAATTACTAAGGCCCCTCTTAGAGATAGAGCACATAAGGAATTATAATTTTCAGGCATAGATTTTAAAGTTTCTAGAACCTAAGTTACACATTAATTTGAAAAATTTTAAAAGAAGTTATTTCAATTTATGAGGAGATATTTTGAATAAGAATTACAAAACTCTAGTAAATAATATAAAGGAACCTGTTGTATGTGAAACCTGTTTCAAAGAATACCAAAATTTACAAAATCCAGACATTACTCTTCGCGATTATGTAAAGGTGGATGTGGGCTTTACTCAAATTGGCATTCAAGTGTGGTGTCAACGTCATGAGAAAAATATCTGCCATATTGACTTTGCAGGGAATAAACCCGCAGCCGACTTTAGATGTTTAGAGAAGAGCTAAAAATGCAGAAGTTTATTTATAACCAACCTGAAGCGAAGTGTGACTTTTGTAAAGCAACAGAAAACCCTCATCCTGATTATGATGAAACCATTCCAATAACCAAAATAGATATTGGGAAAAAAAGAAGATTAACCCTCTGTATAAATTGCTTTTTTACTCATAAAGAATGTTCTGAAAAAAAAGGGGACCCTTTTGTTACCTATTTATCAAAATTGAATAATCTATCTCTTATTTTAGATAAATCTAATATAAAAAAATCTGAAACATAAATATGATCTATATATGACTAAGAAAAAAATTGTAATAATTGGTGCTGGCGTCTCTGGATTATTATGTGGCAAAAGATTGGCCGAGGCGGGCCATTCTGCGCTAATACTTGATAAAGGCAGGAATACAGGTGGAAGGATGAGTACACGACAAACTGATGGAGCGGTATTCCATCATGGTGCATGTTCTCTACCTGACTTTTACAGCCATAAAAAATTGCCAGAATTTGGATTAGAAATATTCAAAAGTGCAGAGAAAGACAAAATAATACAGCGTGAAGGAAATCAATTTGAGCCCATAAATTCAGTTGCAGACTTTGTAAATTATTTTGGAAACAATTTAAATATTCGGGAGAGCTGTGAGGCTATCTCATTAAATTTAAATAATAAGACAATTTGTGTACAGCATAGAGGTAGCGTTCATGAAAAAACACCTTATGACCTCTTGATCCTTTCAATACCTCCAAATCAAGCTAAAAGTCTAATTAATAAACAAATTGATAATTTTGACAGTCTATTGAAGAGAGTCCAAATGAGAAGCTCTGCAGCTGCTCTTTTTTCCTTTGACATAAATCCAGAACCTGTGAAAGACAAACATTTCTCGAACGAAAAAGTTTATATCCAAGTAGAAAATAATCGATTCAAATGTGAGCAGCGGTTATTCTGCCTAACCGTTCACACAAAAGAACCCTTCGCTAGGAAAGTAGTCAACAACGACAAAAATAAAATTAAAGAGCTATTACTTAAAGAAATAAGAAATGTCATTCCCTTTTCTTTACCAAAACCAACTTACGAAGCTGGCCACCGTTGGCTTTATGGGTTTACTGAACGGCCCTTGGGGAACCCCTATCTATATTATAACAGGGAAAAGGTTGGTATTTGCGGTGATTGGTGTTCAGGCAGTACGATTCTAGATGCAGCATCAAGCGGCATCAAATTAGCTGAGCGGATTTTAAACTTAGAGTAGATAAATGGAAAGTTTTTGCTTTAATTTGAAGCAATCTTTAATAAAGGCTTTCAGCAAACTCTATTAGCGACTCTTTTGCTCCTTCATTATTAAGCCGAAAGCTATCAACTTCAGCTGCCCAATCTTTATCCTTAAACTCTTCTTTTC
>CAZOIZ010000050.1:0-7318 GCA_964580005.1 uncultured Rhodobacterales bacterium
GACTCAGACTCAATAAGACTTCTGGTACTTGGTGACCCAATTTCTTCATCTGATGTTATCAAAATCGTAATTTTCAGGTTAGGTAAATCTCCTTCGCTCATAAGCATTTTTACCGCTTCCATTGCTATAAGATTTCCACTTTTCATATCGAAAATCCCTGGGCCAAAGCACTTACTACCATCGACCCTGAAAGGAAAATTTTTTAAGGTTCCGATTGGATGAACCGTGTCCATGTGACCCATTATGAGAATACCAGGGGAATTTAAATTTTCTGGTGTCTCATTAAAAGTAGCTCTTAAGCAATCACCAAGATTTTGTTTGCCTGGGATTCTTTCAAGTCTTCCACCCATCTGGGCAAGAAAATTAGAGCACAAATCCATCATTCTATTTACCGCATCTTTATCAAAGGTAGGACTCTCGACCTCAACCCAGTCCTGCAGAGTGCTTAAGATTTGTTTTGTATCAAAATTATATCCTTTTATTTCTGTCATTATGTTAGCTAGTTACAAGAAACAGTGCCAGAAAGAGAATTATGGCCTCCCGCCGTACTTACCGCTGTTCCTAGATTAACCACTGTGTAAGGTGAGCCACATGCACTTAAAGCTTTCTTGTCCCACGAGTTTTTAAGTTGCTTTGCTGTACCATCTTTTATAGCTACTGTAATGGTTCTTTCGGGATTTCCGGAAAACATTCTCATAAGGCTATTTGCCCCATTGCCACTTGAACAGGATGAAACAAGAAAACCTATTGCCATCACAGTACCTAATTTTAAGATTTTTGAAATCATAATAGCCTCCCTAATAATATCATCATGTAAGATAACAGAAACTTTTTTGTTCCTGCAATTAAGTTTATGATTCTTTTTCTATTTCCACAATGTTAATTCTCAAATCTTTAAATTGAACGCCAGTAGTGAGAGTTTTATCAACTAAAGTAAGAAAACGGCCTACCCGCTGATGCCAATCATTTGCCTTTAAAAGTGCATCGTCTTCATCTTCTTCATCAATCATTAAGGTAATTTGTGATTTTATAACTATCGTTTTCATATCAATTCTCTATGAATTTTACACTTTGAAGCTTATTTCTGGTTTCATTTGAGATAGTTTCAGATTTTTTTTCTTTAAAGTTATAGTTTACATAAATTGCTTCGCCCTTAGCACAAAGTCTATCGGTTTGATATATTTCTTCCTTTATAGTGAATGAGGAATTTCCAATTTTTTCAATTCCAGTTCTAATCTCTACATTCTCTGCTAAATAAAGCTGATCTACATACTCGACCGTCACTTTAACCAAGGCAAGTTTCCAGTTTACAAAGTCGAGGTTTGGTGAAAAAATGCGAAATATTTCTCTTCTACCTGCCTCAAACCAAATGGGAATGAATACATTGTTAATATGCCCAACACCATCGGTCTCAGAAACTCGGGGGACAATTTTAGTAAAAATCAATTTTTATAAACCCTTCCAAAGTTAATGTTGATAAGTGTACTGACAAAATCGTATAGTTAAAAGTCCTCTGTAAAAAAAAGTAAAGAAACCGAAGTAAGAATGTTTGTTCATCTTAAAACAAAAACAATTTACTCTCTCTTGGAGGGAGCTATTTTTGCAAAGGCATTGGCAGACCGATGCTGTGAATTTAAAATGCCAGCCGTTGGAATTGCTGATAGAGCCAACTTATTTGGTGCTCTAGAGTTTTCAGAAGTCCTTTCAGACAATGGCATACAACCTATAATAGGATGCCAATTGCCTATAAACTCAAAGGAAATCAACTTAAAAAAATCCAGTGCAACTGACCAAATTAGCATGCTTTTTTTTGCAAAGAATGAAGTAGGATATCGAAATTTGATGGAGCTTTCGAGTAAATTCTTTCTAAACGATACTTACCGATTTGAGGGTATGCGCATCAGTGAAATCGATAAATTCTCTGATGGCTTGATTTGTTTGTCGGGTGGTGACGAGAGCCCAATCAACAACCTTTTGAGGGAAAACAAATTTAAAGACGCAGAGAACCTTTTGCTTCACTTTAAAAGAACATTCGGTGATCGATTTTATTTAGAGATGAACCGTCATCCTCTAGGAGATAACTTTAGTATGAAAGTAAATACAGAAAGCAATATTTTGGAAATGGCGGATACACATAATTTACCACTCGTAGCAACAAACGACGTATATTTTCTGGATCAAGAACTCTACGAACCTCACGATGCATTGCTATGTATTGCAGAGGGAAGCTTTGTTGACCAGAAACAAGAACGGCGTTCTTTGAGCATGGATCATTATTTTAAATCGGAGAATGAGATGAAAGATCTCTTTGATGATATTCCTGAGGCCATTGAAAACACAGTTGAAATCGCCATGCGGTGTTCTTTTAGACCGAGATCAAGGGACGCAATGCTGCCAAGGTTTTCACCTAATGCAGACGCAGATTTAGCCCAAGAAGCAAAAAAAGGCTTGGAGGTAAGATTCAAAGAACTCTCGGGTGTGGACGATAAGAAAGTCTACCTTGATAGAGTTTCTTACGAGCTGGCAGTTATTAAGAATATGGGCTTCAGCGGCTACTTTTTGATTGTAGCAGATATTGTTAAATGGGCAAAAGCTAAGGGAATTCCTGTAGGACCAGGTCGAGGTTCGGGGGCAGGTAGCTTGGTAGCATATGCTTTGACAATAACAGATTTAGACCCAATCAAATACTCTTTACTTTTTGAAAGATTTCTTAACCCATCCCGAATATCAATGCCGGATTTTGATATTGATTTTTGCATGGATAGACGGAATGAGATTATCGATTATGTTAAACAAAAATATGGGAAGCAAAATGTTGCTCAGATTATCACTTTTGGTGCTCTCTGGTCTAAGGCCGCCGTAAGAGATATAGGACGAGTACTCCAACTTCCTTACTCAAGGGTGGATAAGATAGCAAAACTTATTCCTGTGCAGGGTACAAAGCCTGTGTCCCTTAGCGAGGCTATTCAAACTGAAGAGGCTTTAATTGATGAAGCTAAGAACGATGAACAAGTCTCTAGAATGCTAAATATATCAAGAGAATTGGAAGGAGTGTTAAGAAATGCTTCAACCCACGCTGCAGGTATTGTTATTGGTGATCGCAAATTAGTCGAGTTGGTACCTTTGTATCAGGACCCTAGATCTGATATGCCGGCAACCCAATTCACTAAGGATTGGGTCGAGAAGGCGGGGCTAGTAAAATTTGATTTTCTTGGGTTAAAAACACTAACAATAATTAAAGAAGCTGTCTCACTTGTGAATTCCGCTAGCTCCACTGACCTTGATATAAATAAAATACCTTTAAATGATGCTCAAACATTTAAGCTTTATTCAGATGCTAAGACAATGTCTGTCTTTCAGGTCGAGAGTAAGGGTATGAGAGATGCCTTGATTGACCTTAAGCCAAATTCATTGGAGGATATCATTGCTTTAGTAGCATTGTACCGACCAGGTCCAATGGAAAATATACCTGCGTTCTGCGAAGCAAAAAATGACCCAAATAAAAGACAGTTTCTACATGCTTCTATTGATAAGATACTAGATGAAACTCATGGAATTATAGTTTATCAAGAACAGGTTATGGAGATCGCGCAAAAAATGGCTGGATACAGTCTAGGAGATGCAGACCTGTTAAGAAAAGCTATGGGAAAAAAAATAAAAGAGGTCATGGATGCAGAAAAACCGAAATTTTTAAAAGGCGCAGATAAAAATGGAATAGAAAATAAAACAGCTGATGCCATATGGGACTTACTAGCAAAATTTGCAAATTATGGATTTAATAAATCTCATGCGGCTGCTTACGCAGTTCTTAGTTACCAGACGGCTTATCTTAAGACTCACCATACCGCTGAATTCATTACTGCTTCAATGAATAATGATATTAATAATATGGAGAAATTTTCTAACTATTTTGATGATATAAATGCATTTGGTTTGACGATGTGTCCTCCCTGTATAAATAGATCAGAGGTAAAGTTTTCGGTAAGTAAAGAAAAAATTCTATTTGGTTTAGGCGCAATAAAAAATGTTGGGTTTGAGGCAATGTCAAAAATTGTTGAGAATAGAAATAGAAAAGGTAAATTTGTTGATATTTATGATTTTGCAAAAAGAGTCCCATTAAAAAAAATTGGCAAAAGACCTTTGGAGATGTTGATCAATTCTGGAGCTTTTGCAGACTTTAAATCTGAAAATACTGCCATACTAGAAAGCCTAGAGGAACTTATTCTATATTCAGCCGCTTGTCATGATGAGGAGGCGTCAAGCCAAGTCAATCTATTCTCAAATTCAATAGAGACAATAAAGAAACCTGAGTTTAAACCCTTGAACTCAATTTCTCGTTCACTCAGGTCTAAAGAGATTTATGATGTTACGGGTATTTATTTTATGTCACCATTCAATTATGAGGCTAGCTTTTACGAGTCACTTGGAATTAGGGAATTTGGTACACTTTCAAATACAACAAGCGATTTTCGAAGCATCATGACGGCTGGTTTCATAACAGACGTAACTTTAAAGACAACAAATAATGGAAAACAATATTTCTTAGTCAGTCTAATTGATCACAGAGTTAAAACTTTTGACGTCTTTATTTTCCCAGATAGACTAACTACGTTGACTGTGGAACTAGAGGTCGGTGCGTTCGTTCTCCTTGTTATTGAAAAAACTAAGGATCAAAATGGTCACAGTCGAGTAAATGTTAAGTCTGTAAGAAATTTAGAAAAGTTCATCAGTGATAGAAAACGTAAGCAATATCATTTCGTTATAAGCAACAAATGTCAGGTCAGCAGAATATCAAGCCTTTTAAAAAGTGCATTAATGAATGAAAACTCCGATAAAGGTAATGTGTCAATTACAGTTCAAGATGAAGAAAGTCAGGAGAAAACAAATATCTCATTACCATATGTTTATGATATCAGTTCGGAAGTGATTGAGAATATAAAAGCAGTTGAGGGTGTTTTTGAGATTCAGGCAGAGTAGGAATTAAGTCGTAAGTTAAATGGATATTTCAAAGAAAAACGCACGTCCTAAGGCAATAACTCCTAGAGGCTTTAGGGATAATTTTCATTCTTATCTCAACAAAAGGGATGAGGTTCTGGAAGTAGTAAAAAGGATTTATGAACTTTATGGATTTGAAAGACTTGAGACCCCGGCAATTGAGACAGTCGATGCTTTAGGAAAGTTCTTACCCGACATAAATAGGCCCAATGAGGGTGTTTTTGCTTGGCAAGATGAGAATGACTCTTGGCTTGCTTTAAGATATGATTTGACCGCACCTCTAGCGAGGGCTTTTTCTCAACATCGAAACAATCTGCAAGTACCATATAAGAGATATAGCTTTGGACCTGTATGGAGAAATGAAAAACCAGGACCAGATAGATTTAAAGAGTTTTATCAGTTTGATGCTGACATTGTTGGCACTTCAAGTGTTATTGCTGATGCTGAAATGTGTTTTATAGTGTTTGATGTCTTAAATGAACTTGGGTTTTCTATAGGCGATTATTCTACAAGAATTAGTAACAGAAAAATCCTTTCTGGACTAATTCAAGCTGTTAAGTTAACGGATGATACGGTTTTGGGTGATATTGAATTGGTAGTTTTTAGGGCTATAGATAAATTAGACAGACTTGGATTAGAGGGGGTCAAGAGCCTATTAGGGAAAGGAAGAACTGATAACAGCGGGGACTTTACAGAAGGTGCAAATCTCAGCACTGGTCAAATTGATACAATAATAAGTTTTTTGAAAATAAAAAATAATGACCCTTACAAGGCTTTGGAAGAAATGGAAGATCTCATCGGGGACTCAGCGATTGGACAAGAAGGGTTGAGTGAGTTAAGAAATATAGCTGACACTTTGCTCTCAAAAGACAGATCTGACCTTTCTTTTAAAATAGACCCTAGTGTTGTGAGAGGTTTGGCATACTACACAGGACCTGTATTTGAAACCGAGTTGTCTACGCCCACTAAATCTCTGGGCTCGATCTCTGGAGGAGGAAGGTATGACGATTTAGTAAGTAGATTTACTGGCCAAAAAGTTCCATCCACTGGAGTTTCAATTGGTATTGATCGTTTAGTATCTTTTCTTCATGAACGTGATAGTGATCATGAAAAGGCAGTTGTCGACGTTATAGTAACTATAATGGATAAAAACCTAATGCAACACTATATAAAAATCGCTGCTGACCTCAGAGAAAATGGGATTAATACGGATTTGTATCTTGGAAACCCTAAAGATTTTGGTAAGCAAATGAAGTATGCAGACTCGCGTGGGGCATTATTCGCCATAGTAGCTGGAACCAACGAAGTTAAAGAGGATCTAGTTCAAATTAAAGATCTTAAGCTAGGTAGAAAACTTTCAGCTAACATCTCTTCGAATGAAGAATGGAAAGAGCAGCCAGCACAATTTCCTGTAAAAAGGGAACTATTGGTAAAAAAAATGATAGAACTGCTAAGAAGATAGGATGCTGAAGTCACAAAAAGGGATTGGAAAACCTAATACAGACTCTGTTAATTTGCGGCTAGAAATAAGCCGCATAGGATCAATTTTTGCAAAAGCTGGATTAAAGGAGATTAGTGTGCCTTCTCTTTTAACCGCTTCAGACTTAGTTGACCTTTATGGTGAAGATTTAAAACTTAGGGCTTACACGACGTCCGATCCCGTAAAAGGCGAACAGGTCTTAAGGCCTGACTTTACTGTTCCAATTTTGTTGAAACATCTGAAAGGTAAGTCACTTCAAGCTAAATATTTTTATAGTGGCAATGTTTGGAGAAGACAAAGTTTTGAGTCAATCATTCCAAATGAACAATACCAAATGGGGTTTGAATTTTTTGATGAAAAAAAAAATAACTCGATTTCATTAGATGTTGAAGCATACCTGCTTATAAATACAATTTTGAGTAAATATAAAGTGCGCTCAGTAACAGGCGATGTTCAGATTTTAACAACCGCTATCAATGAGCTGGATATTAGTGATTATAAGAAGGCTTCATTAAAACGACACCTATGGCGACCAAAAAGGTTTATGAGACTTTTGGATCTTTACTCAAAGCAGACAACAAGTGAGAGGAATATTCGTTCGCGCAAAAGTACTACCTTGCTGCTATGGAAGGAAAAATTACGTGAATTTAAAAGTTTTTATGGGGTGAGGACTAAGATAGACATTCAAGAGAGAATTGAAATTTTAGAGCAAGAGTTGTCACAGAATCTAATTGCCAATTCTGAAAGAAACTTTTTACTAAAATTAATGAAATTTCAGTCAAGCCTAAGTGAAGCGCCAAAGAGCATATCATCTGCATCAATGGTTGGTGGTTCTTTCAGGAA
>CAZOIZ010000051.1:0-7219 GCA_964580005.1 uncultured Rhodobacterales bacterium
TATGTATGTCGCCGGTTCCAGGGGGTAGGTCGACTATGAAATAATCTTGATTATCCCATGCAACATCAAGAAGCAATTGTTGTATCGCCTTCATTAGCATAGGCCCTCTCCAGATAATGGCCTCATGCTCTGGGAATAACATTCCCATTGACATCATGCTCAAATTGCCTATTTTCTTTGGTCTAATTTTTTTGTTTTTTATTTCGACTTTTGAGTTATTTAGTCCCAACATTTTTGGCTGACTAGGTCCATAGATGTCTGCATCCATTAGGCCTACTTTAAACCCCATCTCTGCTATTTGTGCAGCTATATTACTTGATATGGTAGACTTTCCTACACCTCCCTTGCCCGAGGCAATAAATAATATTTTCCCTAGGTGAGATAAGTTAAATTTATTCAAAAATTGTTGATTTTTTGAATGCATATTTTTTTTTAGGTTTGGGGTACTGTGCGTAGTGTAAATTATAGAACAACTTGTAATTTTTTTATCTTTTTCAATTAAAGTTTGCCATAGGTGCGTCAACTTTTCTGTATTGCTTGTAAGTTCTGAATTTACAATTATTTGTACTTTTTGGTTAGAAACATTTATGGATTCGATCTTTTCTGTAAGATCAAAATTGGCAGGATGCTCAATTTTTTTGATAATATCAAAAATGTATTCTTTATTCACGAAGTGGGACATAATAATCAGCTATGCTTTCTGTAATAATTATAAATGGAGGCGACGACCGGATTCGAACCGGTGTCCACGGATTTGCAGTCCGCTGCGTAACCACTCCGCCACGTCGCCCATTTATCAGAAAATAGCAATATAAAAAAATTTAATTCATTGCAAGAACATATAATATTATGTAAATCTTTTTGAGTTATTTTCTCTTCTTAAATTATTGGTTGAGTTTATCAAATGTTTGACTACAAAAAAGCACGAAAAAATATGGTTGATAACTTAATTCGACCAGCAAATGTAACTAATCCAAAACTTCTCTTGGCTTTAGAAGATGTACAGCGAGACAAGTTTTTGCCAAGTAACCTCTCTAGCTTGTCCTACAGTGAAACGGATTTACTAATACAAGATGATAGAATATCCATAAGTCCTTGGCTGCTAGCTAAGATGCTCCAATTTTTAGATGTCAACCTTACGGATAATGTCCTCAGTCTGGCTACGGGTTTTGGTTACAGTTGTGCTCTATTATCGTCACTTGTCAATTTTGTGGTTGCTGTAGAGAGACATGACCTTGCTCAAGAAGCTCAGAATAGGTTAATTGAAAACGGCTATGATAATATTTTGGTTAAAGAAGGCAATATTAGCGAAGGGGCAAAAGCAGAAGGTCCTTATGATGCAATTTTGATCGAGGGCGCTGTTGAGTATGTAAATGAAGAAATCATAAATCAGCTTAAGCTCGACGGTAGAATCATGACCGTATTTAAAGAAAAATATTTGGGTCAATGCAGGCTAGGGACAAAAACAAAATCAGGGGTACAGTGGAGTAATCTTTTTGAAGCAAATTGTGCTCTTTTGGATGAGTTTAAAATAGCCAGGGAATTTACCCTATGAATAGGTCACAATTAAATGAATGCTAAGACTTTTATAATATTATTTTCGACGATTATATGTTTCTGCGAGGCAGCTTTCTCACAAAATATTAAACAATCAGTGCAAACGGCATTAGAAAATAATAAGAGTTTGAAGAGCCAAAAAATATTGCTCGATAATAGTTATCAGAATTTTTTAATTCAAAAAGGAACAATGTCACCAAGCCTATCATTAAGTGGCACAGGGACCCGATCATCAAACTTTCAAACAAACCAGGATTCAGATAGCTACAGTATTTCGTTGAATTCCTCTTATACCTTATTTGACTTTGGAGTACTCGATGCAAAGAAGAGATCATCTATTCGTTTGAACGAAGCTTCAAAACTTTCCTTTAAAAAGTTTGAAGATGATCTGATACTGAGTGTGGCGAAAGTGCACCTAGAATTATTTAAGGCGATAAAGATAGTAGAGCTCTATGAAAGTAGTCTCGAAATAAGAAAGCAGCAATTTTTGGCAGTAAAGAATAGGTTTGACTTAGGTGAGGCCACAAGATCAGATCTATTGAGATCCAAAGCTTCTATTTCTGGCGCTGAGGCGCAACTAAAGGTCGGCCAAGCAAATGTTAAGAAGTTTAGAGAAAGTTATAAGACTTTAGTGGGTAAATTCCCAGATAATCCGATACTTCCAAAGATAGAAATAAAAGAACCTTCTGAATTAGAAACTAACATTAGAGTTGGTATGGAGAATAATCTTAGTTTAAAAATTCTTATGCTTGAGGAGAAAGCTCTCAAGGAAGAATTAAGATCTACCGAAAAATCTCGGTTGCCAAATCTAAACCTTTCTGGAAATTTAGCTTATGGTGATAGCCAGACCCTGGGAAATAACATTAGTTCCGGACGTATTTCTTTAACTTCAAATCTTACTCTCTATAGTGGTGGTCAAAAAAAAGCTCAAGTTAAGATTGCATCAAACAAATTGGCAGCAAAGGCAATCGATATTGCAGTAAGAAAAAAATTGTTGCAAAGGGATATTACAACAAAGTGGCTGGATTTAACTGCCTTAAGATCTTCGGTTATTGCAAAGCAAGAAGAGTCCAACGCTTTGAATGAGTTATACGAGAGCGTTTTTGAAGAATGGAAGCTCGGAGGAAAGACTTCGTTAGATACTGACCAAGCCTATCAAAATTTTCTTAATTCTGAGCTTGAATTAGTGACGACAACGACAGATATATTAATTGCAAAATTTGACTTGCTAGCCGAGATAGGTACTCTGAGAAGTGAGATCCAGCTGCGCTAAAAGCTTACCTGCTATGAGGAATATTTTATGGGTGAAAAAAAGACGGCAAAAAAAGAGAAATTAGAAAATAGTCAAGTTGATCTTCAGGAAATTCTTGGTGATATTAAAACTGTTGTTTCAGGGGAGAAGGAAACTCTTTTCAAAGTGAGTGAATATAAAACAATTAATCTTAAGAAAGAAAATTTGGTAGCGAAGGGTAATAAAAGACAGTCTACTGAATTTATCGACATTAATGAAAAGAAGCTGGAGAACTTAATAAGAAAAATCGTAAGAAGTGAACTTAAGAATCTTCAGAGAAAGAATAAACCGGATGTTTTAAAGTCGGAAAAAACAAAAACCAGCAATGAAACAACAATAAGTTCTGACTTAAACTCGTTAACAAAAGCTAAACTTCTTGCATTGTCAAAAAAAAATAAACTAGGTTTGAGCAGTCGAGATACGAAGGCAGTAATAATAAAAGAACTAAAAAAATTTAAAGTAAATGCTCCTTAGTTAAGTGGAAAGAAGTTTTACTATAATGTCATTGAAGATTTATATTTATTAACACGCAAAATTTATGAACCGTTTAAAAAGAGATTTTAATACCCGAGTAAAGTTAACGTTTATCGTTGTGTGGAGCACCAAGTAGGATACAACTTAAGATGAGCCTTCCAAATAGATTCAGCCCTATAGAGGCTGAAAAAAAAATAAATAATCGTTGGGCGGAGGCAGGTGCTTTTAGGTCAGGTAAAAAAAGCGAAAAAGGTAAACCACCATTTTCAATAATGATACCGCCACCTAACGTTACTGGCAGCTTACATATCGGTCATGCATTTAATAATACAATTCAGGATGTATTGGTGAGGTATCATAGAATGAATGGTTACGATGTTTTATGGCAACCTGGTCAGGATCATGCAGGCATTGCAACTCAAATGGTGGTTGAGCGAGAATTAGAAAAAAACAGTAAAAGCAGACAGGAGATGGGTCGAGATAGGTTTCTTGATGAGGTTTGGAAGTGGAAAGAAAAATCTGGGAATACTATAATTGATCAGTTGAAGAGGTTGGGAGCATCCTGCGACTGGAGCCGAAATAGATTTACCATGGATCCTGATTTTCATAGGGCTGTAATGAAGGTCTTTGTAGATTTTTACAATAAAGGATTGATTTTTAAAGGTAAAAAATTGGTAAATTGGGACCCAAAGTTTCAAAGCGCCATTTCAGACCTAGAAGTTGAGCAAGTAGAGGTTAAAGGAAAAATCTGGGAATTAAAGTATTTTTTAGAGGAAGGTGTATTCAATTTTGGAGTAGAAACCGATGAGAATGGAGTGGTTTTAAAAAGGATGCCTATGGATCATGTAGTTGTTGCGACTACGAGACCAGAGACACTACTTGGGGATACTGCTGTGATTGTTAACCCTTGTGATGAGCGATACAGGGATTTGATTGGGAAATCAGTAATATTACCATTGGTTGGAAGAAAGATCCCAGTGATAGCAGATGATTATGCGGATCCTGCGAAAGGCACAGGCGCTGTGAAGATTACTCCTGCCCATGACTTTAATGATTGGGAGGTTGGTACAAGGCATGGTTTAAGAGTGATTAATGTTTTTGATACAAGTGCAAATATTCAAATCACAAATAATGAAGATTTTGCAAATGAAATTAAGCCATCTGTAGATATTTACCAATTAAATGGACTTGAAAGATTTGAGGCAAGAAAGAAAATTTTACAATTACTAAAAGAAGAAGGTTCTTTTGAAGCAGAGAAGGAGGACGTACACTTTGTCCCACATGGTGATAGATCAAAAGTGGTAGTTGAGCCTTTTTTAACCACCCAATGGTTTGTTGACTCAAAAAAAATTGTTAAAGAAGCTATTGATGTTGTTAGGAAGAATGAAATAGAAATTATCCCAGAACGAGATAAAAAAGTTTATTTCAACTGGCTCGAAAATATTGAGCCTTGGTGTATTTCAAGACAGTTATGGTGGGGACACCAGATACCCGTTTGGTATGATGATGAAGGAAATGAATATTGCGCAGAAAGTTTTGGAGAAGCCGAAAAATTGGCAGGACACAGCAAAATATATCAAGATCCAGATGTGCTTGATACTTGGTTTTCTTCAGGCATTTGGCCCATCGGAACGCTTGGATGGCCCGATGAAAAAGGCTTTATGGAAAGATACTACCCCACAAGTGTTTTGGTAACAGGTTTCGATATTATTTTTTTCTGGGTTGCGAGAATGATAATGATGCAACTTGCAACGGTAAAACGAATTCCATTCAAAAAAGTCTATGTTCATGCTTTGGTAAGAGATGAGCATGGAAAAAAAATGTCTAAGTCTCTTGGTAATGTGCTTGATCCGCTTGACTTAATTGATAAATATGGGGCTGATCCCCTCAGGTTTACGTTAACAGCTATGGCAGTTACCGGACGAGATTTAAAATTATCTGAATCAAGAATTGAGGGATATAGAAATTTCGTAACCAAGATTTGGAATGCAGCAAAATACTTGGAAATGAATGGTTGTCATTTTGATGATGAGTTTGATATTTCAAGTGTTGAGGCACCACCAAATAAATGGATAATAGGTAAAACTCAGGACATTTTGGACTCAGTTAATCAAAGTTATGAAAGATTTCGGTTTAACGATATCGCTAATAATCTTTACAATCACACTTGGGGTATTTTCTGTGATTGGTATATTGAGTTCTCCAAATCTCTTTTAAATAATGAAGATGAAAAAACTGTTCAAGAAACACGAAAAACATTGTCCTGGGCTTTTGTAGCGTGCTTGAAGATGCTTCATCCTATAATGCCCTTTGTGACTGAAGAGCTCTGGGAGCATTTTAGCAAGGATAAGGGACTCTTATCTAACAGTAATTGGCCTACAATAAATGTTAATTCTATAGACAAAAATCAGGTTAATAAAATAGAAAATGTTATATCTTTTATTGAGGATATAAGGTCTACCAAGTCAGATTTTAATTTACTTTCAGGAGGAAAAACAGATTTATTCGTGGTTGATCTGGAAGCCAAGCAATATAGTTATATTAAGGAGAATGAAAAAATTATTTGCAAGTTAGCCAGGCTATTAGAAATCAAGCAAGTCCAAAGAAAACCTGAGAATGCTTTGGCAATTTCAGGAGGTAAAGTAGAGGCCTTTGTGTCCGTTCAATCAGATTTTAATTTAGAGCGTGAAAAAGAAAGAGTAAATGCAACATTAAAAAAGTTAGAAAGTGAAAATATAAAATTGTCAGAAAAACTAAACAATAAAAACTTCAGAGATAAAGCTCCAAAAACCGTTATAGAAAAGTTTGAGTCTGATCATGAAGATCTTAAGTCAAAATTAAACAAACAGAAATCTTTGTTAGAAGGATTGGAGAAAATTAACAATTGAAGCCTAAGTTTACTAAGATAGCTAATGACTTACCTGTATCGGTACCTTTCGTAGGACCAGAAAGTCAGGAGAGAGAAAATAAATTCAGTTTCGATGCTAGGATGGGCGCTAATGAGAGTGTGTTCGGTCCCTCTAAAAGGGTTATCAATGCGATAAAGGCTCAAGCTGAACATGTCTGGAAATATGGAGATCCCGAGAGTTTTGATCTTTTACAGACATTATCAGAGTTCTATAAGATGCCCAGAGACAGCTTTACAGTGGGGGAGGGTATTGATGGGCTTTTAGGAAACCTAGTGAGGCTTTTTATAGAACCAGGCGATAAGGTTGTTTCTTCACTTGGTGCCTACCCAACTTTTAAATATCATGTGGATGGCTTTGGAGGTAATATGTCTCTTGTTCCTTACAATAATAATTATGAGGATCTTGATGCGTTGCTAAGTGCTACAAAGAAAAGCAAAGCGAAAATTGTATACTTGTCTAATCCCGACAATCCAATGGGAACTTTTCACTCGAAAGAAAGAATACAGGACTTCATAGATAATTTACCTCACAAAACTATACTTTGTCTCGACGAAGCATACTCAGACTTCGTAGATGTAAATGAATTAGCTCCGATCGACATAGAAAAGGAAAACGTTATTAGATTTAGAACTTTTTCTAAGGCCTATGGCTTGGCTGGGTTAAGGATAGCCTATGGAATTGGAAATAAGAAATTGGTTGAGGCTTTTAATAAAGTAAGAAATCACTTCGGAGTAAACAGACTTGGTCAAATCGCTGCCAAAGTAGCGTTGGAAGATCAGGAGTATTTAAAGGTTGTTTTGAAAAAAGTTGACAAATCAAAAAAAGATATTGCCTCCATCTTTAAGAAATTTGGGTTTAACTCATTAGTTTCAAGAACAAATTTTGTGCCGATCAATAGTGGTGGTGACGGAAAATTTGCCGCAAAGTTAATGCACAGTTTAATTCAAGAAAAGATTTTTGTCCGCATGCCAAGTGTTAAGCCTCTCAA
>CAZOIZ010000052.1:0-6770 GCA_964580005.1 uncultured Rhodobacterales bacterium
CAGGTTTCATTAAGATAGTAGACTTATAAACTGACCCTTCCAATTTAATTTTATAGGCCTCCACATCTTTCAAAGGCCGAGAAGCAACCCCACTTTTAATTGCAGCCTCTGCTACAGCTGCTGCAACATTTGGTAATAGTCTTGGGTCAAAAGGTTTGGGGATAAGGTACTCTTTGCCAAATTTTAAAATTTCTCCTTGGTACGCTTCCACAGTTTCAGCAGTTGAAGTCTGTCTCGCCAGGTTGGCGATGGCGTGTATACACGCCAATTTCATCTCATCGTTTATTTGTGTTGCCCCAACATCTAGAGCACCTCTAAAAATAAAAGGGAAACACAAAACATTATTTACTTGATTTGGATAATCGGACCTACCAGTTGCTATCAGTGCATTAGGCGCTACCTTCAGCGCATCAGCAGGATTGATTTCCGGGTCGGGATTTGCAAGGGCAAATATTATAGGTTGCTCATTCATTTTGAGAACCATTTTACTTGTCAATACTCCTGGGCCTGAAAGTCCTAAAAACAGGTCGCAATTTTCAATAACATCTTCTAACTTAGAAAATTGACTATCTTGAGCAAATCTTTTTTTCTCTTCGTTTATTTCGCTTCTATTTTTGGTAATTAAGCCCTTACTATCACAGAGCCATATATTTTCTTTTTTTGCACCAAGTTTTACCAACATTTCCAAGCATGCTATTCCGGAAGCACCTGCCCCTACCGCAACGATTTTAGTACTTTCAATTTTCCTATGTGAAAGCTCTATTGCGTTGACCGCAGCCGCCCCTACCACAATAGCTGTTCCATGCTGATCGTCATGGAAAACGGGTATTTTCATCTTTTCTTTACAAAGTCTCTCAACTTCAAAACAATCTGGTGCTTTAATATCCTCTAAATTTATTGCGCCAAAAGTTGGCTCTAGAGATGCAACTATCTCAGCAAGTTTTTGTGGGTTATCTTCCTTTACTTCAATATCGAAACAGTCGATATTTGCAAACTTCTTAAATAGAACAGCTTTCCCTTCCATCACTGGCTTGGAAGCACTTGGTCCAATATTGCCTAAACCTAAAACGGCTGTTCCGTTAGAAATTACAGCAACTAAATTTCCTTTTGCAGTATACTTAGAAGAAGTATTTTCATCTTCCTTTATTTCTAAACAAGCCTCAGCAACTCCAGGAGAGTATGCCCTTGAGAGGTCTCTTTGATTAGCCAGAGGTTTTGTCGCTCTAATTTCTAACTTACCCGGTTGTGGAAATTGATGATAATCGAGCGCGGCTTTTTTAGAGCTGTTTTCTTTCGAATTTCTTGCCAATTTTTTCCCTTTTAATTAGTGGTTACGACCTTTTGCGTTAAATAGCAACTGAATGATCTCTTCTGCCGCTTTAGGAATATTAGTACCAGGTCCAAAAATTGCACTTACCCCGGAGTCTATCAAAAATTTATGATCTTGTTGTGGGATAACACCGCCACATATTACTAATATATTTTGTCCATTTCTCTTTTCTAACTCTTGAACTAACTGCGGGGCAAGTGTTTTATGACCTGCAGCCTGGGTTGAAATACCAATGATATCGAAGTTCCCTTTTAGGGCATCCTCTGCTGCTTCGGATGGCGTTTGAAATAGAGGACCCACTTCCACATCAAATCCAAAATCGATAAACGCTGAAGCAATTACTTTAGCTCCTCGATCATGCCCATCTTGCCCCATTTTTACGACTAACATTTTAGGCTTCCGCCCCTCCATTCTAGTAAAACTTTCGACAAGGTCTATTGTCTGTTCAATCTCTTCTTTATTTTTGAAGGATTTGGCATATTGTCCTTTTCCAACCTCACTCGTAGTTGAATACCTAGTATACACTTCCTCTAAAGCGTATGACATTTCTCCTACAGTGGCACGTTCTCTGGCAGCATCGATTGCCAATGCCAGTATATTCCCGGTGCCGTCTCTTGCTGCTACCTTCATCTTATCTAATGCAGCTTTGCATTTCTCTTCATCTCTACTATTTTTTATTTTTTTTAGTCTTTCAATCTGCTCAAAGCGAACTTTAAGATTGTCGACATCTCGAACTTCAACGTTTTGTTCCTCATCTCCAACATATTTATTCACTCCAACGATGACTTCTTCACCACTATCCACCTTAGCCTGTCGAACTGCTGCAGATTCTTCTATTCGTCGCTTAGGTAAGCCAAGTTCAACTGCTTTAGTCATACCTCCTAATTTTTCAATTTCCTGGATCTGCTCCCATGCCTTTTCACAAAGTTCATTAGTTAAAGTTTCGACATAATAACTGCCAGCAAGTGGATCGACGACATTTGTAATTCCAAGTTCTTCCTGAAGAATTAATTGTGTATTTCTGGCAATTTTTGCTGAGAATTCGGTAGGTAAAGCAATAGCCTCATCTAAGGCATTCGTATGAAGACTTTGAGTTCCACCTAGCACAGCCGCTAATGCCTCATATGCTGTTCTTACTACGTTGTTATAGGGATCCTGTTCCTGCAAACTTACACCTGAAGTTTGGCAATGTGTTCTGAGCATCAGTGAACTGGACTGTTTTGGATTAAATTCCTTCACAATTCTTGCCCACAAAATTCTAGCAGCTCTAAGTTTAGCAACTTCCATAAAGAAATTCATACCAATTGCAAAAAAGAACGATAGCCTTCCTGCAAAAGCATCAATATTTAAACCCTTAGACAAGGCCGCGCGAACGTATTCTTTTCCATCGGCTAATGTGAATGCTAATTCTTGCACCAGATTAGCTCCAGCTTCTTGCATATGATAACCAGATATTGATATAGAATTGAATTTTGGCATCTCTTTGCTCGTAAATTCTATTATATCGGCAATCAATTTCATAGACGGTTCTGGGGGATAAATATAGGTATTTCTAACCATAAACTCCTTTAATATATCGTTTTGGATAGTGCCTGTTAATTTTTCTCTCGGCACTCCTTGCTCTTCTCCAGCAACAATAAAGCTTGCCATTATCGGTATAACAGCTCCATTCATCGTCATAGAAACAGACATTTGATCCAATGGAATGCCGTCAAATAAGATCTTCATATCTTCAACTGAGTCGATTGCAACGCCTGCTTTCCCAACATCCCCTTCAACTCTCGGATGATCACTGTCGTAGCCACGGTGAGTGGCTAGATCGAACGCTACTGATATTCCTTTTTGCCCTGCTGCGAGATTATTTCTGTAAAACCTGTTACTCTCGGCAGCTGTGGAGAAGCCGGCATACTGTCTTATCGTCCACGGTCTGCCTGCATACATGGTTGCTCTTGGTCCCCTTACAAAGGGCTCCTTACCAGGAACACTATTTAGATAATCAAGCCCTTGAATATCACTCGCTGTATAAAGAGGTTTTATCTCTATGCCCTCTGCTGTTTTTACGTTTAGGGTGTCTAACTTTTTACCTCTAAGTTCTTTTTCCGCTAAATTTTTCCAGTCAGAAAGTTTTTTATTCTCCATGCTATGCCCTACTCAAATTCGATAATAATATCATCTACTGCCAAACTATCGCCGGCTGCCACATTAACTTTTTTCACTATACCCTTTTTTTCTGCTCTAAACACATTCTCCATCTTCATTGCTTCAACGGAACATAAGATTTGACCTTCTTCAACAGCATCGCCCTCATTTACACTAATAGATACCAATAGCCCTGGCATAGGGCATAAAAGAAATTTGGATGTATCAATAACTTCAGGTTCCTTAATGAATTTAAATAGCTCTTTCTCGGTTTCGTTACAAACGATGGCGGTGTTCAAAGATCCGCGATACTCTACAGCTATTCCTTGATCTTGAAACCGCAAGCTCGCCACTACATTTTTTTTGTCAAATTTAGCTTTTATCAGTGTATCTCCTGGTTTCCAGCTCGTTACAAATCTTAACGGCAATTCATTTACAGTTACAGTCTGTTCATCGTCATATTCCTGGATTTTAGTGGCTAGCCATTGGTCCTCAAATTTTACAAAGTATTCTTCATCTGGATTTCCTTCAAAGGCGTCAAGTCTTCCTGAAATTGCTTGATCTCTTAAATTTTTTGTATGGTGTACAAAAGTAATTAAAGCAACAAGTTGGTTGCGCTCCTCTTCAGAAAGTTTTTCACCCTTAAAACCTTCAGGATAGTTATTTTCTATAAATGCAGTCGAAATATTGCCTTTGCAGAAATCACGGTTTCTATAAACGCTATGCAAAAACGGTATATTTTGTCCAATACCTTCTATTTGATAATCATCCAAAGCCTCCTGCATAAAAGAAATAGCCTCTTCTCGAGTTTTCCCCCAAGAACACAACTTGGATATCATCGGATCATAATAAATGCTAATTTCTCCACCCTCAATTACACCGCAATCATTTCTAATTATTTTATTTTCTTCATTTGATACCTGTGGGGGCTTAAACTTTTTTAATCTACCTGTGGACGGAAGAAAGTTTCTGTAAGGGTCTTCAGCGTATATTCTACTTTCTAAAGCCCAGCCCTCAAGTTTAATTTCCTCTTGCGATAACTTCAATTGCTCTCCATAAGCAACTTTAATCATTAATTCTACGAGATCTAGACCCGTTATGAGTTCTGTAACTGGGTGCTCTACTTGTAACCTGGTATTCATTTCTAAAAAATAAAAATTCTTTTCTTCATCAACAATAAACTCTACTGTTCCAGCAGAGCTATAATTTACTGCTTTTGCCAAACTTACTGCCTGCTCCCCCATTTTTTTTCTCAGCTGAGTATCAAGAAAAGGACTTGGTGCCTCTTCAATTACCTTCTGGTTTCTTCTTTGGATCGAACATTCCCTTTCCCCGAGGTATATACACCTACCAAACTTATCAGCAAGTACTTGGATTTCTATATGTCTGGGATTGGTTATGTATTTCTCTATAAAGACTCTTTTGTCACCAAAGGATTTCTCTGCCTCATTTTGAGAAGAAATAAGGCTTTGTTTCAATTCACTTTCAGAACTAACAACTCTCATTCCCTTCCCACCGCCTCCCGCGGACGCTTTAATTAATACGGGGAACCCAATATCTGTTGCGATTTTAGCACCTTGTTTTTCATCAGAAATTTCACCTAGAAATCCAGGTACGATCGATACGCCTGCTTCTTCAGCAATTTTTTTTGATGATATTTTATCACCCATCGAGTCTATTGCTGAACTTGGAGGTCCTATAAAAACAAAATTGTTCTTTTCTACTTCTCTAGCAAAGTCTGAGTTTTCTGAAAGAAATCCGTATCCTGGATGAACTGCTTCTGCTCCTGATTGTTTCATTGCCGAAATAATTTTTTCCTTATCAAGGTAGGAACTTTTGGCAGGACTTTCTCCTATATAGATAGATTCATCTGCCATCAAGGCATGTGGGGAGTACCTATCCGCATCCGAATAAACAGCTACCGCCTTTATACCCATATTCTGAGCCGACTTTATCACACGACAAGCAATCTCACCTCTATTTGCCACAAGTATTTTATTAAACATTTTTATCCATTATTTTATTACGTTAGGAAAATTTTTTTCTATTTCTTTAATATCTAATACTAAAAGAGCCTCATATGATTTGGGGTCAAAAATTTTTTCTGCACTTTTAATCTCCCTATCAAATAACCAGCTAATTCTTCCAGCATCAAGGTTTCCTCTCACAAATGGTTTATCGCCAAAAAAATCAAAAAGATTGGAGAGAAAAACGGTATCTGCAATTATGTCATTTTTTCGTCGATCTGCATACCTTTCTCTTCTGAAAATCTTAGCGGGCTCAACCTTATTCTCGCGACGTATAGTGAAGTGCACTTTGGTTTGCTTTATTCCTGATGGAAATCCCCTATGCTTATAAATCTCGTACCTCGTTACAGTGGAATGTTATCGTGTTTTTTTAGTGGGTTCGATAGTTTTTTATTTCTTAAGCTAGCGAAGGCTCTTGAAATTCTTCGCCTCGTATTTCTTGGCATAATAACCTCATCAATAAATCCTTTCTCCGCTGCAACAAAAGGATTTGCAAATCTCTCTTCATACACTTTTCTATGGTTTTCAAGCTTGTCTACATCACTAAGATCCGCTCTATGAATTATTTCTACAGCTCCCTTTGCGCCCATAACTGCAATCTCAGCGGTTGGCCAAGCATAATTGAAGTCACCCCTTAGGTGCTTAGATGCCATAACATCATATGCTCCACCATATGCTTTCCTGGTTATAACCGTGACTTTAGGCACAGTTGCTTCCGCGTATGCAAATAAAAGTTTTGCACCATGCTTAATTACACCCCCATATTCCTGTGAAGTACCCGGCAGGAAACCTGGAACGTCTACGAACGTCAATATTGGTATTTCAAATGCATCGCAGAACCGAACAAATCGTGCAGCTTTACGGGAACTATCTATATCAAGACAACCTGCAAGTACCATGGGTTGATTTGCTACAACTCCCACAGTTGACCCATTTATCCTAATAAACCCGATAAGAATATTTTTTGCGAATTCCTTCTGAATTTCAAAGAAGTCATTTTCATCAGCTATCTTAAATATTAACTCTTTCATATCATAGGGTGTATTAGGGTTTTCAGGGACTAATGTATCTAGAGAGTTTTCTGAGCGGTGTATCGAGTCATATACTTTTATAGTAGGGCTCTTATCTTTATTATTTAGTGGGATAAAATCGAAAAATCTTCTTACTTGTTTAAGTACAATAATATCATTGTCGTAAGCCGCATCAGCAACGCTTGATTTACTAGTGTGTGTTTTTGCTCCACCAAGCTCTTCAGCAGTTACTACTTCATTTGT
>CAZOIZ010000053.1:0-6755 GCA_964580005.1 uncultured Rhodobacterales bacterium
CTTTGACTTCCTAACAAATTCAGCTGGTTCTAGTACAGTTATAGCAAATGGTTCGACTATAGAGGGAAGGATAACGGCGCCTGGTATAATATCGATTTCAGGCTATGTTAAAGGAGACGTTAATGCTTCTGAGATAGTAATCGATAGGGAAGGGGCAGTAAACGGTTCTATCTTTGCTGAACATCTCATAATTATCGGGAAGTTTGAAGGCGAAGTTTCTGCAAACAAAATAACTGTAGCATCAACTGCTAGTGTTAAAGGGAATTTATCCTACAAAAGGGTTGCTATCGACGATGGCGCCACATTAGATGTAAGTTTTCACAAAATTTAATTGGTTACAAAATGTCATCTACTTCTTTAAGAATTCTTTTCTCGATAATTCTGTCTGCTTTGATGTTACAGACACCTTCTAAAGGTTTTTCCAACGGCAACTTTCCTAAGGTATTAAGCTGCGTTAAAGGAAAATCAGATGATTTCACTTTACATTTGGTCACCCTAATAGAACAGAATGACAAGGGAACTGGAGAAGCTTTTGTAGATGATAGATTGTTCAAACTTGTTCAAGATGATGGGATCTGGCTTGGTACTAGTATAAAAGGAACCGAATTCTTAATTCTTGAAGACGATAAAATAAAGATCATTTCAGGAAAAACTAATTGGGAAGGGTTGTGTTTCAGATCAGACAATGCCCTTACTCCTTTGGTAAAAACCGTTTCCCGACCACTTAGCATTAAGATTGAAAATCTTACAAAGGAATTACATAAGCTGAAATCAGAATTAGCTTTGATTGAAATAGAAAACTCCAAGCTCATTGAGAAAATCGAAGAAAATATTTCGGATGAACAAACATCTCAAGAGAAAATTGAGCTTTTTTTAGAGAATGGCATGACCTCGAATGCAATAGTAAATAAAATCAACTCAACAGAAAATTTGAGTGGTTATATTGCATCCGTTCCTGAGGAAGGAAGCCTAGCCACAGGAAAATTGTTTTTCAAAAAAGGGGAGGATAGAGAGAAGGTTTTATCAAAGATAATGCTTTTGCAGAGGGCAAACTTAGGAAGAGCATGGCTAATGAGATCAACCCATACAAAATTGAAAAGTCCGCGGGAGTTATTGATCTTAGCTTCAATTTTGGAAAAAGAAACTGGAAATGACTCAGAGAAACAACTTATTTCGTCGGTATTCCATAACCGCCTGTCAAAGGGTATGAAGCTTCAGGCTGACCCAACAGTCCTATACGGATTGACAATGGGAAAAGATGTGATTGCAAGGAGTCCAACTAAAAAGGAGATAAAAGAAAAAAGCCCTTATAATACTTATATCATAAAGGGGTTGCCAATTGCTCCAATAAGTAATCCTTCGGTAGCTTCTTTGTTTGCAGCTGCTAGACCATCAAAAACCGAGTTTCTTTTCTTTGTGTCTAACGGAAACGGAGGTCATAGATTCTCGAAAACATATGATGGTCACAAACAGGGTATTGAAATTTTACTTACTAGGAAGAGAGAGCAAAGTAAATCAACCAAGTCAGGAGCCATGACTTATGTTACTTTGCCCCCTTCCAAGCCAGTATTATTAAAATGAATTAGGTATTAGATCTTAAGTAGCCTCTTAGATAATCTTTAAGAATCCTTATTCTCCCTTCCTCTATATATTTAGCGTTTGAAACCGGGAAAATAGTTTCAGGTAGCTGTCGATCAAGCTCAGTCATAAACTTATTTAAAGCTGATTGAACATGTAAGGAGAGAGGAATGTTCTCCTTTAATAAAATTTTTACTATTTTCCTTATTATATCTCTAAATAGATCGTTTGGCCTAATGGTCTCAAAAACATTTTCGGAGCTTCCTAAAGCTTTCAGGGCATCACAAAAAGCTCTTATTTCAGAACCAGTCTCTCTTTTGATTATATCTGATACAAAGGATAGGGCTCTGCTATCATTGCTATCAATTAAGTTTTCGATCTTTTCAGCTATGTTTTTCGCATTTTCTTGGAAACCAAACATCTTGTTTGACTTCTTTTCAGAGGTTAGTCTCTGAAGTCGCCCTTGTTGCACAGCTAACTCCCTCGTGATCTCGAACTTAGTTTCGGTAGAGAACCTGAAAGAATTTCCAAAACAAATTTCTAACTTATCCCAAGACAATATTGTGTCTACCGTTCCGATAGCATCTATACCAAGATTAAGCTTTCTTCTATTCGGGGTTTCCTGAT
Organism: uncultured Rhodobacterales bacterium; assembly: GCA_964580005.1. Lineage (GTDB taxonomy): Bacteria > Pseudomonadota > Alphaproteobacteria > Rhodobacterales > Rhodobacteraceae > CACIJG01. Next base: position 2,206 of record CAZOIZ010000053.1, read on the forward strand.
CTCTCATCTGCCTACGCCTTTAACCATCTCCGTGGCCTCTTGTCACATTATCACGAGAAGAATGATAATACTAGCAGTTTTTAATTTTCCCATATAGAGATCATCACTTCCGGGGTTCCCTTGTAACCACCCAGGAAAGATGGTCGAACATCACATAATCTCGCCTTGATCTTTTTCCCTGAATATATCCTTTGAGTAACCTCTCTTGAGCTGTTCTCAGATAATTCGCCCAGTTTAATCTCATGCGTTCCTCTTTTAAATATACTTTTAACTGCTGAGGTCACGATGACTTTACAATCGGATTCTATTGACAGGTTCACCCATTGCCCAAAGCTCTCCCGGAGTTTTTCGAGATTGTCTGTAATTGAGCTTAGGTTGGCTTCGTAAGTTCTGTGCATTTTAATACCTTTGTCTTAAAGTACTTTAGAGAGCAAGATTAATGCCATTTTGGATAAGAATTTTATGTTTTGGCTGTTATCAATATTTCAACATCCGTATGTACGACAGATATCTCAGAAATATCTTTCATAGATAGTTTTACATTTAAATTATCTATTGCTTCTTTTTGATTATCATTTTCTTTGATAACTTTTGAAAAACTAAAGCTTACAGTGCTTACACTATTTTCCGAAGGAACAAATTTACTTTTTTCTAAACTACAGATTAAATAACTTTCTTTTGATTTTAGCCAAGTATAAGAGCAAGCATAAAACTCAGAAACATTTTTATCTTTTGTCATAATTGTAATCTTACAACTATAATCTTTTTTTTGAGGTTGAAAAAAAATTTTTGGTTCATTTGAAATAATTGAATTAAAATTATTTACATAAAGTTCTTTATGTTCTCCCAAAACTGGTGGCCTTAAATTCAGTGATTCAAACCCCTGAAATTTAATTGGATTACCGGCCACCTTCCAACTCTTTCGTCCACCAAAAGGTCTCGCTATTTCCAATATCATATTTCTTTTTCTAACATGGGCATCTTCAAAAATCTCTTTGACATTATTAACTGGACCAAATGGTACTTTTCCTCCCAGTAAATTAACTAATTCTTTTTTGCTAAACTGTTTTGTCCAAAGGTTGATTTTCTTATTTAGTTCATTTCTATTTTTCGCTCTAAGTGCAATAGTTCCATATTTTAAATCATTTAGAAGATCATCAAAATTAATTATCTTTTTCAGAACGACCCAGTAAGAGTCTTCTACAATCCCTATGGCAACGAAACCATCTTTTGCATTATAAATTCCAAAAGGAGCCAACAATGGGTGACCGTTACCCTCTGGTCTAGGGACAACATTATTAAAATCATATTGATAAATTGCTCTTTCGCACATGCTTACAATCGCATCATACATTGCGACTTCGACGAATTGGGCTCTACCAGTTTCTCTTGATTTTAAAATTGAGGCTAAAAGACCAAAGGAAAGAAGAGAACCTGAAAAAATGTCTGCAATACCTGGACCTACTTTAAGAGGAGTTTTCTCATTGTACCCAGTTAAACTAATCAAACCTCCCATTGCCTGGGCAACTACGTCATATGAGGGCCAGTTTTTATAGGGACTTTCTCCAAAGATTTCCGAACCAAAACCGTTTATCGATCCATAGACAATTCTTGGATTGATTTTAGAAACTTCATCAAATGAAAGGCCTAGCCGTTTCATGACCCCTGGTCGAAAGTTTTCAACCAATACATCACTTTTTTTTATCAATTTCTTTAAAAAAACAATGTCGTCTCTATTCTTTAAATTGAGACTAATACTTCTTTTGTTTCTATTTAAACTAATAAAATAACCAGACCAATCTCTTTTTACGTCATTCTTCTCAAATGGGCCGCTCCGCCTACTAGTATCTCCTTCTGCACTCTCAATCTTGATAACCTCAGCACCATGATCAGCCAAAAGCATTGTGGCATAGGGGCCAGACAACATTCTACTTAGATCTAAGACTCTTATGCCTTTTAAAATTCCCATCTCTAATGATTGATCTTTAGGTTTCATGTAAACTTTTAATGTAATTTCTCGTTAAAGAAAGCACAAAACAAGGTGTCCGAAAAATAAGCTAGTTACCTTTCCACCGTTTGTCACAAAAAGACCTTTAAAGTGTTGTAAGAAATACTAAGATTTTGCCTCTCTGTTTAAGTAAGGCAATGTTTCTGCCCCTTGAGGAACAGAAGTTAGGTTTGGAGAAGTATCCACCGCATCAGAACATGATTCTATATACTCTACTTCCTCTGCTTTTCTTAGATAGCTGTCTAGTTCGTACAGGTCTCTTTTGTTGATTTCTTCAAGTATCTTTACAGATAGCAGTTTCAATTCAATTAAGTGTCTTTGAAAGTTTAAAAAGGTTTTATCAGCTCTAAAGTCGTTATCATTTCTTTTGCTCAGCTCCTTTTTATTTCGCAAAATTCCTTCAGCTGATTGTCTTTCGAGCTTTCTATTTACTGATTCAATAATAGACGTAGACGGAACAATAGATTTGTAGAGGGTTAATATTGTTTCGTCGGAAAGTTCATTTAATTCTTTTTCAAGCATAGTTTACCACCATTTTGTTTTACTGATTTTACTCAGATATTAATAACGTCCTATGCTGCCCAAAAGTTAGCCTCTTCTTATTTTTGTAATTTAAGCATATAATTTTTTTGGTTTTTTATCAACCCAATAAAGTTTTTTGACTTAAAAATCAGTTGCGGGTTTAGGAATTCCAAAGATGCGTGCACTACACACTAAACGCATAACATCGTTGAAGAAGTGCAATAATTTAAAAATATTTAATTATTTTACTATAAAAAAAATAAAAATGTGGTAAAAATTAAGTGATGTCGGTCAGTATTCGCTTGGAGGGGTAATGCGTATTAACTTATTATTGAAAATAACATTAGTAGCTTTGGTGTTGCTAGGGCTCTCATTAAGATCTGCAGTTTCCGCTGGAGGCTCTGATGAGGAAGTATTCCCTCCCAAAACTCTAGAAAAATTGAAAAAAAATTATACTTCTCAACAAAAGAAAACATCAACGGATACTGCGGGGAAGGACAGTGGAACAAATCAAAAATCAATAGCGAAAGATTCCAAAGAGATAAACTCTACAAAAAATGTTAATAGTAGCTCCGGCGCTGATAAAAACGTTTCCGATAGAGGAGATAACGCTGGTGATGTTTTGGAAGACGAACCATTAATAGCAGATCTTACTTCAATAATTGATAAGGACGGTATTGGGGAAGTAAACGTCGTTTGGAAAATTTCCAATGATGGTAACACTTACAGAAGTATTCCAGGTGCTACAAACCAATCATTTACACCAAGACAAGAGCATGTGGGAAAAACGTTGCGAGTAGTTCTAACTTACCTCGATGGGCAAGGTAACCTAGAGACCTTAACTTCCGAACCAACAACTCCTGTGATCAATGTTAATGATAAACCCACAGGTGTAGTTCGGCTCACTGGAGAAAGTGCTGAGGATAGTGCGCTTATATTGGATGTGTCTGATGTGTTCGATGAGGATGGAATGGGTCCTTTTAATTTTACCTGGCAACGAACCTCTCCCAACACTGGTTGGGAAAATTACACTGAAGATGACACCGAAGTTTTGAACCTAAGGCAAGAACATGTGTCCTACACTTATCGCGTACGTGTGGAATATATAGATGGTTTTGATAATAGAGAAGTCATTTATTCCAATGAGAGTGAGGCAGTACGTAATGTTGATGACCCGGTTCTGGGTGATGTTGTTATCTTGGGAGAAGAGAAAGAAGGCGCAATATTAGAAGCGCGAACTGACTCACTTTCAGATGATGACGGGATAGCGTCTATCGATGTTGCTTGGGAACGGAGTAGAGATGGAAGAAATTGGGTTTCGCTAACAGGGGAGAATACTAAGAGATTGAACCTTGATCAGACCGTAGTAGGAAGTCAAGTGAGGGTAAAGGCTACATTGGTTGACAGGTTTGGTATTGAAACAGTTCTACACAGTCAGCCAACAAGAATTATAGAAAATGTCAACAATGTTCCAATCGGAAATGTTCTGATAAGACGAGTTTCCAATTAGCTAATCAGGAAGTTTTTGTGATCTTAATTGTTTTTGGCTAGTTTATCATTGGCTAATGTACTAGGCGTGTCTGAAACGTTACTTTGCCTCCTTATTGAGCCCTCATAGTAAGCACCGTCTTCTATGGCGATAGTTTCATGAAAAGTATCGCCCTCTACTCTTGCTGAGGCACCAAACCTGACTTTTTTTCCAAACACTGGACCAATTATTCTGCCTTTTATAACTAAATCTTCAGAAGTGACAGATCCAACTACTTTTGCGGACCTTTCAATAACTAGTTTTGAAGCTTTTATCTCTCCTTCAAGAACTCCATCCAATTGAAGAGCGCCTGTTGAAGATATTTTCCCAAGTATCTTTATTTCTTTACCCAATAGTGATGGTGAAGAGTTGGTCTCAAAAGTTTCCTCAGAAATAATGTTAGTACTTTCCTTTTCATACTTCTCTTTCATGAATGATGTTTTATTTTCAGGTACTTTTCTTCTAATTTTCCAGGAATTAAAAATCATTGTT
>CAZOIZ010000054.1:0-6610 GCA_964580005.1 uncultured Rhodobacterales bacterium
TAGTCCATCCTCCATCTAATCCATCTTCAGCAGATATTCGAACGAAAAGAGGAACGTTTTCTCCTATTTTTTCTCTAACTTTTTTAACTACTTCAGTAGGAAAACGCATCCTGTTCTCTATTGACCCTCCATACTCGTCATTTCTTGAATTAGATAATGGAGACAAAAAGCTATGAAGAAGGTATCCATGCGCCATATGAATTTCTATAACCTCAAAACCAGCCTCTATAGACCTCTCAGATGCCTTTACAAACGCATCTCTAACTTCATCTAACTCTTTTCTTTCCATTTTTTTCGGCTTTAACCAACCCTCATCTAAAGGCCGATTCATAGGAGCGATTGGTTCCCATATTATATCGCCTCTATTAGTATCAATGTTTGTTTGCGGACCGTTACCATGCCATGGTCTTTGCATGCTCGCCTTTTGGCCTGCATGCCCCAATTGGATGGCGGGAGTCGATCCTAATACCTTAATCAATTGAGTAATTTCTCTCAATCCTTCTATTTGCTTGTCATCCCAAATACCCAAACATCCATTAGTTATTCGCCCTTGTGCGGTAACCCCAGTTGCTTCAAGAAAGATAAGACCCGCCCCGCCCATAGCGAGTTGGCCATAATGGGTTTTATGGTGTGTTTGAATGTAACCGTCTAAAGCCGAATATTGGCACATTGGAGACACAACCACACGATTTTTAATATTAACAGAACGTATCTTTAAATTTTCAAAAAGCATTTGCTCTCCTTACTTTGATAACAAATAATTTATTCTCTTTTTAAGACAATTAATAAAATTCCTGGTGTAATCAGAATTAGACTCAACCATCCGTATAGTCCCAAAAGTTCACCTAGTATCAGTAACCCTAAAACTGACCCAATTGGTGGAACAGAAGATAATATAGCTGCTATTGAGGCAGATCCGATTTTCTGTGAAGCATAGGTTATAAAAAATATTCCTATAAGATTTGGCACAAAACCTTGGTATATCATTTGTAGCACTAAAATTTCGTTTGGTGCTTCGGTTATGCCTTTAGGAAGGAAGACAAAGTAGATGGGGAGATAAATAATTGCGTTTATAACCGATCCACAAAAGAGCAATTGGGTTATGGTAATATTCCACAACCTACTTAAAACAACATAAATAGAAAAGAATGTCGCTCCTATAATAAAAAATATATCCCCAATCCAGGTATTTGAAAAATTTAGCTCTAATCCATCATATACAGCCAGACAACCTCCAAACAAGATTGTTGCCGCTCCAAACACTTGTTGAGAAAATATTTTTTGTCTCAGAAGAAAAAATCCAAATATCAAAGTAAAAAACGGCATGAGTCCGTTCATAAATATGCCACCGTGGGATGCTGGTGCGTAAATAAACCCACTAAAAACACAAAGAATATAAATTGGTCCGAGTAAAAAAGTAATCATTAATACTCTGAAAAAACTCATAGTTTTCCAAGGTTTAAAATATAAAACAATGGGTAATGCTATTAACGACGATAACCCAAAACGAAATGCTGCAAAATCATAAATAGTTAAAGTGGAAGAAACGCCAGACCTTGTGACTACCAACCAGAATGACCAGATAAAAACAACAGATATGCCAGCAATTAACCCTAAAAAATATTCACTTTTGAGCATATCCAAGAACCTTAATAATTTTACAAGATTTATATATGAAAAAAATTTTACTATACCTTAATTGACTGTCTTACTTTCCGCTGAAAAGCAACAAAAATTTATTATTTTAAAAGAAAAGCAATTTGCCTATACTCTGATCTTGTAAAGAGATTCTTTTTTATTGAAAGAAAAAATTTTAGGGAGAAAGAAATGAAAAAATTAATAACTACACTCCTAGCATTGTGCCTTACTACGACAGCGTCTTTCTCTGACGTAAAATTAGGTATAATATTAGGATACACTGGACCAATAGAAAGTCTTACACCAGATATGGCTTCCGGAGCAGAGCTCGCAATTGATGAGGTTAACAAGTCTGGAAGTTTTTCTATGGGAAATGTTTCAGGTATCAGAGCTGATTCTACTTGTATAGACTCTTCGGCTGCAACAGCCGCTGCGGAAAGATTGATTACCTCAGATAAAATCAATGGCATAATGGGTGCAGACTGTTCTGGCGTTACAACCGCGATACTGCAACAAGTTGCGATGGCTAATGGGATGGTTATGGTATCACCCTCAGCAACTTCACCGGCTTTATCTACAGTTGAAGACAACAACCTATTCTTTAGAACTGCTCCTTCTGATGCAAGACAAGGTCAAGTTATTGCTGACATTTTACAGGAAAAAGGAATGAAAAGTGTTGCAATATCTTATGTCAATAACGATTATGGTAAGGGGCTTGCTGCAAGTATTGAAGCAAACCACAAGGCAGCCGGTGGCACTGTAACCATAAGTGCGCCACACGAAGATGACAAGGGCGACTACAGTGCAGAGGTAGGGGCTTTGGCTCAAGCAGGGGGAGATATCCTTATAGTTGCAGGCTACCTTAATTCTGGAGGTAAAGGAATTATTCAAGCGTCTCTAGACTCAGGTGCTTTCGACCAGTTCTTTCTTCCAGATGGTATGATAGGAGAGTCTTTACCTAAAGACATTGGATCAGGGCTTAATGGATCTATCGGAACCGTTCCAGGAACAGATAGTCCAGGCGCTGCTACTTTCAGCGATCTAGCAACAGCTGCGGGCTTCAAAAACGGACCATTTGCTATGGAGTCCTACGATGCAGCCGCGCTAATGCTTCTCGCAATGGAAGCTACAAAGTCATCGGATAGCCAGGTCTACAAGTTTGCAATCGACGAGATTGCCAACGCACCAGGCGAAAAGATTTATCCTGGAGAGCTAGGAAAGGCATTAGATCTTGTCAAAGCTGGAAAAGACATAGACTACGTAGGAGCTTCAGCGGTTGAACTAGTTGGAGGTGGAGAAAGCGCCGGAAACTACGCTCAAATTGAAGTTCAAAGCGGAAAGAACGAGACTGTAGCTTATAGATAATCCAAATAAGTTTGAAAATGCCTCGGTTATCTAAAACCGAGGCATTTCAGTTTTTATCATGATTGAAATTAAAAATGTGTCAAAGCACTTTGGTGGTATAAAAGCCGTCGAGAACGTGACCCTCAGTATAAAAAAAGGATCAATAACAGGACTTATTGGGCCCAACGGTGCAGGGAAAACTACATTATTTAATATCATTGCTGGGTTTTATTTTCCAGATTTTGGAGAGATTATGTTTGAAGGAGAGAATATTTCTTCTTTGAGATCGGACGAGCTCTTTAAGAAAGGCATTCTCAGAACCTTTCAGATTGCACATGAGTTTGAAAATCTAACAGTTAGAGAAAATCTAATGATGGTTCCCGATAATCAAACTGGTGAAACAATTTTTCATTCTTGGATATCAAGAAAAAAAATAAGAATTGAGGAAGAAAAAAATTCAAATAAAGCGTCAGAGGTTATGGAATTTCTCAGTCTGGATCACCTCGCAAACGAAAGAGCTGGTAGCCTTTCAGGTGGTCAAAAAAAACTACTAGAATTAGGTAGAACAATGATGGTAGATGCCAAAATCGTTTTGCTTGACGAGGTAGGTGCAGGGGTTAACAAGACCCTTTTGAATAAGATAGGTGAGTCCATCAAAACGCTTAATAAGGAAATGGGATATACTTTTTTTATGATAGAACACGATATAGAGTTTATATCATCCCTATGTGATCCAGTTATCGTAATGACTGAAGGATCAGTTTTAACTGAGGGGAAGGTGTCTTCAATTCGAAACGACGAAAGAGTTATAGAGGCATATCTAGGGAACTAAATTAAATGTTTTTGCATGCTAAAAATATGGTCGGTGGCTATGGAGAAACTACAATCCTGAATAACTGTTCAATAAATGTAAATGAAGGTGAAATAGCCGTTATAGTCGGGCCTAATGGCGCCGGAAAGTCGACCGCAATGAAAGCTATTTTTGGAATGCTTAACTTAAGGCAGGGAAATATATATTTTAATGGCGAAGATATTACCTCTTTAAGTCCCCAGGACAGAGTTAAAAAAGGAATGGGGTTTGTGCCGCAAACAAATAACGTTTTCACATCAATGACGGTTCTAGAAAATTTAGAAATTGGAAGCTTTACCAACTTAGATAGAATGAAAAGTAATATCGACGAGATTTTTAACTTATTCCCTATCTTGGGGGAAAAACAAAAACAAATTGTTGGTGAATTATCTGGCGGGCAGAGACAACAGGTTGCTGTTGGAAGAGCTTTGATGACGAACCCGAAGCTTCTGATGCTAGACGAACCAACTGCTGGGGTTTCCCCAATAGTGGTTAAAGAACTATTTGAAAAAATAATAAATATCGCCAGAGCAGGAATAGCCATACTTATGGTTGAGCAAAACGCAAAACAAGCTCTTGAAATATCAGATAATGGTTTTGTTCTCGTACAAGGTGAGAATAAATTTACTGATAAGGGAACTACTTTATTAGCAAATAGAGAGGTACGAAAGGCATTCTTGGGTGGATAAATGGATTTCTTTAACGCTATAGCTTTGGTTACAAACTTTATATTACTACCTGGTTTGACGTATGGTAGTCAGCTCGCTCTTGGCGCTCTGGGCGTAACGCTAATTTATGCTGTTTTGCGTTTTTCAAATTTTGCCCATGGTGAGATAATGTCTTTTGGGGCAATGGTATGTATACTATTTACCTGGTTGGGGCAAAGCTACGGAATTTCTTTTGGCTTCTTGCCGACTGCGCTTTTATTTATACCTGTAGCAATGATTTTCACAATTTTTTACTGTATATTGATAGAGAAACTTGTGTTTTCCTATTACCGGCAAAAAAAATCTAACCCTATAATTTTCCTCATAGCATCAATTGGGGTAATGTTTTTCACTGCTGGACTTATTCGATTTATTATAGGACCGAGTGACCAAAGCTTTAATGACGGTGTTCGTTTTATTTTTACAGTAAGAGAATTCAAGACTTTAACAGGATTAAATGAAGGGTTTGGTCTTAAGACTTCCCAAGCTGTTACAATTTTTACGACAATAATTCTTTGCACACTTTTGTTTTTCTTTCTAAACAAAACACGAACCGGTAAATCAATGAGAGCCTTTTCAGATAATGAAGACTTAGCTTTATTATCAGGAATTGACCCAAATAAAGTTGTATTGCTAACATGGATAATCGCGGGTGGATTAGCAACGTTTGCTGGGGTTTTGTACGGATTAGACAAAATTTACAAGCCATTTATATTCCTTCAAATGTTATTACCAATATTTTCTGCTGCGATAGTAGGTGGAGTAGGGAACCCACTCGGGGCTTTTGTCGGCGGCTATATTATTGCCTTGTCGGAGCTCTTTGTTACTTTTGCATATAAAAAAGTCTTAGGATACCTTTTACCTGAAAATCTAGAACCAACAACAATGATGCAATTTCTGTCAACTGATTATAAGTTTGCAGTTTCTTTTATAATATTAGTAATCGTTTTAATTATAAAACCTACGGGCATTTTTAGTGGGAAAACGATATGACAAACATTCAAAGACGCGCTTTAATATTTTTTTCTTTTTTCATCGCCATTACATTTATTGGATTTATTCAGAGCTGGAATGTAGCTTTGGGTATTTTCAATCTGTGTATTATCTCAGCCATTATGGCATTAGGCGTTAATATCCAGCTCGGCTACGCTGGCATATTTAATGCCGGGGTCATGGGTTTCGCAGCTTTGGGAGGATTAGCCGCAGTAATAATTTCATACCCGCCAGTGCCCGAAACCATTGAGCTTGGTGGGTTAGGAGTATTCGTATCTTTAGCTATACTGTTAGTGGGCGCTGTGACAGGGACATTTATCTACAAATCTTCACTCTCAAGCTCAGTAAAAAAAATTACAATTCCTCTTACAATAATAATATTACTAATTTTTTTCAATTTAGTTGGATCCCCTGCCATTGAAAGAATTGAGGCGTTCAAGCCTGCAGCATCTGGATTTTTAGGTGGATTTGGATTGCCTATCATATTGTCATGGTTTGTGGGGGGGGTCCTAGCAGGGATTGTTGCATTCCTTATAGGAAAACTGACTTTAGGTTTAAGAAGTGATTACTTAGCGATAGCCACATTAGGTATAGCCGAGGTTATAATTTACTTTCTCAAAAATGAAGATTGGCTGACGCGTGGGGTAAAAAACGTCAATGGTCTTCCAAGGCCGGTCCCATATGAAGTCGATTTACAGGGAAATGCTTGGTTTATTGAATTTTGTGAGAGATACAATTTTCCCTTAGTTGAGACATCATCGATTGTAGTTAAAGTAAGTTATTGCTTACTGTTCTCAGGAGTTTTGATAACACTTTTTATATTGTCAGAAATAGCTCTTAAGTCTCCATGGGGGAGAATGATGAGAGCAATTAGAGATAATGAAGTTTCAGCTAGAGCTATGGGAAAAGATGTAAAAGCTCGGCATTTAGAAATTTTTATAATCGGTTCAGCAATTGTCGGTCTTGCTGGAGCAATGCTTACCACTCTTGAGGGACAGTTTACGCCAACTACATATCAGCCTCTTAGATTTACTTTTACAGTATGGGTTATGGTTATTATTGGGGGAACCGGAAATAA
>CAZOIZ010000055.1:0-6216 GCA_964580005.1 uncultured Rhodobacterales bacterium
CACCGAAGAAGAGTTATTTACGGTAAATATGAAAAAATGCCAATACCTGTGGTGTGTATTGGGAATGTAACATTGGGAGGAGCAGGGAAAACTCCTACGGTTATTTTTCTGGTAGATTACCTTATAAAAAACAAAATCAAAGTCCATGTTGTAAGCCGTGGATACGGTGGTAAATTTAAAGATACAGTCTTAGTTAATCCAAAAATTCATACCGCTTTTGATGTAGGTGATGAACCCTTGTTGATTTCTCAGTATGCTAACGTTTGGGTATCGAAAAAAAAGAAAGAAGGAGTTTTGTCAGCTTATAAAGCAGGTGCTGAAATAGTTCTACTAGATGATGGCTACCAAAACTTTTCTATTGAAAAAGATCTAAATATTTTAGTATTCGATGCGGAGATTGACCTGAAGAATGAAAGAGTGTTTCCTTTGGGGAACTTGAGAGAAAGCCCCTCATCAGCGATTGCAAGAGCTGATTTTTTAATTTGTATAGGCAGTCCAATTTCGAGAAGAAATTTACAAAATACTTTTATACAACACCATAATTCTAAGATTATTGAAGGAAAATTTAAACCCAACGTTACACCGCTATTGAAAAAAAGAAAGCTTGTCGCTTTTTGTGGTATTGGTCGGCCAGAAAAATTCTTTTCTATGTTAGGGGCTTTAGATATGAAGGTTATCAACAAAATATCATTTCCTGACCATCATTTTTACTCAGAAAAACAAGTTGCAAAAATCTTGAAAATCGCTGAAAGGAATGATGCGCTTGTCGTGACTACAGAAAAAGACTATGTCAAAATACCCAAAAGTTATAAAAAAGTTATATACCCTATAAATATCGAACTACACTTGTCGAAAAGAAAAAAGCTTCTCTCGGAATTGAAGAGCCTAGTTTTTTAATTCTTTTTCAATTATTTCCTTCAATTCTTCGTAAGGACGATTGGTGTATTTTTTTCCATTTATAATAAACGTGGGTGTTGACTCGATACCGTCCTGACTAACGTAAACCTGATATTGATTTACCAGTTCCAATGCCATTTCTTGATCTTCTAGACAAGAAATGGCTTTTTCCTTTTCAATTCCTGATTTTGCAGAAATTTTCAACAGGGCATTTACAATTTCATCACTGGAGTCAGATTTAGACCACATTGGTTGTTCCGAATAAAGTAAATCGAGCATTCCAAAATAACGATTTACTACATTGGTGCAACGTGCAGTCAAAGCTGCCCACAGCCCAGCTCTATCAAAGTAAATTTCTCTATGAATAAATTTTATTTTTCCAGTCTCTACATACTCCTTATTCAACTTTGGGTAGACATTCTTATGAAATGCAGCACAAGCTGGGCAAGTAAGCGAAGCATATTCTACAAAAATTACGGGTGCGTTATTTTTGCCCTTTGACATTTCTATATACTTACTTCCAACTTTTGATGGGTCTGCCGCAAAGGAAAATCCCGTGATAAACAATAAAAAAAGTACCAAATACGAACTTATCCAATATTTTTCAATCTTCCATAATCTCATTTTTTTTCCTTGAATTATTAAGGTTATTTTTCATTTTTGTCAGTGCTTGCTCTAAGTGCACAACAGCTAGTTTGGAGTTAGTCGATTCTTCACTTATAACAGCACCAAAATCATTTAGTTTGTCCAATTCAACAACATTTTTATCATTAATTTGAAGCAATCGTCGCAATTTTATCTGAACAATTACCTCTTTTGAATAATAAGAATTGATTTTTTCGATAATATCCCTTGTTTGTAGAGATAATTCCGCCATGTAGGGACCGGTCATACCGAGGTGAAGTATATTTTTTTCTCCGCCTTTAATAGTTTTCATTCCGATTGGATGAGCTTTTTTTGAAATTTCCTCTCCAACAACCGTCTCCCATATATTCAATAATTTGGAATAGCTCATTATGTTTACAAAACCATGTCTTTTTACCAAAGGAGCAATTAAGTTTGCAATAGATTTGAAATTACTTCTATGATACTTCATTGTGATATTATTTCTTTAGCCATAACAGATTTATGGCACATTTAATTGAAATGGCAACTATAACTAAAATCCTTTTAGAGTGGTATTTTAAGAACGGACGAATACTACCTTGGCGCGTGAGCCCCAAAGACGCCGATACAGGAAAAACTCCTGATCCATACAAAGTATGGATCTCTGAGGTAATGTTACAACAAACTACTGTTAGTGCTGCAATACCTTATTTTGAAAAATTTATAAAGAAATGGGATAGCATAGAAAAACTTAGCCAGGCTAAAGAGAATGATATTTTAGCTTTTTGGGCTGGTCTTGGTTATTATGCGAGAGGAAGGAACCTATTTAAATGCGCAAAAGAATTGAACAATAAATTTGATAGTAAAATTCCGAATGATAAAAAGACACTTCTCGATTTACCTGGAATAGGTGAGTACACGGCGTCTGCGATACGATCAATTGCATTTGGTGAACGAGAGGTAGTTATTGATGCAAATATTGAAAGAGTAGTTTGTAGACTTTTCAAAATTGAAAAACCTATAAAACAATCTAAAAAAGAAATTCGAAAATATGCCTCAAATCTGTTCCCCAAATTTCGCAGTGGTGACTTCGCCCAAGCATTAATGGATTTTGCAAACTCTGTTTGCAGACCAAGAAAACCTAATTGTGAAAGTTGTCCTATTTCGAGATCATGTTTAAGTTTGAAGCTTGGTGAAGTTGAAAATATTCCTGTTAGGCCAATAAAAAGAAGTATACCGATCAGAATGGGTTACGTTTTTTTCACAAAAATAAAACCAAACAAGTTGTTACTTGAAAGAAGGCCTAGTGAAGGAATATTAGGGGGACTCTTGGGCTTCCCCACAACTAAGTGGGAGGTAAAGAAAAATAAGCCTAATCTACCTTTTAAGGCCAACTGGACTTTCACCAAAAGAGTAGTTAAACACCAATTTTCCCATTTTAAATTGGAACTCGAAATAGTAATAGGAGAAAAGGAAACCTCAGAATTTGTTAATTCTAATTATTTGACAGTGGAGCAACAAAATTTTGATTTGATGTCTTTACCAACATTAATGCGAAAAGTGTACGCCAAAGCGATCAATCATTAACCTACTTAACATTCGCATTCTGTGTTCTAGCTTTTTGTCTAAAGTAGTCTATCGGGATTAGCTGACCGTCCTTCTTGACATGCCAATAGCTCCATCCGTTACATGATGGAGCTCCTTCTAAAATAGCACCTACCCTGTGTATAGAACCTTTAGCATTATGAGTGATTAAGGTGCCGTCCGGACGGACTCTGGCTACATATCGTTTATTTACAGAAGTCAGTTCATCACCAGGATTCAGAAGACCTCGTTCTACAAGCTGACCAAATGGTACCCTTTCTAGATCCTTTTTATTTTCAGTTATTTCTAAGTCTTTCTCAGAATAGGGAGAAGACTTGTTAATGCGCTTTTGAGCTTCTTTGAAATAACCTTTATCCTTTTCAATACCTATGAATTTTCTTGCCAGGCGTTTTGCTACAACACCCGTTGTTCCTGTACCCATGAAGGGATCCAGTATCAAATCGCCTGCTTTGGTAGTCGCTATTATGATACGATGCAATAGAGCTTCAGGTTTTTGCGTGGGGTGCACTTTTTTTCCATCTTTTCCCTTTAGTCTCTCCGAGCCTGAACATATTGGCAAAAACCAGTCTGATCTCATCTGTATTCCTTCATTCAACTCCTTTAACGCATCATAATTAAAAACATATTTTGATGTGTCAGATTTTGCAGCCCATATTAAGGTCTCATGAGCGTTAGTAAATCGCCTACCTCTAAAGTTTGGCATTGGATTAGATTTTCTCCAAAATACATCATTCAATATCCAATACCCCAAGTCTTGCAAACTCGCTCCAACCCTGAAAATGTTATGATAGGACCCTATTACCCAAATAGCCCCATTCTTCTTTAAAATTCGTCTAGCTTCCCCCAACCACTTTTTTGTAAATTGATCATAATCATAGAAGCTGGAAAATTTGTCCCAGTCTTCTTTAACACCTTCTACCCTCGAATTGTTAGGACGTAATAATTCGTTATTAATTTGTAAATTGTAGGGTGGATCAGCAAAAATTAAATCAACTGATTTATCCGGAATTTTTTTCATCAAAGATACGCAGTCGTCGTTAAAAAGCTCTGCCCCATATTGAGATTGCCTTAGATGCTTAATACTTATACTCATTATTTGCCTCAACTTTTTGTAAACGTTGAGTCAAATTATTTGATGCGTCAAATTTTTTATTTAAAAACAGTAGCTTATTTTTTACAAACACAAGATATTGTATATAGGCTTAAAAGATCTCCTATGCTCAGTGTTTATGCCCAACTTATAGATGGCCATTTTGTGCTGACCTACTCCATATCCCACATTTTTTTCCCATCCATAACCTGGGAAGCGTAAATTTAGTGATTTCATATAAAAGTCGCGTGACACTTTTGCAACAATAGAAGCTGCTGCTATGCTTGCTATTTTGTTGTCTCCTTTAACTATGCTGTAGGCTCTAGCGACAGATCTAAACTGTTTGGGTAATGTATTTCCATCAAAATATAAACCATCTTTTTCCCTAGAAACTTTTTGGGCGGCTTTTTGCATAACATGTAGAGAACTTTCTAATATATTAAAGCTGTCAATCGACTTAGCTGAAGAGAACGAGACCCCAACTGAAAAAGTCTCAAGTATCTCAAAATATAGTTCTATTCTCTTCTGGGAACTTAAAGTTTTTGAATCAGCTAAGCCTTTTATATTATGACGTTTATCAAACCTTACAGCAGCTGCAACGACTGGGCCCGACCATGCACCTCGACCTACCTCATCTACTCCACAGTGAAACCCCAAATCTTCAAAATCTTTCATATAGACTGGTCCTTTAGAAAAACATCCGATTTTATAGTTGAATGTTAAGTTTTACATGTCAATGCGGTCATTTCCTTTTAAATTAGTAGGCAATAATTTAAAAAATCCAAAATTTATTCGTTTATAATAAATTATGGATAAAAATGGTCAGTAACATATGAAAATTTGGATAATAGTTTCAGTTATGTTTTTGATGGAAAATGCGCAAGTGAAAATTGCCGAAACGGTTAATGATAGCTCCCGCTTTTTTTCTTCAGAAAAACAATGTCTCAACTCTCTTGAAAATAAAATGGTTGATGGAGACATAATGGTGGAGTTTTTTGGAGGTGCATTTGTAACAGGTGGCTCAGTTTTTCAAAAGATTAAGCAATGTATGTCAATAGATTTAGAAGAAAAACAACTAAAGCGCCTTCTACGGGAAATGAAATAATTTATTCACATCCCAATAAACTTAACGTTTTTAGTAAGATAATATCCTACTACAAAAAAAATAGTTGCCACAAAACCAAAAAAATAAATTCTATTTCTTAACCTTGAAGATTGTTTACTCATTTCACTAGGATTAGCTCCAAAAAATTGGCTAAAAGTTTCTTGTAACTTCCTAACGTCTTCTTTTTTTATCGTTTTGATGTCAGCTTTAAAATTCTGACTTCTTTCTGATTTATTTTTTTTTACCAAAACTTACCTAACTTCTGCATATTCCACCTGTTTTTAGTGACTAAAAATATAAGAGAGTGTACTTTTGAAAAATATTTTCTGACTAAAACCAGCATAACGCATTCGATATTAAAGTAAAAGAGGTATCAATGAAATTAACTAAAGAAACAATATGGCATTTTACTTGTGATTTTTGCAAACTTTGGTGGTCATTTGCGTCAAGTGATGAGTTTCAACCAAAGAAAAATATATTCTGCCCACATTGTGGTAAAAAAAATGAAATTGACGATAAAGTATAGTATCGAATAACTTTCGATGATATGAAACTAAAACGAATGTAAATTTTTACAAACAAAAACGTTTTATTTGTCATCGACGGTATCTCCTATCCCATAAACGAAAATCATGTTATTCACATTATTCGTGAAATGACTATAATGAATTATTAAAGGACCCGTAGTTAAACGGATATAACAAATCCCTCCTAAGGATTAGTTCTAGGTTCGATTCCTAGCGGGTTCGCCAGTTTCAATTTTTATCGTCAAATTTATACTGTCTTATGAAGTCCTCTAAAAGCTTAGGAAGTTGAGGCCCAAAGTTACGCAGTACTTGCGCTATTTTCAAAAAATCTCTCAAAATAGCTTTTGGTCCCAAAGTAGCAGCTATATATTTTTCAACAACAGGTC
>CAZOIZ010000056.1:0-6080 GCA_964580005.1 uncultured Rhodobacterales bacterium
GCTGGCTTAGTATGTGATTCAAATGAATCGAATTAAGCTTCATAATAAATTGTTAAATTCTTATCTTTGCTGGGCAGATTATAGACGGGTCTGGGAGGGGAGGAATTTAATAGGGCAAATAGTGCATAAGCCCAATGGCATCAATAGTTTTGCATCAAAGTTTGTAAGGTATTGCTCTGTCGATAGTTTGGTGAAGGCTCCACCAAACTCCAGGACAATGATCCTGTTTACCGTAAGTCTAAGCTGTATCTCTCAGGATTAGAGAGAGGGCAGAGATTGTTTACAAATACTGCTTTTCACAATTCTTAGTTGGTTAAAGAGCGCACTATTTTATTAATAGCAAACCTTTGAACTTTAATAGGGGTAAGATCGAGACCTATTATCTTAGAGATCCCAAAATTTCACCCAATAATCAAATTTTTTCTTTTCTAGGATATGAAAACCATCAGCACTTGCTGAATGCCTTGCTGCAAGAATTGCAATATCCTGTATTTTGGGATCACTTAAAAGACCAGAAATAAATCTTTTCTCTTTTTCACTTACATTTTTAGAAATAAATTTCTTAATTCTTTCATCATATATATTTATGGAATTAATAATTTCTTTAAAATTTTCATCAATGAATTCACCATAAATGTCAAAGTATAGTTTTCTCATAATCTGAATATCTAAAACAAGCTCTTCTTTTTCCTCTTTTGCAATCTTGTTATCCTGGGCACATATATATAAAGCAAAATACAATACCGCTTCAATAGAGTTTGGTTTAATTTTTTTCATATTTTTTTCTTAATCTGCTAGAAAGTTTAATAAATTCATCACGAAGTGACTTAGGTTTTATAACTTCAACCTCATCACCAAAAGCCCTTATCCAATATCGAAGTTCCATATTATCCATAATTTCATCTTCCACCATAAAAAAGCCATCCTTTGTCTCTTTGATAACCTGCTTTTTACTTAGAGGAGTTTCAAATAAGTGCGATCCAGCCATTTTAGAGAACTTTAATTTTACTTTTATCTTTTTTTCACCAACCCTAAAACCTAACAAATCTTTAACTAGGTTAGATACTTTTTTCCCCTTGTGAATACTTGCCTCTTCTTGAAGAACCTCAACAGATCTGAACCTTTGAAGAGGAAGATAGATAATTTTTTCAGGATTATCATCAAATGAACATATTAAATAAATAATCCTTCCCCTGTATACAAGACCAGCCGGCTGAATTTTATATGTTGTAGGAATTTTATTTGTTCTCGATTGGTATTTAGCAATGATTGCTTTTTCATCCCACAAGGCCTCATGAATATTATTGACTACAGCTTGATTAACCTTTGCAGTTTCTAATTGGAGTCCTTCGTTGATAGTTAATACTTTGTACTGCCAATTTTTATACTTTTTTGCATGTTGTTCATTAAGAACAGCATGAGCCTCTCTCAAATAAGGGCTCATTGGATCTAAAGTTTTTTTTGGCAGGATGGGATTAAGAAAGCTAAAAGCTAGTTCAAGACAAATTGCTTCAGTTGGATTCATTGCAGAATATTTTTTTGCATTCAGGGGCTGTCTGTATGTAAAGGGCTTTGATCTTTCGTCAACCTCAATCATTGAAGGAAAAATATCTGGAAGTCTGCTTAAATCTCTTTCAATTGTCCTAATACTTACATTGAATCCTGCATCAGCAAGCCTATTAAAAATATCCCTAGAACTCATTGGTGATCTACTTACGGTTGCGAGTATATTAAAACCTCGTCGTATAGCTTCAGTGCCTGATGTTTTTTTCATGATCTATATGTCACATATTGTCGTAACTAAACATTACATTAAAAAATATAAATTTGTAAACAAAAATGAAAATTAATAACAACTTAAAAGAAATAATTAAAACTGCATCAAATAATATTGAGATAATTCAGATTTTGGCACTACAAGATATATTCAAAAGTAATCGCCAAAGACATAAATACTTAGACACCATGTTTATTGGTAGATACAAACCAGATTTCTCAACAATTCAAAAAGCATTCCCGAAAAAAAAAGAATTTGAAGAATTTATTTTATCCTACAAAAGAAAGCTTCCGAAAAAAGTCTTTAATGAAATGCCCTGGGATAAATACAGAGAATTAAAGATTAATTGTTATAGATATCTTCCGAGAAAACAAAAAAAATGCATGCAAACTTATTTGGCTCATCTCAAGCAAAAAAAAAGGTTCTTTATGGAAGATTTTGACCATCTCCGTGATGAGTGGCTCGATGATCCTACATTTAATGCGCTCTATTTTCAGAAACTTTTTGAAAGCAAACCTTCTATTTACAAGGATAATTTTCTTGAAAAAATTACATATAAATTCTTTCAAAGAACTAAAAGTGATGACCTATGGAAAAATGCAAGTAACTGCATTCAGTATCATAAAAGAATCAAAGATACCAGGTGCCTTTCATGGCAAGAAGAGGAAGAAATGCAAGAAAGCATTTTGTTCAAAAATTTTGATTTAAAGGTCCAAAAAGACAAAAAATTTAAAAAATATTTCTTGAACTTATACAAAGACATTCCGTATCAACTTATCCTCGATCAACCTGAAATTTTTGATTCATGCGATAAGGAGTTTTTACAATCTCTTTCATCCACTCAGCAACTCACTATGGCTAGATGCATTACGTGCTTATTTCATCCAAAAAAGAGAGAAAACTTTTTTGGAGATATTCATCCTGATAATTTAGAAATGGTAAAAAAAGAGATGGAAGAGGCTAGTGCGAAGTTTAGTCCATTCACTCAAGCTTTGCTTGAGAAATATTTAAAAGGATGGCAAAGCTATAAGCCTGCGGAAGATGATTATGAGATCCCAGATCGATGCGATATCCCTTTCTGACACAAAGTGACGTTTAGGTAAATGATAATTAAAAAAATTTAATAAGGAGTAAATTATGAAAACATTAGGAATGAAAAATTTAGAAAAATTCTTGTCAAAAATCGTTAAACACAAACTGCATAATTCATTGATGATCTGGGGTGCTCCAGGGATTGGTAAATCATCTATTGTTCAATCAATCGCTAGTAAGAATAAATTAGAGTTGATAGATTTAAGAATTAGTCAGCTTGCACCAACAGATCTAAGGGGTATTCCAGTTCCATCCAAAGAATCAGCTTCATGGTTGCCACCAGACTTTTTACCGACTTCAGGAAAGGGAATTTTATTTCTTGATGAAATTAATATGGCGCCACCTGCAGTTCAAGGTATTGCCCAGCAATTAATTTTAGATAGAAAAGTTGGAAGTTATAAAGTCCCTGACGGGTGGTTTATTTGGAGCGCAGGAAATAGAAAAGAGGATTTTGCAGCAGTTTTTGATATGCCTGCTCCACTTGCAAACAGATTTATTCATCTCGAGGTAAAAACAAGTTTAGACGAATTTAAAAAATATGCTCTTAATAATAAAATTGATGACAGAATAATTTCATATCTCAATTTTAGACCCAAGCACTTACATAAAATTGATAAAAATTCACCATCTTGGCCATCTCCAAGAAGTTGGGATATAGCTAACAATTTATTGAGTGCTGGATTAGATGTAGACCCTGCTATTGGAAAGGGATGTGCGTCGGAGTTTAGAAGTTTTTGTAAAGTCTACAAAACTCTACCAGATATTGAACCTATTCTTTCGGGTAAGTCTAGTCCTGCATTTCCTAAAGACTTATCAGCTAGATATGCTTTAACCTGCGCTCTAGCAGTTAGAGCAAAGACTGTTCAGCAAGTCAAAAATGCATTTTTATACTTAGATAAGAAGGGTGGAATGGAGTGGTTGAACCAATGCACTTACGATATTTGCACTATTTGGAAATCTAAAAAAGATACGAACGACTTGATTGATATGTTGGTTAATAATGAGAAGCTAATGCAAGTCGCTGAGAGAATGCAAAAATTATTGGCAGCTTAGAATGTTTGAAGAAATTATCCAGAAGTGCATTTTACAAGTAAGAAGACAATGTTCTTTCTTTGGATCCTTGATGCTCTTTGCTGAAATTGAAATATCAAAACAAATTCCAACAGCTGCAACTGATGGGCGTAAGATCTTTTTTAATGAGGAATTTCTAAAATCACTTTCATCGCCTGAGCAAAATGCTCTTATGCTTCATGAAGTTTTACATATGGCTCTTTTGCATGTAATTAGGCGACAGAATCGCGATCCTTTTATTTGGAACATTGCAGCAGATATAGTTGTAAATGACTTAATTAAAAGAAATACTTCATTTCCTCTTCCAAAAGGAGCAATTGTTGACAACCGATTCCAAGACAAGTCAGTTGAATATATTTATGAGGCACTTTTAAAATCAGATGACTATAAAGGTTATAAATTACCCATAGTAGATATTTTAATTCCATCTGAAATTGATAATGGTGATGGTGAGGATAAATCTTCCAAGACCAAAGATAAAAATAGTGATGGTGAGAGCGAACCTAAACTTAACAAAGATATTAATATCAGTAAATCACTTTCAGGAGAAGAGATAGATGAAATTGAAGCATTCTGGAAAGATAAGATGGAAATTCTTAAAAATACACCTGAACATCAGTTAAGTAAAACTCAAGGCAATTTACCAGCTGGGATTGGGCAAGAAATTTCAACTATTCTTGAGCCAGAGGTAGATTGGCGTCATGCACTTTGGAAATATGTTGGGAAAACACCAGCTGATTTCGATGAATTAGATAGAAGATTTATTTATAAAGGGCTTTATTTAGAAAGTCTTCTAACGGAAGCAGTTGAGGTTTCAGTTTGTATAGATACAAGTGGATCGGTTTCAGATGAACTATTAAAGCAATTTGCAGGAGAGTTAAAAGGAATTCTTAGATCATACCCAAACGTAAAATGCAGTTTATTTTTCGCTGATACAAATCTTGCAGGACCATATGAAATAGACAGAATTGAACAGATGCCAAAAGCAATTGGCAGAGGTGGAACAAGCTTCGTTCCATTTTTTGATTACCTAAAAAAGCATGGAGAAGAGAATAATTTATTAGGGAATAATAAATTATCTATCTACTTTACAGATGGATATGGAGATTTTCCTCAACAAGAACCAGATAATCCAACAATGTGGCTAGTTTGCAAAGATGGACTTGAGACAAATGGATTTCCTTTTGGAGAGGTTGTTAGAATCTCAACGGAATCAGGATGGTGAATGATATGGATAAAAAGAATTATATATCCATAAATGCTGAAATGCTTGGAAGGGCTTATAAGGTTGCAAAATCTGCTGATGACCCATGGAGAGAGGGCGGCATTCTGATATGGTCTAGTGGCCATGGCATAAATATTATGGGAACTGATAGACATACACTCATTTTTTTTCATGACGAGAATGGATATTTTGGCGATGATTTTCATCATGAAACCCTATTTCTTGGTAGCAGCAAATTTAAAGATAACAAGAAATTTATGCGCAGTCTTATTAAGCTTGATAATCAAAAAAAACAAGTTCATATTGAAGATAGCAAAGAAAAGGAGGGCCTAGTAAGATCAGTTTTTTTAAAACAAAAAGTAGACGATGTGTTTACTTTTAAATTACAAGAATCAAAAAAAACAAGAGCTAATGAAAATACTAAGTTTTCAATATTCTTAGATTCTGCTGATCATAAAAGAGGTATAAAGTTGGATAAGGTTGAAAATATCTTTATGAAGATTCCCACAAAAAGTTCAGTTCCTACAGCATATGATATAAATAATATAAAGCTTTTAGATCAGATATATCTTAGGCAAGGAAAAAGTTCAACAAAACCCCAACCAGTAGCAGTTCATTTTACAGATAACAACATGCTTTGTGGTATTCGACAACATGCATTCCTTCTTTCTATGCCCTATAGCATGGGTGAAACGACACTCACAGATGTGTTCAAACTACCAGAAGAAGGTGGTAAAAATATTTTTGAAATAGCTTTAACTAAAAAGAAATACAAACTACTTTTTAATGATCTTAAGGAATACTTCCCTGATCTTGGATTTGAAAGAAATAAAAATGTGTATACTCTGTAGTGATGAAAAGACATAGATGGAGATTTGATCCAACACGAGAGGAACCTTTTGAGATAAGCAGATC
>CAZOIZ010000057.1:0-1363 GCA_964580005.1 uncultured Rhodobacterales bacterium
ACTTCGCTTTCCATTGACACTAATGTTGGCTTCATCTGTTTGTTATCTTCCATTATTCTAGCTGCAAGCTTAGCAGATATTGTCGTTTTTCCTGAACCGGATGGACCAACAATAAATATTACTTGGGATTTAAAAATATCTTGAATTTCATCACATGCTATTTTATTGGCAAAACCTTTTATAAAGGCAGCAAGTCCTCTATCTACATTTAACCCGTCATAAGCTGGCTTCAAAGACGAAACTATTTCCGGGGTAAATTCTAGCTGTCGAAGCTTGAGCGAAACAGAGTTTCCCGTCTGTTCATTTAATCCTTTTTCATCGGTTATGACCATGCCTGAGAGCATATTTTGTAGATTTTTTATTTGCTCTCTGACCTTTACCATTTCCGACGACTGATTTTGATTGACTAAATTAGTTCCTGTGTTGCCAGTGTCATAATCATTTGATGTTTTATTGTAAATACGATTTCGTTGCTTTTCTCTGAGTAAATCTATCTTAGAATGTAATACATCAGAAAAATTATCTGTAACATTCTTTTGTTTTTTTTGGTTGGACAGATTACTGGTTGCTTCAATCTCTACCTTATTTCCCCTTTTTGAGGTGGATATTATAAGTGCATCTGGGCCGAGTTTTTTAACAACGTCCTCCATAGCACTCGCACTGTCAGATGCTAGAAACTTATACGTAGTCATTTTTTTCTCCCATTTTGCATTTCATCACGACCCTCCATCTATAGTTGCTACAACATTTACTTTTCTATTATCTGGCAATTCTGTAAATGAAAGTACGATCAAATCCTCTACATGTTGCCGTATTATTCCTGAGATTTGTCTTCGAATATTTGGTGACACTACAAGTACCGCAGTATTGCCTTCAGAAACAAGTTTCTGATTCAAATCAGAAATATTAGAAATTAGCTTTGTTGCCAATTCGTTGTCCAAAACTAATCCTTCCTCTCCATTCTGTTTAGCCATCTTTATAAGCATATGTTCTAACTCAGAATTAAAAGTAATAACTGGTAATGCTTTATTCAAAGGAGCTACCTGTTGTATTAATAACCCCGCTAAGTTCGGTCTAATTGCCTCAGCTGTTTCAATTACGCTTAAATTCTTACCTACCAACCCGGCTAAAGACTCTAAAATAATCCTCAGATCACTTATAGGTACTCTTTCCGAGAGTAATTCTCTTAAAACTCCAGTGAGATTGTGGAGAGGAACCAATTTGGGAACGAGTGACTCAACAAGACTGGGCGCAGTCTGGGAAAGATTATCCAATAGAGTTTGAACATCATCCTGCCCTACCAACTTACCCGAATGCTTATAGAATATCTGACTCAAATGTGTGGCTAAAACAGACTCAGGAG
>CAZOIZ010000057.1:1463-5980 GCA_964580005.1 uncultured Rhodobacterales bacterium
TCACGTATTCTGACTGCAGGTATTATAAAACCAAGAGCTTTTGAAACTTGCTTTCTTATACCAGTAATTCGTTCAACAAGAGGCCCACCTGTATCATCATCAACCATTTCTACAAGGCCATAACCTAATTGAACAGATACTGGTGAATAATCCGTTACATCTTCTAACCTGAGCTGATCTCCATCGCTATCGTCTTGAATCTTGTCATCTTCATTTTCATTCTCTATTTTAGTTTCTCTCTTCCTTTCCACCCTGCGAGCAAGAAAGCCAGCCGTTGCCGCAACTATTGCTGATGCAATGAACAGTAGGTTGGGCATTCCTGGAACAAACCCTATTAGTAGTAAAACGGCTGAAACTGGAATCCAGGCTCTTGATATACTGAGTTGGTCGCCAATATGGGATGCCATATCCTGCTTGGAAGAAACTCGAGTCACAATGATTGCCGTTGAAATTGCCAATAGTAATGACGGGATTTGAGCCACCAGACCGTCCCCAATTGATAAAAGAATGTAAGTCTCGGCAGCAGTAGATACAGGTAAATCATATTGACTTATTCCGATAATTAAACCACCGATAATATTTATGGCTAGAATTAAAATAGATGCAATTGCGTCACCTTTCACAAACTTTGAAGCACCATCCATTGACCCGTAAAAATCTGCCTCTTGCGCTATTTCTTCTCGCCTATTAGTAGCCTCTTCTGCAGTTAGCACACCAGCATTTAAATCTGCATCAATTGCCATTTGCTTTCCTGGCATCGCGTCTAGTGTAAACCGAGCTGATACCTCAGAAACGCGCCCTGCACCCTTTGTTATCACGACGAGATTTATAATAACTAAAATTATAAATACAAAAATACCCACCGCATAATTACCTGAAACAATAAAATTACCAAAGGCCTCAATTATTTGGCCTGCAGCGTCATTTCCAGTATGGCCTTGCCCTAGTACTACTCTAGTTGAAGCAACATTTAAGGCCAACCGCAATACTGTCGCTATTAATAAGAGATTAGGGAAGCTAGAAAAATCTAGAGGTCTAAAAGTATGCATCGCTACCATTAAAATAACTAGAGAGATCAAAATATTTGAAACAAAAAAAACATCTAGTAAAAAGACTGGAAGGGGTAACACCATCATAGCAACAAGTACAATAATACCTAGTGGCAAGATACCAGACTTAAGAATATCTGTGAGACTGCCTGTCAACGATGTGCTACTTCTTGTCAATTCCATGACGTTTGCTTCTCCCTGTCAAAAATAAGTCATTATTTGTCAATATTTTTCAAAAAATTAACTAGTTATATACGTTACGAGAGCTTTTAATTGTTTTTCAAACCCTCAGTCCAAGAAAGAAGCAACAATCATGCCATCCTTTATTTTAACAAAAAGTAATAGGAAACGAATATGGCATAAAAAATGCAAATGATCTTTACGCTTTTAAAAGATAAGGTTAGAAAATGAATAAAGAGAAAATGATGAAAATGCTTATTCCTTCAATTGGGTTGGCTCTGATTATAAGTGGTTGTCAGTCCAGTTTTTTAACTAATATGGATGATAAGGGTACGACTTCAACTTTAAATGTTTTAAGTAATAAGGGTGAAGATGCCGCCCACCTCGCTGCTATAAATGAAGTATTGGACGCATCCGTAGACACTGTACCTACTATAAGTGCTATGGGTTATGCAGTGGTTTCATCACAGCCTGGACGCTCGGCAAACCAAAAGAGATTAATGGCAATTAGATCTGCAAGAATGGCAGCAATGCGTGATCTTGCGGAACAAATCCATGGGCTTAAGGTTGAAGGTAATACAACTGTAATCGACTTGATGGTACAGAATGATACCTTCAGAGGTATAGTCTCGGGAACAATTCGAGGAGCAAGGACAGTCCGGATCAATCCAACTGGTAGTGATACCTACGAGGTTCTATTAGAGATTGATAAAGATACACTTAGCTATTTGCTTAGACAAGCGCGTAGCGTTGCCTAAAACAATAAAGCCTTGAAAATGAGATCACTTGTTTTTTATTTTGTATTTATCCTCGCAGCTGTTTTCTCTGTTGTATTAAGCAAAGCTTTTGCAAAGGACACACTCAGCTTTATTGAAACGACAGGGCGAGCTGTAATTGAGAACGATGAAACTATTAATACCTCTCGTCGAAGAGCACTCGAGGATGCACTTTATTTGGCTGCTCTTCATGGTGGCGCAACGATTAACGGTTTTTCGGCAGTAAACACTGATACTTCTATTCAAGAAAATTTAGTTATCCAACCAGCAAGTCAAATACTAGATTACACTATTATTTCAGAGGATAGATCAGATACGCATTTTGTAATTAAAATAAGATCTGCTGTTGGTAATCTGAAAGAAAAAGGTTGTAAAAGTGAAGGTTTGAAAAGTTTATCTATATACAAGCCAACAATTGAGATCGATCCGTCCGCCCCTTACTGGGTGCATTCACTTGCTGATGAATTAACTAATAGTGTTGTAGCATCTATAAAATCAGCATCTAACATTAATCTTACAAATTATTCTGATGTACTGCTCGACCGAAATCAGCTGACAACCATAAACGATGATTATGACTACATCTCTCTAACATCGGGCAGGGAGAGAACTCAATACGGAGACTATGCGTTAGTATCTTCCATATCAATTACTGAACACGAGAAACTGGTAGGCTTTACCACAAATAATAGTCTTATTATAAAATTTAACACAGAAGTTTATGAAGGTAGCTCTTACTCTCTTTCTTTCTCAAAAACTAAATCTATTGAGGCCTTGTTTAATTCGAGTGGCCCCTGGAGAACAATCAATCTCCTCTTAAAAAGCAGTAGAAACAATATTGTTGAACCCCTTTTAGTCGCGGCTAAAGAGCATGCATCGGACATTACTGACAATCTTATTTGCAAAAAAGTTAATAGCATTATAACGGTAAAAAATGGAAAGATTGAGGTTCCACTAGGAAAAAGGCATGGCATAAAATTGTCTTCCTTAGCGGTAACTAAAGGTGAACAAACTCCTTTTAATATATTGAGAGTTGAAAAGGTTTTAGAAAACAAATCAGTCCTAATACCTTTAAATAACTCTTTAGAATTTAGTAAACTCGACGGAAAATCAATTCAATTTTTAGGTAGTATATGATGCTAAAAAATATTTTTTACTTATTTCTATTTTTAAAAGTTTTTATCGCCAATAATTATGTCAGCGCCGAGCCATTCGTTGTGCTTCAATACAACAATGTCTCTGAATTGTCTGATAGGTCAAATGAATTTACTCAGGACCCAGATTATTCAAACAAGCACAGGATTTTACCAGGCGAGAGTTTAAATTTAATAATAGAAAAATATTATGATGGCAGTGGCTTAAATACCAGTTTTCTCCAATTAGCAATAGTGTCATTGAATAAACACGCATTCAGAAACAGAAATATTAACTATATGATTGCAGATAAAACTATCCATCTTCCGAGTATCAATCAAATATCAAAGCTCATGAAGGGTATAGATTTTAAGTTAGATGAAGAAACATATTATAGACAAAATAATATATACTATTTTGGAGGATAGAGTGATCATTAAAAAGGTATTACTTCTGATAACAATTTGGTGCAGTTTCACATTGGAAAGTTTATCCTCACAAGAAAAAATCTCTGGTTCAGATTTAATTGATTTAGTTGTCCGAAACCTAGATGAGCAAGGTATAAATGCGCAACCAATGATAAAAAGTAATAGAGTTTTTACAGGATGTGCAAGTCATAAGATTGTCATCTCTAAAAGAGATAAGTCTTGGAAAACAATAAAGCTTACATGCCAAAATAACAATTCATGGCGTTATACCTTTAGAAATAAGTTCGCTAGCTCCGATAAAATAGAAAAATTTAATAAAACAATTAGACCCTCCAAGCAGAACAAATCACAAAAGACACAAGCGGTCTTTGTGCTCAAACATCAAAAGCGAAAGGGTGATAGGATTGAGGAGTTTGATTTGATTCTGACCCAAAAGAAAAATCTGCTTTCTAGGGGGGCTTTTAGTGACTTAACGCTTGTCTTAGGGAAACGTCTAAAAAAAAGCTTGCAAAAAGGCTCAATCTTGAAGGCCATGCATTTGCACCCAGACTGGTTAGTTCATAAAAATCAGAGAATAACGATTGAAAATAACATTGGTGAAATTTATGTTACGATGGAGGGTATTGCACTAAGTAATGGCGCTAAAGGTGATAGGATATTAGTAAAAAATGTCTCAAGTAACAAAACTGTCGAAGGGTTTGTTAAAAGTGAGAAAAAAATATCAATTTTTCGTAAAATTTATTAACTTTATGTCGTATAAAGAGACAGGAGAAAAAAAATGGTTGGATCAATAAAAAATATTACTGGGCAGAGAGTTGAAGTGTCCAGAGGAATGTCAGAGAGTAAGGCACACTCTGAGAAAGTAAGTGGCTCTATTCCTTCTAACATTTCTGGGTCTAAGGTTGATGCTGTATTAACAAGTAAATCTAGAGAGGCATTGAAAGTTATGG
>CAZOIZ010000058.1:0-3256 GCA_964580005.1 uncultured Rhodobacterales bacterium
AATTATTGAATTTCTCATGTCTATTTCTCCTGTTATTGCGAATATACATTAATGGAAGATTATTTTAATAGAGTAAACAAAGTCTTTTGAACAGTTGCAAATAATATTGATCTTTTGACTACTTAGTGTGAGTGAAAATATTTCTGAAGGTACATTTTTCTGATACAATTAAGGATGCTAAGTTTAATTAAAAAATGGCTTACACCTTCTAAAAATAGAAGTGATAACAAAGACTCTAATAGCATATCCGTTATATGGATACATGGGGCGAACCAATCTGGACTGTCATTCCAATACTTAAGGTCTTTGACTCGCTTTAAAAACGAGTTGGTGGTTGAGTATGATACATCTCATAAATTCAAAGATAATTTAAAAAAGCTTACTAACGAAATCATACAAGCTAGACCTCCATATTTTATTATTGGGCATAGTTTGGGAGGTTTGTATGCCCTGCATTTAACTAAGCATGTGGACGTTGCAGGTGGAGTGACCATAAGTACCCCTTTCGCGGGCAGTTGGACAGCAGATTGGGCACGTTTTTTTGTCCCAACGTACCAATTGTTTCGAGATGTTGGTAGAAGGTCTATCCCAATTAAAGAGTCGCAGAATATAAAACTGAAAGTTGATTGGACACAGATAGTTAGTACAAAAGGAGATGTGCCTTATCATGGAGGTCAAAATGATGGGGTATGTACCATTAAGAGCATGAAATATAGAAAAGATATGGAGTTGATAGAAGTTCCCCACACCCATTTTGAAGTACTGTGTTCGGACTTAGTAGTGAAAATAATATTGGATCGGTACAAAAAACTTATACACAGAAAAAAAAATACAAATACTATCTAAAATTCTCTCTATATGAAAAACTTGGTGATAAGTAGGAAAGGGTTTGACTCAACTTCTGGAGGATGCGCTTCCCCCATCTTTGAAAATGGAGACATATTTTCTGTTCCTATTCCCCAAAAAAAGCAGTCGCCGTTTAGATATAGAGATTTACGCTTTAATCATTTGTCTGGAAAAGAAATTTTGAATTTAATTGGTGCAAAATCGATTGCTGATAAGGATTTTTGTCATAATGATCCACTATTATCAGAAAGAAAAGGTATCTTTGGTCAAGCGGGTGGGGCACAAGGAGAATTAGATAATTGTTGCATAGAGAAAGGAGACCTCTTTTTATTTTTTGGGTGGTTTAAGCGATATCACCAAAGAGGTCCTGACCTTCATCATCTTTTCGGTTGGTTGCAAGTTGAAAGGATAATAAAAGGAAATGTAGAGATATTAAATTATTTGTCTGAAAATGGAGTCATGCATCCTCATGGAACTAGCGATGCAACGCAATTTAAAAATAACACTATCTACATTGCGTCGAGAAATTTAACCTTTTCCGATAAAGTCAGAGATCTTAAGGGGTACGGTAGATTTAAAAAAACTGCTAAAAATCTGATATTAACCGAAAACGGTAAAACTCGATCCAGATGGCGGTTTCCCAAAGAGTACTTTTCTGGTACTAAAAATTTATTTCGTAACAGATTAAAGTGGAGAGATGAAAAAAACTGTTTATTGAATTGTAATGGGATCGGTCAAGAATTCATTTTGAATGCTCAGGATAACCCCTCTATAGTTGATTGGGCATCATACCTTTTAAACAATTATGGACGTGATTAATCATTTAGGTTGATCTCCTTACTCGTTGTCTACTGATTTAGTAGGAATTCCAATATTTAACTACTTTTTTTGATATTATTTATCGATTAATTAGTGTTTGGAAACAAGAAACGGGCTTTAAAAGCGGCTTGAATCTGAATATTAGAACAAGTAAAAATGCACCTATCTAAATTTAGGGAACATCTTCGCTTTGTCTCTTTCTGGACTTAGTAAGCAATTTGTGAGATGGTTTGAATAATTCAAGTAAATACAAAAATAACATGATTTTAATACTCGTTGCTGTTAAAGAAGAACTTAGTCGAAAAGACCTACCCAACTTTCAAATTCATTATACCGGCGTAGGAAAGATAAACGCATCGATCAAAACGTTAGAAATAATTAAAGACCATTCCCCAACTCAAATAATTAACTATGGTACAGCTGGCAGTTTAAATAAAAAATTAAAAGGGTTGGTAGAAGTTACGCAATTCTTTCAACGAGATATGGATGTGTCACCACTAGGTTTTAAGATTGGTCAAACCCCCTTTGATGACGTTGAAGAAATAAAGTTTGGAAATGGAGGTCTCAGCTGTGGTACGGGAGATTCTTTCGTGATACAGACACCTAAATTGAAAACGGATCTCGTCGATATGGAGGCATACGCTATCGCCAAAATTTGTTATTTGAAAGACATAAAGTTTAGATGCTTTAAGTATATTTCCGATAATGCTGATGGAGTTGCAAATGACGATTGGATTAAAAATGTCTCTATGGGTAAGAAACTATTTATTAAAAGAATTACAGATTTAGCAATTTATTAAAAGTATTTAAAGGATATCACGGTTTGTATAGTAACTATCCCAATATTGTTTTTTACATACTATTACTCTTAATGCTCTCTGGGGGCATAGTTTATATTGCAAGGCAAAGCCCTCAGAAGTTTATTTTGCAGTTATTGATATGGGCAATAATTTTTTTAGGAGTTTTTGGGTTAATTGCTTTTCTGACAAATCTATCTTAAAAACCTCAAAGATTAATAGAAAAAAATAAACACCATTAGATTGATCGTATTAAGTTGTCCCCCAGCACATTTTGTATTGTAATAGTTCTGAAAAAATGGACTATTTGATATCTAAGGATAAAGTCAATTTTTGCCGTTTGGAGTCGCAAATTTGGAAAGAAATTTAAATAGTGCTTTTATAAAATTAACAAATGATCATGTTGACAAAAATGGGCATGTTTCGGAGGCTGGCTATCTAACCGTTGCTAATATTGCGTATTGGGAAATATGTGACAAGGTAGGTTTGTTAAAACTCTACAGTAAATATAAAATAAGTGGAGTTGTTTTTGATACTTATATGGAGTTTAAAAAAGAAGTCTTTGAAGGTGAAGAGGTCATGGTTAACTTAAGCTTCAATATAGGCAACGATACCCGAAAGCTCATAAGGCGATTAGATATTTATGACAGAGAAAGTCGCTTAGTAGTTAAGATAACATCAAATGGTGGATTCTTGGACCTTAAGAAAAGAAAAATAGTAGAGCCTCCAAAGCAGATGTTAGAAACATGTCTCAAATATTTGAGAGAGTAGAACCTACCTACACTTCTGGCTAT
>CAZOIZ010000058.1:3356-5930 GCA_964580005.1 uncultured Rhodobacterales bacterium
TAGAAACATGTCTCAAATATTTGAGAGAGTAGAACCTACCTACACTTCTGGCTATACAGTGCAGGTCTATTGAAAAGCAAGAGGCGTAATACTTTTAAGGTTCAGAAAAAGTATGAGAACTTAGCTAGGAATTTTTTTTTGGTTGGAAATAAATTAAATTAGTTTCTCTGGAGTATTAAGGTGCTAAAATTTTTTGACTTATAACTC
Source organism: uncultured Rhodobacterales bacterium (assembly GCA_964580005.1). Taxonomy (GTDB): domain Bacteria; phylum Pseudomonadota; class Alphaproteobacteria; order Rhodobacterales; family Rhodobacteraceae; genus CACIJG01. The sequence goes on from CAZOIZ010000058.1 coordinate 3,564, forward strand.
GCCGCTCAAATATAAAGATTGATTTAATTGGTTATAAAGCTATCTCTCTATTATGTTAATTGAGACTGGGTTATTTCTAAATGCGTTGCTTCTGGGAGCGATGATTTCATTTGTATTGGTTACTTCACCCACAGTCTTCAAGACACTCGATGAAGAATATTCTAAAAAGTTTCTTAGATTCATATTTCCTCGTCTTTTTAACTTTTGTTTTTTAATTTCTATTTTTATGTTCTTATTTTTTGCCTTAGGTGAATTTGTATTCGGAATGGTACTTGGGATGAGTGTTGCAATTAGCTTTTTAATTAACACATACCTACTTACCCCTAAAATTAATAAGGTGCGGGACTTAATGCTTGAAGGCCATACAGACTCAGGAAAGATTTTTAAAAAACTGCATAGGGCATCTGTACTTCTATATCTTCTTAATATGATATTTATTCTTGCGATCTTCATCTTCTATTACACAAGATGAAGCTATTTAACTTCATAGGCGCTTTCATCATATTGTCTTCAGAACTTGTGCTTGCGGAGAATATTAAAATAGAGTTCACCGCAGATGACTCATATAGCATAGAGGTTGCCAAAATTGGCGTTGGTGAAACTATAGAGTGGTTGCCAACGAATAAAGGTCATAATGTCGAATTTCTCGCAGGACCAAATATGGAATCACTTCCAGAAAAATCGGATTTAGACGTCAGCCATTCAGTCACTTTTGCTTTGCCTGGCGTTTATTTATATCAATGCACTCCACATGGTAATATGGGAATGCTAGGATTGATAGTAGTAGGTAATAATTTCAATAATTTAGATAAAATTGAAGAGATGGAACTGTCTCGCGTAGCAAAGTCGGTACTGCAAAGACTTATTAGAGTTGCTAAACAAAATGAGTAACCCGTCTTGACTTGCAAGGTATTTGTAAATCACGACTTGCTAGCTGAACGGACAATAGTTTCCATCTGGTTCAGAAATTTGGAGCGATCCAATTTGCTAAAGGGAGGCGGACCAGAAGTCATTTCACCACTTTCGCGTATCATTCCCATTATATCTCTCGTGGCAATGGCCATACCTATGTTGTCGTCAGTAAATCTCATGCCATTAGGTTTTATTACCAACGCACCTTTTTTTATGCAATGTTCAGCAAGTGGAATATCGTTGGTTACACAGATATCGGCCTTTGCAATATGGTCTATAATCCAATTGTCGGCGGCATCGGATTCCTGATTAACGACGACTAGTTTTATAAGTGGATTACGAGACGGACGAATTCCTCCATTACACACTATATAAGTTATCAAATCATGGCGTGTAGCTATTTTTTCTATTTCATTTTTTACCGGGCACGCATCGGCGTCGACATAAATTTTAACCATTTTTTAATGTTTTTTGGGATAGAGTTTTTTTTCATTATTAGTAAGCTTTGATTTTCTATGGATAAATATTATCATTTTCTACGACTCTATAAACATTCTTAATGTGCTTCCTTCTATTTATTTCATGAAAAGCTTGTTTATAAATTTTTCTTGAGTATTTGATAAAAATTAAGCGTAATGTTAATTCAGGTATTTGCCTCTAAAGGGTAACTAAGCAGGAACTCTATATTATGAATGATACAAATTATAAAAGCATAGGAGTACGTCCAATATCTGGTGCTTTAGGAGCATTAATTACGGGAGTAGAATTAAAAGAGCCTCTTCAAGGCCCTGTATTTGAAGAAATTTATAAAGCTTTTTTAGAGTATAAGGTGATATTTTTTAAAGATCAGGAATTGACGCCGGAAACACAACTTCGATTTGGCAAATTGTTCGGACAACCTATAATCTACCCATTTGTAAAAGGTTTGAATGACTACCCTGAGATTACTCCAATTTTAAAAAAAGAAACTGACCTTAATAATTTTGGTGGTGTTTGGCATAGTGACACCACTTACCAAGAACAACCACCAAAGGCAACAATGTTATATGCGGTTGAAGTCCCTGAGTTTGGCGGCGACACAGAATTTGCAAATCAATGCATGGCATTAGATCATCTGTCAGATGGTATGCGGAAATTCTTGAATGAACAAAAGGTTATTAATACCTCGGGTAAGGGGAAAGTAGTAGCTTCAAGATCAGATGTTATGAAACACTCGTCGTCTGGACAGGTGGTTGATGAGTTGAGAGCGGTACACCCGGTAGTAAGAACGCACCCCGAAACTAAAGAGCAAGCACTATTTGTCAATGAAGCGCACTCTTTGCAGTTCTCAAACTTGAGCTTGGAGGAGAGTACTCCGCTTCTAGAATTTTTGTTTAAGCACCAAATTAAGTCAGAGTTCACATGCCGCTTTAAATGGAAAAAAGGATCGGTTGCGATTTGGGACAATAGGTGTAC
>CAZOIZ010000059.1:0-5879 GCA_964580005.1 uncultured Rhodobacterales bacterium
ATCCCGTGTACCGTAGGTTCGAATCCTACCACCCCAGCCATCTCTGTGTCATTTTTTTTTGTACCTATTTCCACTGAAATACCATTGACCTTTCGTCTATGCATTTTTTAATTGTCAACTAATATATCCGATGAACTATTTTAAAATTTACTATTAAGACAACCAAAATTATGAAATACATATTATAATTGTTGACATAAAATTATACGAATTATTTGGAAGCTCAAGTATTGTAATTCAATTTCTCGGATCTTTTCCAAGATACAAACTAAGCAAGGAGCATTATTACAGTGATGACCCAAAATTTTCAAAAAAAAGTCTATTGGTTTCGTGAATTGAAAATGCTATTTTTTCTTCTTCTGACGCTAATCACATCGGAAACGTTTGCCCAATGCGAGAAGAGCACTAACTCTAGCAAAATAGTAGGAGCTGGAGGATCTATTACCGAAACAATTTTTTATTTAGGTCTTGAAGATAATTTAGTCGCGCGTGATCTGACATCAAATTATCCCGAAAAGGCTCTTAAGTTACCTTCCATTGGTTACCTTCGTAACCTTTCTGTGGAGGGGCTGCTTTCATTGTCACCTTCTCTCATAATTTCAGAACCGGACATTGGACCCGATAAGGTTGTGGAGCAGGTGAAGAAAACATCTGTAGAGATACGAATTTTGCCAGATGACTACAGCACGTCTGGGATTATTAAAAAAGCAAATTGCGTAGGACAAATTTTGGGAGCGAGCCAAAAATACTTAGAACCTTTAACAAATCAACTAGAAATTTTGAAACAAAAACTGGAACTGAGTGCTGGTTCGATAAGTGCCCAAAAAAAAATTATGATAATCCTAATGTTTAGAGGCACATCCCCTATTGTAGCTGGTGCTGAAACCTCAGGAAACGCCTTCATTGAGATGACTGGAAATACAAATGCATTTTCAAATATCACCGGATGGAAACCTGTTGGAATTGAAGGCATTCTCGCCAATAACCCAGATTATATAATTGTGACCAAGAGAGCATTTTCTACTTTTAAATCCGTAGACTCATTTTTAGCCCAAACTGGATTGCAAGCAACTAACGCAGGGAAAAATAAAAGCGTATTAGTCGAGGATGGAATGTCTCTGCTAGGTTTTGGACCAAGAACAATGGAAACTGGAATTAAAGTATTGTCATTGGTCAACAATAACCCTTAAAGAGAGAGATCTTCATGCTTGAACTTCTAGACTCAAGGCAGAAACTCACGATAATATGTTTATTGAGCTTGAGTATATTAGTTTGTATAATTGGATTATCTTTTGGAAGTTTCCAAATTGAGTTGACAAAAATATTTCTTGGATTTGGAGACCCGCTTCAAACCGAAGTGCTACTAAATATCAGATCCCCGAGAGTTCTTTTAGCAGCCTTCGTTGGGGCTGGACTTGGAATTTCGGGGGCCGCTCTTCAAGGATTATTCCGTAATCCTTTAGCAGACCCCGCCTTAATAGGCGTATCTGCTGGGGCAGCGTTTGGGGCAGTATCTGCAATTGTGCTAATCAATACCGGTTTGAGTTTTCTACAGTTAGGAAGCTTTTTGGTACCGTTAGCTGCCATCATAGGCTCACTTGTTGTAATAGGATTAATATACATTTTGACAGCTAGTTTTACTAACTCCGGAATTTTGTACATGTTATTGGTCGGAATTGCATTAAATGCGATATCAACCGTAGGTATTGGTTTTCTCACATTTATCAGCTCAGACAGCCAGCTCAGGACTCTTACTTTCTGGATGATGGGAAGTTTTGGAAGCACAAGTTGGGAGCTATTATTACCAGCGGTAGTGTTAATTATGGTTACAATATTCATACTGGTATCTAATGCTAGAAAGCTAGACATTATGCAATTGGGTGAATCTGAAGCCTCTAGGATTGGAATTGATGTAGTGAAGACACGTAGGACAATAATAATATCGACAGCAGTAATGATTGGCATATGCGTTTCTTTGTCTGGCATTATCGGTTTCGTAGGATTGGTTATTCCTCACATGGTTCGAATGTTAGCTGGATCAAGTCATACCTATCTATTGATAGGATCTGCCATAATGGGAATGCTAATAACGGTTTTAGCAGACTTATTTTCACGCTTAGTAATTCAACCTGCAGAGCTACCAATTGGTTTGGCTACTAGCGCATTAGGGGCTCCTTTCTTTCTCTGGCTAGTCTTACGATTACGAAATAAATGAGTATTAAGACTTACAATTTATCTCAGAAATACGGAGATCAATATATTTTGAGAGATATTAATATTGAGGTTTTTCCGGGACAAGTTCTTGGTATTATTGGACCAAATGGTTCTGGAAAATCAAGCCTTGTAAAGATAATCGCTGGAGACTTCTCTTCAACTGATGGGCATGTAGAATATGAAAATATTCCTCTCAAGGAGTATTCGTTGCTGGAAAGAGCTAGATATCGCAGTGTCGTATCTCAAGAACAGAACATCATGTTTGATTTTACTGTGAGGGAGGTAATTGAAATGGGTATCCTTGGAGGCTATGGTTTTAGCTATAATTCAGAAGTCTGGAAAAATTTTAAAATAGTTGTTAAAACATTGGGAATAGATAAATACTCCAACCGAAGTATCAGAACTCTATCTGGGGGAGAATTAAAGAGAGTACACTTGGCTCGTGCGTTAATACAGATATGGCAGCGTACCGACTACATAAAATCTAAATATATTTTTTTAGATGAACCCACTTCCAATTTAGACATAGGCCAAGAACTTAGCTTTTTAAATTTTATTAAAGGCGAAGTAGACCGAGGTTTGGGTGCCGTAATAATCTTCCATGATTTAAATTTAGCTGCTCACTTTTCAGATAAAATCTTAGTATTGTCGGAAGGAAAAATCTTAGATTTTGGGGTTCCCTACGAAATTCTAACACCTTCTCTTGTTCAAAAAGCATATGGTTTAAAAGTAAGTGTGACAAAAAGACCTTTTAGATTATCGTATTTTTAAACTATCTTAGTTTCATGAACATTTTTATTGAAAAATTTGAATATTTTTTGTCTTTAAACATAAAGTTTTTTAAAGCAAGGTCCCTTAAGCATTTAATCGTAATCTTTACGATATTCGCCATAAGTGGAAGCATAGCAGTTTATAGCTCAAAAAACTTACTTCTGCTCTTAAATTTAGACCCATCAGTTGTCAGTCAACATTTTTATTGGCCATTACGGTTACTAGTTCTACTAATAGCATATCAATTTATACTCCTCTTCGTGAGTTCTGTTTTTGGTGAATTTGATCATTTTTCTAGATACAGTCTTAAATATATTTCAGGACTTAGGAAAAACAAACCCGCTGGCGACAGCTAAAAACAACTAACTCTTTTTAGTTTTATTAGTCGTTTCATACGACCGCAAATTGATGTCTTTTCTGTTAGCATTACAATAGTTTTGATTTGTTTCCATAGTTTATGTCAAAAGTAATCAAGTTTTTACGCTTCCTTATTTAGGATCGAGTCCTACCACCCCACCCATTTAAACAGCATCAATATAATTATTTCTTGGTTTGCATCTCTGACCAAACATAGATAATAACAGCCATAATGACAGAAGACCCTCCTATAAGTGTCCAGAAGGCTGGCACTTCATCTATGAAAAGCCAAACCCAAAATGGCCCCAAGGCAAATTCCAATAGCATAAACAGAGTTAACTCAGCGGCTATTAAATACTTAGAGGCATATACAAAAAGTGAGTTGGGTATAAATGAAATAATACTCCCCAGAAGTATACACTTTAATAAATCAAGCCAGGATATTGCTATATCTTGACCTAAAATAGATAGGCAAACTAAGCATATAACCAATCCTGAGATAAGAACACTGGGAAGCATTTCTATGTCTTTATTTTTTCGAAGCATTATAGCATAGCCAGAAAAACAAAATGCAGTGATTAGTGCCATTGAGGTACCATAAAAAGAATTTGAACGAAGGCCAGACACCATCATCAAACTTACGCCAAACCCGGCAATAATCATCGTAATCAAGGTTTGCCTTGAGACCCTTTCATTTAATAAAATTCTGGCTAAAAAAGCACTTATAAATGGTATTGAGGCAAGAATAAAAAGTGTAGCGGCAACGGTTGTGCTTGTAATTGCTTGAATAAAACATATGCCAGCAGAGGCAAGAAGAATTCCAGCTAGAATACCTGACCCACCAACTCCTGTAATTTTTCTTAAAGTATTTGTTTGGTATCTTAATGTAAGGATTAACAGGATTGTAAACGAAAGTGCAAGCCCTCTGTAAAGGCTAATTTGGAGTGGCCCAGCAGTGTCCATTCCTCTGATTATTAAACCCGCAAAGCTTATTATGCTAGACCCAAGAACCATAAGAAGCATTGCATTTATTCGTGTACTTCTAAAAAGTTTATAGTTATTTAATTTATTATTTTTCAATTTTACGGGATCTTTCTCGTTTATACCTACTTAATGATTTCTTAACTATTTTGAGGTGTAAAACTAAATTTTACATAGACGCACAAACTAAGATGAATATATAGAAAAACACTCATAAACTCTTAACTTGATCTACCATTGTTTTTCCGCAGCGACAATCTCTTCTCTAACGCTCTCTCTTATGAAAATATATATGCCGCTCAAAGATATCATGACCATCCCAAGAAAAGATAAAAGATCGGGAATTTCCTCAAAAATGATATAACCTGCCAATAAGGCATACACCAGAAGTACATACTCTATTGGCGCATTAGATTGAGGTGACCCTATATTATAGGCATATACCAGTGAGAAAATACCGATTGTGCCAGTAAATGCAATAATCACTAGCGCCACTAAAGTGTCAAATTCAGTGATTTCCCATGGTATATAGAGAAACTGTAACTGATTAATCTCCATATTTGGAAAAGCATTTGTGACCAAAATTGTTATAAAAGGGCTTAGAATTAATCCCCCAAAATAAATATGAAAAGACTGTTGAAAGGCGTTATCTCTATCACTTGTTTTCTTTGCTAAAAGCATACCAATGGAATAGCTAAATGCAGTTGCTATTGGAAAAAGCATATACCAATCAAAATTGTAGATAGAAGGTTTGATGATTAATAGCGTACCTATGAAACCAATAATAATTGCAGTAATCCTATGAAATCCTATTGAGATTTTAAGGAAAAATATCGATATTATAGTAACGATTATAGGATGGATAAAAAATAAACTGGTGGCTATAGCTAAGGGTAACTTAGAGATTGAAATATAAAACATAGTGAACCCTAGAAAAAAAGAACTTCCTCTAAAAATAGCGATCAATGGATATGAGGATCCAAATTTTATAGGTTTCCTTAAAAACCATAAAAGGCCTGTTAATAGGATAGTTCCTAACGCTGCTCGAAAAAATAGAATCTGAGTTAAAGAAACCTGATTTTCTAATGATTTGATAACTATATCCTGAATGCAAAATACAGCCATTCCAATGACTATAAAAAGCATACCTCTTTTTTCTGAAGACATTGCTAAATCCCTGCAAATTCATTTGCTCTTTTAGCCGAATCTAAACTGTTGTCAAAATAAATTTGAAGCCTAAATACTTTCCGCTCTTGGGCGCTAAAAGACCCGGTGTCATAGAACTTTTCTTAATGCTATTTTCATTGAAACAAGATAAAAATTGACAAACAAAAATGGCCCCTTAATGCTGAAAAAATTTTGTTTAAACTTGGTTTTTGACAACACTTTTGACAACAGTTTTCGTGATTTTCCTGATAACACATAAGAAGCATGAGAAGGATAAGAACTATTTTAAAGGGTTATGAGAATCCTGATAACTCCTGATAACAATATCCACGGGTTTTGATCCCGTGTACCGTAGGTTCGAAATCTGCTATTCCAGCCGTTTATCAAGC
>CAZOIZ010000060.1:0-5652 GCA_964580005.1 uncultured Rhodobacterales bacterium
GTCTCCTAATTTTAAGTACAGCGCAAACAACGAACGAAGCTGTTGCGTTACTAATAAAGTTAATTTACTCATTAAGACTATATCATAAACTATTTAAGGATCGGCTCTATTTGTTAATAACAATTATCTTTTCAGCTATCGAGGCTATTCTTCTTCTTTTAGGGATATTTTCTCCTTTTGCAAGAATACAAGAATTCTGGGTTTTTAAGGAGGAGTTTTCAATTCATAGCTTAATTATCGCTCTATTTGACCAACAAAATTTCTTGCTTGGTGGAACAATTATGGTCTTTGGTGTTTTGATTCCTTTAATAAGGCTATGTACGAATTTTATACCAATCGCTAGACTGAAAAATTTAAATTTACATAAATTGGCTATGGTGGACATATTCTTAATAAGCTTTCTCCTTTTCTCCTCTCAACTGTCCTATTTCTTTGAGGTCAGTCTACTGAAGGGGTTTTACTTTTTGTTTGCAGCATTGGTTGTAAGCTACGTAAATCACTGGACTTTGAAGAGTATGAAATAATGTCAGAAAATGAATTACTTATTGAAAGAGAAAAATTACTTGGTCGATTGGTAGAAATAAAATGGTATTTCATGGCAATAAAAAAAATAACAACCATTGCAAAAAGAAAAAAATTTTTGGAGATTTTAGAGAAAGAAATCATGCAAGCCGAAGGCGGTTCGAATATCATTTTTTTAGAAGAGGATGGAGATATATATATTTGCATGATATTCAGGGCTAAAAGTATCGTTAAAAAAGTCGCAGTTGATGTTTTGGACCAAAACCGCAGAAAACCCATTGAGCCAAATTTGAAAGCAGGAAATGTCTACATTTACGGAGCTTCTGGAACCATCTTTCAACCGAATGTAAAAAATGGTCATTCAGATATCATAAATGGTGAAAAATCTGGTGATTTTGACACTTAGTATAAAATAAATACTATCTTTTTGGTTTGCAAAAATTAATGGGCGATTTTTAGTGCCTTTTTACCTAAATGAATTGTTACAGGTAATTCCCCTAAGTATTCTCCATCTCCAGAGACAATCGAGCTCCACACATCTGAGGTGAGACTTTCTATTTTTACGCTCCGAACGTGAGTGTTTGTCACTGCATGATGGAATATATGCTTTCCAGAGAAAACCTTAATTAATAGTTGTATGGCTTGAAGTCGACTTAGTTTCTTAGCAAACAATAAGTTTAATTTGTCTCTGAACTTTTTTGCATCAGGAGCAATATACATCCCACCGCCGGTATATTCTGAAGCAGCCCCTGCTAATATAAGGTTGTTCATCTCCATTTTTTGTGACTCAGTGGTAACAACATATTTATGTGATTTTAAGTTAATAAAGCTTATTAATGCAGCGGATGCATATAATAGCGACCCTTTAAGTAGAGGAATCCGTGAGGCACGAAATGAAGCTTCACTCAGCAATCCAACCCCAGCATTCGTAAGAGAAATTCGGCTATTACCTGAAAAGACAACGTTCAAATATCTAACTGACTTAAATTTGCGACCCCTGATTGCATCAATAGCCTTTCCTAGTGTGCAGAGATCAAGAGATCTGGCAAAGTCATTGCCTCTTCCGAATGGAAGAATAGCGATGTTACAAGAGCAATCTATTGCTTTTTGGGCAATTATATTAATGAAGCCATCACCTCCACAGGCCACGACAAAATATTTCTTAGACATAAACTCCTGCGCCATTTTCGCAGCATCTTCTCCAGACTTTGAAAAATAAATTTCTGGTTTAGAGCCGGGATCTATATTGTCAATTACGCGTTTTTTATTCTTCTTAGATAGCTTTCCTGATATTGGATTTACTAAATAAACAATTTTTTCTTTCATGATGTCTCAGAGGTATAACTATGACTGTAAAAGTTAGAGTTTAAACAGAACGGGCTTAAACAACAAATAATTTAACATACCAAGATTTGTGCTCTACTGGTGTTTAAACTAACCACCAAAACTAAAATGAATAAGTTACTTAACAAGCGATGGAATGGATTAGGGATTGTATTATTGTCGTCAATCTTTTTTGTGTTTGTTCCGACATCAGCAAAAACTGCTTTCGATAGTGGTGTCTTTTTAATGATTTTGCTAATGGCGAGATGCCTAATAGGTTTGATAATTTTAGCACCTTTGACATACAGTCTGGGGGAACCCATTTTTGTAGATAGAAGTAAATTTCCAACCTAGATATTTGCATACAAACAAAATGGACAAAAAATTATTTTTAAATTTAACCAAGAATTAAGTTATATAGTAATTTAACTACAAGAAATCCTAAGTAAGTTTCTATTATGGAAAATAATCTAAAAAAAGTTTTTATGACCCAAATGCTAGAGCATGTCCCGGACCTAGGCTGGACCTGGGATGCTTTATATAAAGCCACAAAAAAGGCCAAAAAACCTAAAAATCTCAATAGAGAAGAATTGCAAAATCTTTTTGAAAATAAAATCTCGAATATTATAGGTACCTTCAACGATAAATTAGATGAGGACATGTATGTAATATTTAATACCGATAACAATAAAGATCTTGGAACCACTGATACTATAAAGGCGCTTATTTTATCTCGGTTAAAAGCATCCGAAAATTACAAGAGTATCATCAAAACTTCTCTTCTTTTAATGGCACAGCCCAGAAATGCGTATGATGCACTAAATCAGGTAATGAAAACGTCCAATAAAATTTGGGAAATAGCAGGAGATACTTCAAAGGGAGGAACCTTCTACTCAAAAAGACTTATTTTGTCAGGAGTATATTCTACCACTTTAGCTCACTGGCTTACAAAAGAGACCCTAAGTATTGGAGAGTCTGAGTATTTTCTGGACCGAAGACTCGATGATGTCAAAAATTTTGGCAAACTTTCTAAACACTCGATTGATGTATTTCAGAAAACTAAACGTGAGCTAGGATCGATTATAACAAAAAAATATAGATGAGACCTAGTTCTCAACTTTAAATTAAAGTTATGTAGAAAATAAATGAGCGAAAAAATCAGAATATTCTCTTACTTACCAAATCCGAGGGTATGGAAGTCTTTAATAACGGGTAGGCTTGGTGGTGTGAAGGTGAAGGTCCTGGGAGATAAACCAAAAAATTTAGTTGATTGGTTATGGGATTTTGATGCAGTTAAGTTAAGTAATTTAAAACTTGATGATATAAAGCACTTCGAAAGACAGGGGAAAAGGGGCTTTGAGGGTAGTCTCTATAAAACGAATAGCTTTCTTGATAAGCATCCATTTGGCACTGTGCCCGCTGGTTTCAATAATGATGGCTCAATAGGCATCTTTGAGTCGAATAGTATTATGCGCGCTGTGGCTCGCAGTTCAACTAACACCACACTTTATGGAGACAATGATCCCTATTTACAATCACGAATAGACAGTTTCCTCGATGCTAATCTCGTGTTTTCAAGAGAGTTTCAGGTATATGTTTTAGAATTAAAATCATTAAATGATCAATTCTATAACAGAATGAAATCTGCCTACTCTTTTTATATGGCTGGTATAGAAAATGCTCTTTCAACAGGACAGTTCATTTCAGGATCATATTTGACGATAGCTGATGTTTCCTTTGTCTGTGACGTGGCTCAATTTTTGAGGGAACGAGACCGCCGGACCATTATTAATGAGCAGGGATATGAGATTATATCAAAGAATTTTGAGGAAGATTTTCCAAAGTCGCGTAAACACTTGATGAATTTATATAATAAAGACGATTTTCAAGAATTCATGAAAGGCTATCTCGATGGGGTCTTGAATTGACAATTTATATTCAGACTAGGTTATTTCTGAATAGACAAGCCTCTCTTTTATAGGTAAGTGAATTAGCGCTGCAAAAACTGCAAGGGCTGCATCAAGAAGCCAAACAGTAGTATAATCTCCGGTAATACTGAAAAAGTATCCTCCAAGATATGCCCCAAGAAAGCCACCAATCTGATGCGAAAAGAGAGCGAATCCAAAAAGTGTTGCCATGAATTGCGGACCAAACATTTTTCCTACCAACCCGGCAGTTGCCGGAATAACAGAAAAATAGGTCAGCCCTAAGGCAGCAGAAAACAAAATAACGGATATTAGGTCTTTAGGAGATGCAAGAAACAAAAGCACAATTATGCATCGAGCAAAATACGTATAAGCTAAGAAAATTCTCATGCTTCTTTTTGATATATACCAACCAGCAAATATACTTCCAACAATATTGAATAGACCAATAAGGCCTAATGACCAGCCTGAGACTGTAGGCGGCAAGCCACAAACCTGAATGACACCTGGCATATGGGTAGCAATAAAGGCCACATGAAATCCACAAACGAAGAAACCTACAACCAAATAAATATAACTTGGAGTATTAAAGGCAATTCTAAGTGTCTCCGACAAGCTTTTTTCTTGAACACCACTAGGCTGTTTCGTATCTGTACGTGATCTAAGAATAAAACAGAACGGCAATACCAATAACAAAACGGTAGATAAAAATAAAATACACAAAACCCAACCAAAATTTACAATTATAAATCCCGCGAGTGGAGCCAAAATTAGTTGCCCTAAGGATTGACCAGCATTTACTAAACCAAATGCCATCCCAATTTTTTTTTGGGGTATAAGTCTATTTACTGAAGCGAGCACTACAGGAAGACCAGCTACACCTAACCCAATAGAAGAAATAACACCCAGTGAAATCGATAAAGTAAATGCTGTAGTGGAATAAGGTATTAAGATAATACCTAAAAGACCCAGTAAAATACCGACTGTCAAAGTTTTACCAGACCCATATTTGTCCGCTATCATTCCAGCAAATGGCGATATAGCGCCTACCACCAGCTGGCCTAGTGCAAAAGCGAAACTGATTTGTAGATAATTTAGCGTTTGAGATTGATCAATACCCTCAATTGTTAGTGAAAGTGAATTTCGGCTCCCAAACATTGCTGCAACTAGACATGATGCCGCTACAACGATTAGTAAAAATTTTTTGGCTGTTCTTTGCTCTTTTGAGACAGTAGGTGATGACATTATACATTCCTTATTAAGTTCTCGCATAGAACTAAAAAAGAGCGTTGTAAAGGGAAATTAATTGTCCTTCCAATTTAAGTGATTTTTCTTTAGCACCAATGTGATAACATACAAACATTATAAAGAACGGAGAATCTGTGTACCATCAGCTTGACGAAGATCGGCCAAAAGATGAGTGTGGTGTCTTTGGAATATTTGGGCACGATGATGCTGCAGCGATAACCACACTTGGATTACACGCACTTCAACATAGAGGACAAGAGTCCGCAGGCATTGTTACGTTCGATAAAAATCATTTTCATGCAGAAAGAAGAATCGGTTTAGTAAGTGAACATTTTACGAAACAGAGTGTTATAGATAGACTTTCTGGAAATACGGCTATTGGCCACGTTCGTTATTCAACTACCGGTGGAACTGTTTTAAGAAATGTACAGCCTCTCTTCGCCGACCTTACTGTTGGAGGTTTTGCAATAGCCCATAATGGAAACCTCACAAATGGGCTCACTTTACGACATGAGTTAAAAAAAGAAGGAGCGATCTTCCAATCTACTTCGGATACAGAAACGATTCTTCAACTAGTAGCACGATCAAAAAAAGGTAATACAATTTCCAGATTTATCGACGCACTTTCTCAGAT
>CAZOIZ010000061.1:0-5589 GCA_964580005.1 uncultured Rhodobacterales bacterium
GGAGTTATATTCTTGTAAAAACAAGTACGATAGCAACACTTAGAAGCATAGGCGCGTCAAACAGTATTATTTTTCAAACTTACTTTATACAAATAATAATATTTTCACTGTTGGGAATCCTTATTGGTGGATGTCTAGGAAGCATCGGCCCCTTTTTTCTTGGTAAATGGCTTACTTTAAGTATTCCTATACCAATTAAGATTGGCATTTATTTTAAACCTATTTTAGAGGCTATTTTTTATGGTCTTCTTACTTCGGTAGTATTTTCCTTATGGCCTTTATCGAGTATCGAAAATATTAATTCTTCTGAATTATTTAGGAATGAAGCTGAGACAAATTTCAGCCTTCCACGTTTTCGTTATATTGCGACTATTTTTGTACTTGTACTCTTGTTGATTGCCTTGGCCGCCTATTTTACTGGATCAATTAAGCTCACGCTTTGGACTGCTTTGGCAATCAGTTCTTCATTCATTTTCTTGATATTTGTGGCTGCTACAATCCGACGTGGAACTCAAAAACTTAGAATTAAGTTAAGGCGAAATCCAAAATTACGGTGGGCTCTTTCAGCAATTACTGGACCAAAAGAGGGTGCAATCATTGTTATCCTAGCTATAGGCATTGGCTTATCCGTATTGTCAAGTATTGGCCAAATTAGTGGAAACATAAGAGCGGCAATCGAACAAGATTTACCCGATGTAGCTCCATCATATTTTTTCATTGATATTCAGAAATCACAAATGCCAGAGTTTCGTAAAATTATGGATACAAATAAAGATGTAACTTCTTTCGATGAGGCCCCGATGATCAGAGGTATAATATCACGGATAAATGGCATTCCTGCGAAAGAATTTGCCGGGGAACATTGGGTTCTTAGTGGCGACCGTGGTGTCACTTACTCAACGGCGCCACTGGAGCGAAGTAAAATCACTGAAGGTATTTGGTGGGAACCAAATTACAAGGGGCCCGCTCAAATAAGCTTTGCTGATGAGGAGGGCAAAGAAATGGGCTTATCTCTAGGAGATGAGCTGACCGTTAATATTATGGGTAGAGATATTAATGCAACCATAACCAGCTTTAGAGATGTTGATTTCTCAACTGCTGGAATAGGCTTCATCATGTCAATGAATCCTCATGCCTTACAAAGTGCACCACACTCATTTATTTCAACTGTTTATGCAAAGCCAGAAGCCGAGGCAGAGTTGTTACGGAAAGTAGCCGGGAAGTTTCCAAATATTACTGCCGTAAGAATTAAAGAAGCACTAGAGCAGGTCACTAATATTCTTACCTCTATTTCATCCGTGGTTTTATATGGCGCAACAACCACAATACTAACGGGGTTTTTAGTCTTAATTGGGACTGCGGCATCAACTGAAAAAGCAAGAAAATACGAGGCCGCCATTCTAAAGGCAATGGGAGCAAGTGAAGCATCTATATTGTTTAGTTTTGCACTTCGTTCAATAATACTTGGTGGGGTAGCCGGTGCAATAGCTTTAGCAATTGGTATGATAGGAGCTTGGGCCGTTTGCAATTATATAATGGGAACAGAGTATACGATAATATGGCTCAATGCATTTTACGTTATTGTTGGAGGTTTATTAGCAAACGTTTTTGCAAGTTTGTATTTTTCAATTAAAGCAATGCGCACTAGCACTTCGTCCGTACTCCGTGCAGAATACTAAATTTAGTCGCCTTTTGCTATATCATCACTGATAAGCTTTGAGACGCGCGATCTTAAGCTTGGCAAAATAATCAAGACTATTGCTAGAATAATTAATCCTAATGTCATTGGTCTTTCAAAAATAAAGCTAACACCATCGTACAATTGCATCGATCGAGAAAAATTATCTTCTAGCATACTGCCTAAAATAAAACCTATAAGTAAAGGCGCTAATGGGTAATCAGCAAACTTTAAAATTGTTGCACATACTCCAAAGCCAACTAAGATTAAAAGCTCTGTAGAATTATTCTGTCCTATGTAACTTCCCATAAGTGTAAAAAATAAAATAAAAGGAATTAAATATGCGCGTGGTATTGCAAGAACCTTAGCGATGTAGGGGATCAACGGTAAATTTAAGATTAATAAAACTATATTACCAATATACATAGATACAATTACTGCCCAGAATATTTCTGGGCTATCAGTCATAAGTCTGGGTCCAGGACTCACATTCAAAGCAATTAGAGCTCCCAGCAAAATAGCCGTTGTCCCGGAGCCTGGGATTCCGAGTGTAAGCAAGGGTACAAAAGAGCCGGTGCAAGCTGCATTATTTGCAGTTTCTGGAGCCGCCAGCCCTTTTATTGAACCCTTACCGAATTCTTTTTGCTCATCTTTTGCAGCAAGATTACGCTCTACAGCATATCCTAAAAATGAAGCTATAGTTGCGCCGGCCCCAGGCAAAACACCGATAAAAAACCCTTGTATAGATTGACGGCCTATAACAGGAGCAATTCGGCGACCCTCCTCACGCGTTATGCGCAGATCTTTTATATCGCTTTTGCTACCACCTTGAACAGACCTAGCAGGATTCATTACAAGAAAGATAGCTTCTGGCAAAGCGAACATAGCCATGGCAAGTGTTATAAAACTGAAGCCTGATTGGAGATCCATCAAACCCATCGTGAATCGTGGCATGTTAAACAAAGCACCTTCTCCGACAGTTGCCATCATGAGTCCCATCAATGTCATTAAAACTGCTTTTGCTACATTTCCACTTCCTGCAAAGGCAGCGATTGCAGATAAACCAACTACCATTAGTGCAAAATATTCTGCAGAATGAAAAAGTAGAGCTACCGTCGAGAGAGCTGGTGCAAATATCATTAATAGGACAGCACCAATTGTCCCACCAGCAAACGAAGCTATTGCCGCCACAGTTAAAGCCTTACCAGCCTGTCCGCGGCGCGCCATCGGATAACCATCAAAGCTTGTTGCCACCGTCCCGGCTACTCCTGGCGCGTTTAAAAGAATTGATGAAGTCGAACCACCAAAAATAGCACCGTAATAAACTCCCGCTAACAAAATTAATGCGGCTGACGGGTCCCCAATAGTGATAGCAATGGGTATCATTATTGCTATTATGGCCATTGGACCAAGACCAGGCAGCATCCCAATAAAAGTACCAATTAGGCAACCAAGGACCACCATTATTATATTTTGAAGTGAAAACGCAGCCGCTAAACCAAGTAACAATCCCTCAAGCATTTAAATTTCCGATCATATAAAAAACGGCAATGGCCGGAGAAAAATTCCCAAAACACCTTGAACCAAATACCAAATTATTACAGTAGCGAGAGTTGTGATGGGGATAAGAATATAAACTTTTCTTTCACCCAAAACCACTCCACCCAAACTAAGAAATGAAATTGTCGATAGCAAAAAACCTGCGGGCCGCAGAAGTAAAGCATAGGCCACCATCAAACCCAGCAGAATAATTGCCTCTTTTATCTTATAATTTTTAAGTTCACTTAGGTCCATATCCGACGAGGAACTTCTTCCGACTGGGCGCTCAATCTTCAATAAAATAATAAACGAAGTCGCAACGGCTAAAACTGAAAGAATTTTTGGAAACGTACTAGGCCAAACAGGGTTCCGTTTCAAAAATGGCGCTAAAAGTTCATCCATAATAAAAAACGCTGAATAGCCATAGATTAAACTAATGCACAGTATAACAAATGCGATCCAACGATCTAATTGCATGGGCTCTCACCAAAAAAATTGACGGCAGAAATAAACTGCCGCCAATAAGATTACTGTAAACTTACAAAAATCCCAATTTTTTCATGAGGTCGCCAATAACTTTTTCTTGGCCTTCGAGAAAGGTTTGAAACTTATCACCCGGATTATGGATATTAACCCATCCGTTTCGAGCTCTTACGGCCTCCCACTCTGGCGTATCATACATCTTAGCGATTGCGTCTTGATATGCTGCCAGTTTGTCAGCTGGCAAACCAGGAGCTGCAAAAAATCCTCTCCAGTTTACAAAATTTGTGTCGATACCTTGCTCCTTCATTGTTGGAGCATCTGCAAAAGCATCTACACGAGCATCAGAAGTAACGCCTAATATTTTTACTTCTCCAGCCTGAGCCATTGCTACAGCCTCAGAAAAGCCTGTCGAAAGTGCCTTAATTTCACCAGATAGCAACGCTGCCATGGCTTTACCACCAGCGTCATATGGAATGTATTTGACATTCAACGCATCTTTTCCTGCCGCTTCCATAACCATAGCTGCAACAAGGTGATCCATGCCGCCTGGTACAGAGCCACCGCCAATAGCCGTTCCAGATGGATCTGCATCATATGCGTTTATCAAATCACTCATCGAACTTAAGTTGCTATCTGCATTTACGACTAGAGCTGCATAGTCTCCAATTGTTCCAGAAACTAGGGTAAGGTCACGGAAATTATGAGGAAACACACCTGTCAAAGAGCGAATTACGATAGGTGTTGAATTGACCATTAGTGTGCCATGTGAACTATCTGCATTTTCTATTAAATAGCCGATAGCTTTACCGCCACCGCCACCAGACATATTTTCATAGGATGCGCTCCCTACTAAACCTGCACCGGTTAGTGCTTCACCAGTACCTCTTGCAGTTCCATCCCAGCCACCGCCTGCTCCACCAGGGATTAAAAAGTGGATACTTTCGACTACCTGATGCCCACCCGCGTATGCTGGACCTGCGATCATAAGTGCAGCAGAAGCAGCAATAGCCGCTCGCCGTGTAAATTGATACAATTTCATTTTTGACCTCCCATTTTAAGAATTGAACAACTTCTTAGTGATCCAAGACTGTACTAGCAACTTGAGTAAGGGCAAGTAAAATCTGACACATTTTGCTCAACTTTAATAAATTTAATGAAACTCAGGGACCTGCAATCCTGATCTTAAAATCTCATTTCGTGTGCGAAGCCTTCGGTCTCCTGGTAGACGAATTCCCTCCATCTCTTCGATGCTGTTCAACAGCTTTTCAAGCCGAGCTAAGAATGAATCACTGTTTGTTCCAGGACTTACAAATAATAGAAATTGACCAACACCAGGTGGTCCACCTTCAGAGTTCAAAAACGAACTGGCTTCGTTACTTTGCGTTCCTCCAGACAGAGTGGCGGCTAATATTTCAACAATAAGGGCCAATGCACTTCCTTTAGCCTCACCAATGGGCAACATTGATCCGTGTAAGGCTTGATCAGGATCAGTTGTTGGATTTCCTGAACTATCCAACGCCCACCCTTCTGGTATTTCAGAATTTGACTTTTTGGCATGCATTATTTTTCCACGGGCAACCTTAGATAAAGATAAGTCTATAACTAACGGATCTTTTTTTATTCGTGGAACTGCAAAAGCTATTGGATTAGTCCCAAAAAATGGATCTTTCCCGCCCCAAGGGGCAATTGCCTTAGGCGTGTTCGCCATCATTAAACCAATTAGACCATGTTTTGCTATTTTTTCAACCTGGACAGAAAGAGCGCCACAGTGATGCGAATTGAAAACTGATACTACAGCACTCCCATGTTCTTTTGCGACAAAAGCACCCTCAGAAATAGCCTGATCAAGAGCAGGGTAGGCAAAGCCATAATCTGCATCTACCGATATA
>CAZOIZ010000062.1:0-5575 GCA_964580005.1 uncultured Rhodobacterales bacterium
GAAATGACACAACTAGATACAGCATTGCTATGTCAATGTATCAATTGTCTTTAAACAATAAACTGATATTAGATTTGAAAACAGATAATTATTGGAATACCTGTGCAGATGAATTTATTAGGTTAGCATCTCCAACAATGTATTTTAGAAGGACTGCAACCTGTGATATTGAATTTGCAGATAAAAAGATCAAAAAAGGCGATAAAGTGATTTTGTGGTTTGTTTCAGGTAATAGAGATAAAGACGTTTTTCTTGAACCTCACACTCCTATTATTTCTAGATCTCCAAATCCCCATATATCGTTTGGTCAAGGAGGTGTCCATTTTTGTCTAGGAATATGGCTTGCAAGAATGGAAGTTAGGATAATTTTAGAAGAAATCATCAAAAGAATTAATAAATTAGAGCCTTTATCAGAACCAACTTGGACAAGATCTAATTTCATCTGTGGTGTAAAAAGTCTTAAAGTCCGCGTAAGTTGAGTCTAATTCAAGTGTTGACACCTAACCATATATTGTAACAAATTAAATATAATTAATTTTATTAATAATTTTTGAGGGGGAAATTATGTTTTTAGTTTTATTAAGAAAATTATTTATCTTTTCTTTTTTGTCTTTAATTCCATTGATTCAATCTGCATTAGGATCACAGCATATTTTAGTTGGAATTCCAGCTGCACAATCTGGTCCTGCAGGAGTAGCAGATCACCAAGACTGGACAAATGGTGCGTTGATGGCAATTGAAGAGATAAATGCAAATGGTGGCGTTTTAGGAAAACAATTAGAAGCCAAAATAATAGATATGGATATACTTACTCCTGAGGGAGGTGTTGCTGCTATGCAGACTCTCATTGAATCAAATGTCCATGCTATTGCGTCAGCATTTACCATATTGCCTCAACCAGCAATGGATGCTGCAGCACCATCAGGGATACCGTATATTCATGGAAACACATCAAGTGTAAATGTTGATATGTTCCAATCAGATCCAAAAAAATATAGGAATATTTTTCAACTCGACGTTGCGGAAGTTTGGTATGGAACTGGTTTTGTTAGGTTTCTCACAAATTTAAAAAATTCAGGTAAATGGACACCTAAAAACAATAAGATACATATTGTGCAAGGGCAAACGTCATATAATTTAAATATATCTAGAGCTACTCAAGAAGAGGTAGCAAGAACCAATGGTGAATGGGTTATTTCGGAAGTTACAGATATACAATTTCCAGTTCAAGATTGGACACCTGTTATTCAGTCTTTAAAGGAAAATGACTCTGGCGCACTAATGATAGACCACTGGGTTGCTGCTGAATTAGCGGCATTTGCACAACAATATGCTTACGACCCTGTTCCAGGCGCAATTGTATATTTGCAATACGGCCCTTCTCAACCTGAATTTCTTGAATTAGCAGCTGGTGCAGGTGAAGGTATGGTTTGGGGAACTGTGTATGGAGTTTATGCGGATGAGAAAGGGATGGAATTTAGAAAGAAATATAAGGCTAAATATCCTGGCATAATGGGCATGGTCTATACTGGTGGTGGATACGATGCAATGTATATTTTAGCAGAAGCATGGGAAAAAGTAGGAGACCCAAATAATTTTGATGCCGTTGGTGATGCAATTAGGAATATGAATTATAGAGGTATAAATGGAACTTATAAAATTGATCCTGATACCAATTCTGGAATAAGTTACCCTAATATGACTGATGACCCAGAAGGTGGACAAGCTCATTTATTCTTTCAGGTTCAAAATGACGAACATAGAATAATTGAACCAAAACAATTTGCAGAAGTTGATTTTGTACCTGCACCATGGATGTAAATTAAAATTCCATCCTAAATGTTAAAAACCTCAAATAATATAATTGAGGAAAGTTTCTACTGCCACGATATCAGTTTATCGCTTGGCGGTAGAAACATTCTTAATGATGTAAAATTGAAAGTCGATCCTGGACAAATAATAGGACTAGTTGGGCCTAATGGAGCAGGAAAAACGTCACTTTTTGAAGTCTTATGTGGAAGATACAAGCCTTCTAAAGGCTCGATAGTCTTTAATGGATTAGATATTAGTAAGCTTAGTTTTTTAGATAGATCAAAATTGGGTTTGGGCAGAACATTCCAAAGTCCTGTAATTCCATCAGATTTAACAATAGAAGATACATTTAGAGCAGCAAGAAAAGCTTTTAAGCCTTATAAGCGTACTCATGACGCAGAATGGGCTGCAAGATTAGCTGGGTTAAAAATAATGTGGGACACCCATGCTGGTAGTTTAGGAACTTTTGATAGAAGAAAACTTTTATTAGCATGTTTGATATTAAGAGAGCCAAAATATATATTGATGGATGAACCTGCATCCGGATTAATTAATGCTGAAATAGATGAGCTAGATTTGATAATAAGAAGATTAGTAGATGAATACAAAATTGGTATAATTTTAATTGAACACAGATTAGAGCTATTGTCAGAAATTGCAGATAAAGTTTTAGTACTTGATCTTGGAAATGTAATTTCTGAAGGCTCACCAGAATTTGTTTTTAATGATCCAAAAGTTCATAAAGCATATTTTGAAGTTTAAAATGACTAAGATTTTAGAAATAAATAAATTATCTGCTGGTTACGGGCCTTTAAGAGTTCTTCATGAAATTGATTTATCACTAGATAGAGGGGAGAGAATTGGATTAGTGGGTCTAAATGGTCATGGGAAAACTACTTTAATTAGAGCAATTACTCATATGACTGAATGGCAGTCCGGATCAATTAAATTTTGTGGGAATGAAATTGGTGGAACCAGATCATTTGGTGCAGGACGTAGAACAGCAAAATTAGTTAAAATGGGAATATCTGTTGCTCCACAAGGTGATGCTATTTTCCCAGGACTAACTGTAAAACAACATTTAAATTGTGGCGCTTTTACAAAAGAAGCATGGAAAGAAAAAGAACAAAGAATTGATAAAATTTTTGAAATTTTTCCTCCTCTAAAAAAACTTGAACATTCTTTAGTTGGGAAACTATCAGGTGGTGAAAGACGAATGGTATCTATTGGAAGAATGTTGATGGTTGATGCTAAACTTTACTTAATTGATGAACCAACTAATGGTCTTGCACCAAAAATATATTCCTCATTGTTAAATGCAATTTGGTCACTTAATCTAAATGATAGATCAATGATAATTGCGGAACAGAATGTTAACCTTTTATCAAAACATGTTGATAGAATAATAGGTATTTATGCTGGAAAACTTCGAGGTGAAGTTGGGCATGTTGAGTTAAAATAATGGATTTATCTCTAATACCATATGCGCTAAATCTTGCAGCTATTTATTCTTTAATGGCAATTAGTATTTCAATGATATGGTCAAGTATAGGCATGCTGAATCTTGCTCATGGGGCAACATTTGCCGTTTCGGGTTATGCAGCGTGGCAATTTTCAATAATTTTTAAACCTATTATTTTAGCTTTTTTTGGTAAAACACTCCTTGCAAATCTATTGATGGGATTAGTTTTAATAAGTTCTGCAATGGTAGCAGGTGCAATATTTGGTATCTTAATATATTTTCTAGCTTACTTACCAATTCATGACAAACCAAATTATCCTGTTCGAAGTTTAATTATTACATTAGCTATTAATATTGCTACAATTCAAATTTTATTATTTTTATTTGGAGCAAGAAATAAAGGTCTACCAAAAATATTTGGGTTCGGAAGATTTGAAATCTTTGATATTCCAGTAAGATATGATCAAGCAGGTACAATAATAAGCACAATTTTAATTTTAAGTATTATGCTTTCATGGCTTAAGTTTAGTAGAATGGGTATTGAAATTAGAGCTATGATGCAAAATCCAGAAGGTGCCTCTTATTCAGGCATTTCAAGTAGAACTACAGCAATTCCAGTTTTAATGATTACAGGAGCACTAGCTGGTGTTTCAGCTGCTTTATTGTCACAAACAATTTTTGTAAGTCCAACATCAGGATCTATACCTCTAATTAAGGGCTTAACAATAGCATTGCTGGGTGGTTTAGGTAATGTTCCAGGTGCAATGCTAGGTGCGGTTTTAATAGGTTTCTTGGAAGCTGTAGTTGGAAGTATACAACAAAGATATGTTATGTTCTCAACATTTATATTTATAATAATTGTGCTTATTTTTAGACCTAGAGGAATTGGAGGTCTTCTTGACGATACAAGAGAATAATAAAAATCCAACTTTTTATAAAGTAGGCAGGCGACACTTCGAATATAGAATTACCCCTATAAAAAATAAAGTGTGGAATAGAATTCGATTTCCATTTACTAGAAGGCACTTACTAAAATGGAGAGGAATATATAATATTAGCGCTCTAAAAAGAGAGCGGGTACTGAAGGACAAAATGCCTTTATGGTGGCTCTTAGGACTTGGTTTTGTTTTGATAGTTACCCCATTTTTATCACCTCAACAAATTGGTGTTAGTTCAATATTTTGCATTTATGCATCTATAAATATTTTATGGACCTTAATTGTAGGAACAGCTGGTATCTTTTCATTCGCAACTTTAGCAGTTTTAGGTGTTTCAGGTTATATTGCTGCCGCTGCAAATGTTTATTTTGATGTTCCTTGGCCTTTTATGTTTATTATTGGTTCGATGGTTGGATTAATTTTTGGAACTATTTTAGCCGCTCCATCAACAAGACTAGATGGATTATATTATGCTTTATTAACAATTGGCATTGCCGAAATTTGTAGAGTTTTCGTTTTGCAACTAAGAGTTTTAGCTCCACAAAATGGATCAATTACAAAAGTTGATAGTTTTATTCCAGACGAATTATTTTTACAACCTGAAGGGATGTTAATTGGTTTTTATGCATCATTCATATTATTACTTTTCACTCTCTTGATATGGAGACTCATTAATTCCGAACGCCTAGGGCTGCTATTAAGAACGGCAAAAAATTCTAGGGAAGACGAATCTTTTGCGGAGGCTATTGGAATTGATTTTAGAAGAGCTCGTTTATACGTATTTATAATTTCATCATCTGCTCTAGGATTTGTTGGAGCATTTTATGCAATGTATTACAAATCAATTTCTCCTACAGTTTTCTCTATCGACCAATTAATGATTCTATTTGCAATGATGGTCATAGGTGGAATTGGTAGAGCTGAGGGTGCAGTAGTTGGAGCAGCTATTGTAACAATTATTGATAAAGGTTTGATTGAATTGGGTCCTGTAAGAATAATTATTATAGCAGCAATTATGCTAATTGTTACAATAATAGGACGTGAAGGAATAACAGGAGCAAGGAAACAATTTCGTGCTTTTAGATATAGAAAAAGTGGGGAGCGAAGAGCGCTTAGAACAGAAAAAAATGGAGAAGTTATGCCAGAAGAAGCTACCGAAATTTTTGATAAACAAGAAATTTATTTTAGAAGATTTAATAAAAGACTTAGAGAAAATTTAAAAAAAATGGTTACACCAGAATTAATAGAAGAACATAGAATAAATCCAACAGGCAATCACTCAGACAAACTTTCAAGAGTTCTAAATTATTTTAGAAGAGCTGAAACAACTGATAAGTATGGAATTAAAAGAGTTATTAAAAAT
>CAZOIZ010000063.1:0-5524 GCA_964580005.1 uncultured Rhodobacterales bacterium
ATAGCAGAAGAAGATGAACCTATAACAACATTTTGAGGCGATAAATTGTCCAATCGTGCAAATAATTCTTGCTTAATAGATAAAATTTCAGGCGCACTTTCTTGAATATATTCAACTTTAGAACACAATTCTTCAAGAGATACATTTTGCGAAATTTTAGTTAAACACCTTTCAACATCAACATTGTCATCTATTGCTCTCAATTCTTCTAGAAACAAAGTCACTTTTTCTACATAATCATTAAAAACTTCAGGATATGGGTCATAAACAAAAACATTAAAACCACTCTTAGAAAATATTGCCGCCCAACTTGCTCCAATTAATCCACCACCAATTATGCCAATATTTTTCATGTAAATTCCTTTAAAGTTAATTTCTATTAATTTTTTTATTATTTATAATTCAACTAGTGAATAACTTAAATTATTTATTTATATTTTGAAAATCGTTATAGTTTGTCACTAATTTTAATTTTTGGGATAAATTTATGGGACAGTTGGTCAATGGTATTTGGACAAAAGGCTCAGTTTCTAACAATCAAAAAGACGGAAGTTTTAAAAGGGTTGATAGTGTTTTTAGAAATGAAATAAACGATAATGATAAAGTCTATAAGCCTGAAAAAAATAGATATCATTTATACGTTAGTTATGCGTGTCCATGGGCTCATAGAACATTAATATTTAGACATTTAAAAAAACTTGAGAACCATATCTCTGTTGATTATGTTCATCCAGACATGCTTGAAAATGGATGGTCATTTTCAAATGACTTCCCAAAAACCACAGGTGACAGTCTTCACTTTAAAAGTTACATTCACGAAATTTATCAACTTTCAGATAAAAAAGTATCTTCAAAAGCTACAGTACCTATATTATGGGATAAAAAAACTAGCACAATTGTAAATAACGAGTCTGCTGAAATAATTAGGATAATGAATAGTTCATTTAATAAAATTACAAAAAATTTTGATGATTATTATCCTTCAAAATTAAGAACAGAAATAGACAAAATTAATAAAATCACCTATGAAAATATTAATAATGGTGTTTATAAATCTGGTTTTTCAAAAACTCAAAGTGCTTATGAGGATGCAGTAACAAAATTATTTTCGTCATTAGAAATGGTTGATAATATCCTAGAGGGTAAAGAATATTTGGTTGGCAACCAACTAACCGAAGCAGATATTAGATTGATACCTACTTTGTTAAGATTTGACAGTGTTTATCATGTTCATTTCAAGTGCAACTTGAAAAAAATTTCCGAATTTAAAAATATAAGTCATTATGTAAAAAAATTATTTAATATTCCTGCAATACATTCAACAACAGATTTTGATCATATAAAAAGACATTACTATTTTTCTCACGAGACCATTAATCCAAACAGAATTATACCGCTTGGTCCTGAGAAACCATTTTAGCTTACTGATTTAACTTTTTATTAGAATAAAGTAAGCATGCTGATCCAAATTCAGCAAACAAACATTTATTTAATTCATTCTTTTCAGGTTCATACTCAGCATGCCATTGAACACCTACCGCAAATGACGGATGATTAGGTATGCTAACTGCTTCAATGATACCATCGTCTGAAAAGGCTTCAATTTTCAATTTATTAGCAATAGTATCAATAGCCTGACCATGTAGTGAATTAACTAAGCAAGAACCTTTATTGAGTAGCTTTGAGAAGTATCCATTTTTTACAAAATCAATTCTATGCTTTAATTTAAAAATTTGTTCAATTGTTACATCATCCCCTCTTGGCATCCTATGATCATTTTTGTTAGCTAAGTGGTGTACACGATAATGCAATGTACCACCATAGGCTACATTCATTTCTTGAATACCTCTACAAATACCAAAAATTGGAATACCTAGGGTGACACATTTTGGAATCATTTCTAAAACAATCTCATCTCTTCCAACATCAATAGGCTCATCTGGTGGGAATGGATCACCTCCAAAATGATGAGGTTCAATATTTGCTCTTCCTCCTGTTAAAACTAAACCATCAATTTTCTTAAGTAATTGATCTAAGTCTTTACCTTTTATGTTAGAAGGTATTAAAATTGGTATTGCGTTACTAAACTTAGATACAGCATTAACATATCTTAAACCAGTTGAATGAGAAACCTGCCTTCCACCAAAGTTTATAATTTCATTAGTTGATATACCAATAACTGGTTTGGTTGAAGACATTATTTATTTGAAACTTTCTATTATTTTAATTTCAATTAGCAGCCTAATTGTTTTGCTAAGTGGTTTAAATCTTTTGAAATGATGTCCCATTTTCTATTACCTTTATAATCATTTACGTCAGCAATATCAAATAACTTATCTTTGCCATACTCAAATGGTCTGTGCACATACGCAGTTTTCATTCCTTGAAGACTTGCAGCTTTCAGATCATCATCGTGCGCTGCAACCATCAAACACTCTTCTGTTTTTAAATTGAGCGCACTACAAGCTTTTAAATAAGCATTTGGTTCAGGTTTATAGTGACCAATTACTTCTGCTCCTAAAACGACATCCCAATTTAAATTGGAAAATTTAGCCATGTTCACAATCAAAGCTATATTTCCATTTGACTGAGTAGCTAAAATATATTTTTTCTTTAGTGCATTTAAACCATCAGTGCTATCTGGCCAACCAGGAAGTCTATGCCATGCTGTTACTAATTTGTTTAAATCTTCTTCGGAGAGATTACTTAAATTAAATCTTGATGAAATTTTATTTAAATTTTCCATATGTAAAATATCAAGAATTGTAAAGGGTCTATTACCTTTTCTAATCTCATCCATAGATGGTTGATATTCTGCTCTCCATGCATCTGCAAAATCAAAAGGATCTAAAGAAACACCATTTTTATTGGCTACCTTTTCTACTTCTGTAGCTATGCCTGTTCGCCAGTCTACAACTGTTCCAAATACATCAAACAAAAGTGCTTTGACTTTTAACATTTTGCCTCCAATAAATTAATATGTTAAGTATTATCAATCAATTTTTTAACATATTAATTATCAAGAATATAAAAAGAAAGTACTCCCGATTGAATTAACAATCAACTTCAACAAAGAATTATGAATCAAGAAAACGTTCAAAAAGAGTTTTTGCCCCCTGCATTATTAGCCGTTTTATTTATGGTTTTGTCAGGTATTTTTGCAACTACTATGCATTGTCTAATAAGATTTGCTACAGATGAAACTCATCCTTTTGAAGTAGCATTTTTTAGAACTATATTTGTATTACTTATCTTTTTTCCAGTATTCTTAAAAAATGGAACAGAATCATTTAGGTCTAAAAATATTAAACTTCAATCATGTAGAGCAATAGTAGGGAGTATTGCTATGTTATGCATGTTTTTCGGCTTAAGTATAACTGAATTAGCAAAAGCTACTGCACTAATGTTTACTGTTCCTATATTTGCTACAGTTCTGGCAATTTTTTTTCTTAGAGAAGTCGTTGGCTTAAGGCAATGGATTGCGATGTTTGTAGGTTTTATAGGAGCTGTAATTGTTCTTAGACCAGATGTTGAATTAGGATTTGGTCCACTACTTATCTTGTGCGCCTCATTAATGTGGTCTTCTTCAATGTTGATGGCTAAAAAATTAACAGAAACTGATACTACTGTTAGCATTACTTTTTGGCAAGCTGCAGGTCTTATACCCGCAACTTTTATACTTGCTATACAAGTCTGGAAATGGCCAACTTTAGAACAACTATTGATGTTTCTATTTATAGCAATAGCAGGAACATTAGTTCACTGGTTTTTAAATTTAGCCCTCAAGAAAGCTGACATAAGTGCCCTTCTTCCATTAGATTATTTAAGATTAATTTGGTCTGTCTCTCTAGGTTTCATTTTTTTTAATGAGATCCCTCATATTGGACTATGGCTAGGATCAGCATTGATTTTGGGAGCTTCTACATATATCGGCATAAGACAGGCAAAAAAAAGGGGTAATTTGAATAATAACATCAATCTCTAATTTCAACGTCCACCAGAAACTGGCACTACTGAACCAGAAATATAACTTGAACCTTCACTAAGAAGCCACATTACGGTTTTTCCAACTTCCTCAGCTTCACCTATTCTTCCAAGTGGAACTGATGGCATCAATCTATCTACTCTAGAAGCATCTCCTGCTTTTGCATGAATTTCAGTATCAATTAACCCTGGTGCTACAGCGTTCACTCTTATCCCAAATTTTCCTAATTCTTTTGCCATGCCGTAAGTAAGTGAATGTATTGCACCTTTTGACATTGCATAGTGAACAAATTCACCACCACCCCCAATATCAGCTGCTATTGAAGACATGTTTACGATCGTACCAAATTTTTGTTTAATCATAATTCTTGCTGATTCTTGAGCAACAAAAAATGCACCAGATATATTTGTATCTATTACTAATTTTAAATCTTTCTCACTTAGATTTTGAATTGGTGATATTGGCCCTGTTATTCCAGCATTGTTAAAAACACAATCAATTATTTCAACCTTTTTAATAAAACTCTCAAACATTTTAGTTACTGATTTTTTTTGAGCCACATCACATTGCAATATCATTCCGTCACCGCCGGCATCTTTTACTAAATTAAGGCATTCCTCAGCTGCAATAAGATTTTTATTGTAATTTATACCGACAAACATTTTTGCTTTAGCAGCTTCAATCGCTGTTGCTTTTCCTATCCCTTGGCTAGCTCCTGTAATTAAAATATTTTTCATTTGTATTTCCTTTATATTTAATATCGGCTTTAAAGTTGTTTTATTTTTTTACGAAAAATATCCATAACTTCAGGATTAACTGGTCTGGCTGGATCTTTTCCATCAAATATATCTAAAAGTTGAGTTGCAACATATTCTGACATTTTATTACGACTATCTCTAGTTATACCAGCAGTATGTGGGCTGGCTATAACGTTTTCAAATTTGAGAAGATTATGAGTTGAAGGCGGAGGTTCAAACTCCCATACATCTAGACCCGCACCAGCTAGATGTCTTTCTTTAAGTATTTCATACAAATCATCTTCATTATGTATCGATCCTCTGGATGTTGTAACAAAGTAACTACCTTTTTTCATTTTTTTAAACCACTCTTTATTGATCATATTATTTGTTTCTTTATTTAATGGTATATGCACAGAGACAACATCACTTTCTGCTAATAAAACATCCAATTCAGTTTTGTTTGCTTTTTTCTTTTGAAAAGTCTCATCGGTTACGTAAGGATCATAAGCTAAAATATTACAATTAAATGCAACTTTACATATTTCTGCAACTCTACCACCTGTGTTTCCAAGACCAATAATACCAACATTCTTATTTAACAGATCGTTACCAATAAGACTTACTCTAGGTTCATTCCAACCTCTTCTTAGAGCGTGATCACTTTCCCCAATTCTCTTAAATAGATTTAAGATCATACCTACGGCGTGCTCAGCAACGCCTTCTGCATTTCCACCTGTTTGATTCACGACTAAAACACCTGCATCTGTACATGCATCTACATCAATAGTGTCGTAGCCAG
>CAZOIZ010000064.1:0-5477 GCA_964580005.1 uncultured Rhodobacterales bacterium
GCAGGACTAGAGAGTATAAACTCAGGAACAATCTCTATTGATGGAAACATTGTTAATGATTTGTCACCAAAAGACAGAAATATTGCGATGGTGTTCCAGTCTTATGCTTTATACCCACATATGACGGTTTATAACAATATGGCCTTTGGGTTAAAGTTAGAGAAACTAACTAAGAATGAAATCGATAGCAGGGTTTATGATGCTGCAAAAATTCTTCAGATAGAAGAACTTCTACAAAGAAAACCAAAACAACTTTCAGGTGGTCAACGACAAAGGGTTGCCATCGGACGTGCAATTACCAGAAAACCTAAGGTTTTTCTATTTGATGAACCTTTATCAAACCTCGATGCCGCATTAAGAGTTCAAATGAGAGTCGAATTAGCAAAATTACATGATCAATTAGATGCAACTATGATATATGTGACCCATGATCAAACAGAAGCCATGACCATGGCTGATAAAATTGTTGTGTTAGATCAAGGTAAAATATCCCAATCCGGAAGCCCAATGGATTTATACCATAATCCCAAAAATTTATTTGTTGGAGGGTTTATTGGCTCTCCTAAAATGAATTTTATAAAAACAAAAATATTAAAAAAGAGCAATCAGAGTATTAGTATAGATTTGCTAGGTCAAAAAAGCTTTTTATTAAAAAAAACCAGTACAAGTTTAAAGACTGGGGATGAAATTACTTTAGGCATAAGACCTGAGCACTTAAAAGTTAGTAAAGATTTAAAAAATGCTTGGAAAGGCAAGGTTTTTGTCGTTGAAAAACTGGGGTCTGGCACTTTTCTATACTTAGAAAAAGAAGGAGAGCCACTTGTGGTAGAAACTGATGGGGACTCAAAAATAAAAGTTGGTGACATCATCAATGTAGTCTTCAATCCAGACAAGTGTCATGTTTTTAATAAAAGTAAGGAAGTAATATAATTTAATTTTCCAGGTTCGGTGATAATCATGAGAAAAATTGCAGTTCTAACTAGTGGTGGAGATGCTCCCGGAATGAATGCAGCGATCCGTGCAATAGTGAGAACATCATTGAACAATGATACTGGCATCATAGGCTTTAAAAATGGGTATGAAGGTATCATTGACAAAAACTACGTTACTTTCGACAAGCGTTCGGTAGGAAATATTATCCAGAGAGGTGGCAGCATACTTCATACTTCTCGGTCTTTAAGATTCTTAAAAGAGAAATATAGACAAGTTGCTGAAAATAATCTTCGAGCACTATGTATTGACGGACTAATTGTAATAGGTGGGGAAGGGTCTACTAAAGGTGCTATTGAATTATCAAAAATATCTAAAACAAAATGTGTTGTAATTCCTGCAACAATTGACAAAGATATGGCTTTTGTAGGTTCTACCATAGGATTTGACACAGCAATAAATACGGCACTAACAGCAATAGATAAAATTAGAGATACTGCTACTACTGCTAACGTGACACATATAGTCGAGGTTATGGGTAGAAATTGTGGATGGCTTGGGATACTGGCTGGAATTGGTGCTGGAGCAGAAGTTACAATAATTCCAGAGGTTAAAACTAACATTTCAAAGCTTGCTCAGAAAATCAAACATCAATTAAATACGGGCAAAAAAGGGTGTATTATTATATTAGCAGAGGGTGGATTTTCTAAAGGAGGAGCTTCATTGGCTAATGCTTTAAAAGAAAAGGGTAATTTTGACTTAAGGATTACAACATTGGGTCATATGCAGAGAGGTGGGAATCCGTCTGCAGTGGACAGAGTTCTGGCTACGGAGCTTGGAGTCAATGCCGTTCTTGCTTTAAAAGACGGTTTTTCAGATGTGATCATTGCAAAACCAGTCGCTACTATTGAAAAAGTTGACTTTGATAAGGTTGTTAATGCAAAGGTTAACGTAGATATGTATCTGCATGATCTTATTCAAAGTACTGCTTGAGAATTAAATTAGTATGAAAATTATAAATATAACTTTATTCAGCTCATTGATAATTTTCTTGCTAACAGCTACATTTTTTACTTTTTGTACACCTTTATTCGCACAAGATTACAAAGTTAAAAAAGTTGGCAAAACGCTCTCTCATCCGTGGGGAATTTCTGTTTTTGATAATAACGAGGTTTTAGTCACTGAGAGAAGAGGGAACCTTTTTAAGGTTAACATTAAAACAGGTTTAAGTATAAAAATTCGTAACTTGCCAGAGGTTTTTAATAATAGGCAAGGTGGCCTTTTAGACGTACTTGTCGATAAAAAGTCGATATCTGAGAGAAATGTTTATATTTGCTACTCATCCAAAGTTATTGGAGGATCTTCCACTTCTTTACTTGTTGGAACGATTAAAAATAATGAACTTACAAATAAAAAAGTCCTTTTTAGAGCAAACAATGTCTCAGCATCTAGTGTACATTTTGGCTGCAGACTAGCAATTGTAGATAATGAAATTTTTATGTCTATAGGAGACAGAGGGAACAGATACGAAGCACAAAATATCAAATCACATGCTGGCTCAATAATTCGAATTAATAAGATAAATGGATCTGCAAAAAATTTAAATAATATTAATTCTTGGTTGCCTGAATTATTTACTAAAGGTCATAGAAACCCTCAGGGAATGGCAGTTAATACCGAAACAAATGAAATTTGGATAAATGAACATGGTCCAAAAGGAGGAGATGAAATAAACATTATTAAGATTGGAAAGAATTATGGCTGGCCAATCGTAACATTTGGAAAGGAGTACTCGGGTGGCAAAATAGGTAAGGGGATAACTTCATTAAAAGGCTTTGAAGATCCAATATGGTATTGGGTGCCTTCAATAGCTCCTTCTGGCATGACCTTCTATAATAAAAATATGTTCCCTGAGTTAAAAGGCCATTTGTTAGTATCTTCTCTTAAGTTTAAAAGCCTATATTTAGTAGAATTGAAAAATAATAAACCCTTCAGAGAAACAATACTGTTTAAAAATAATTTTGGACGTATAAGAGATATCGAATTATTAAATGACGGTAGCATTTTATTGATTTCTGATGAAGTGAACGGTGGTTTATACAGAATATATAGATAGCAAAATACCTATTAAGTAGTTTAAATTTATTCTAATTTGTATAAACCGATTATCATTTAGTATTTTGTTTTAAATAATTGTTTTTATTGAATTTATTTAGTTCCTATATCACAATAGTAGATCTGTGATAAAATGATCAGAATTAATTTTAGAGTTAATATAAATTATATGCGTCAATAAGACACCGATTTATTCAATATTTTTATTGATTTAGACAGTTGTCCTTAGGTAAGATATAGATGGCTGGGATAATAAAACCTAAGGGAGGTAAATATGGATGGTGCTAGTAGTGCTATGACAACTGCTGCTCTTGACGTTAAACATTTAGACATAAGTTTTCCGTTTAAAAGCAGATATAATAATTTTATAAATGGTAAATTTGTTGAACCAAAAACTGGACAATATTTTGAAAACCCAACACCTATAACAGGTGAAGTTTTGTGTGAAATAGCAAGGTCTGGTTCAGATGATGTGGAAGCAGCACTCGATGCAGCTCACGCCGCAAAAGTTGCATGGGGACAAACATCTTTGACTGAAAGATCAATGATTCTGAATAGAATAGCTGACAGAATGGAAGCTAACCTTAATCTTTTGGGAGCAGCGGAGTCTCTAGACAATGGTAAACCAATCAGAGAAGCTATTGCAGCAGACATTACTCTGTCAATTGATCACTTTCGATATTTTGCGGGTGTTATAAGAGCTGAAGAAGGAACAATATCTGAAATTAACGCAAATACATATTCTTATCACTACAAGGAGCCAATTGGCGTTGTTGGACAGATTATTCCTTGGAATTTTCCAATAACTATGGCGGCATGGAAGCTAGCTCCCGCTTTAGCAGCAGGAAACTGTGTGGTTATGAAGCCTGCGGAGCAGACACCAGCATCCATAATGGTTTTAATGGAGCTCATTGCTGATTTATTACCAGAGGGAGTAGTAAATATCGTTTCAGGGTATGGTCTTGAAGCTGGTAAGCCGTTGGCATCTTCAAAAAGAGTAGGGAAGGTTGCTTTCACAGGAGAGACTACCACTGGTAGACTTATCATGCAGTATGCTTCTCAAAATTTAATTCCTGTAACGTTAGAGCTTGGTGGCAAATCTCCAAACGTTTTCTTTGAAGACGTAATGTCTGAAGATGATGCTTTCTTTGATAAGTGTTTAGAAGGCTTTACCATGTTCGCATTGAACCAAGGAGAAGTTTGCACATGCCCGAGTAGAGCTCTTATCCAAGAGTCAATTTATGACAAGTTTATGGAAAGGGCATTAAAGAGAGTAGAAGCCGTTAAGCAGGGTAATCCATTAGAAATGGATACCATGATTGGAGCTCAAGCCTCTACTGAGCAGATGCAAAAGATTGAATCCTATCTGCAACTTGGAAAAGACGAAGGAGCTGAAGTTTTAGCAGGCGGTAACGTAGCAAAGCTGAATAATGGCCTCGAAAATGGTTATTATATTGAACCGACTGTGTTCAAAGGTAATAACTCTATGAGAGTTTTCCAAGAAGAAATCTTTGGTCCTGTTGTTTCAGTTACAACATTCAAGGATGAAGCAGAGGCTCTTGAGATCGCTAATGACACGCTTTATGGACTTGGCGCCGGTGTTTGGTCTAGAGATGGAAACAAAGCCCACAGAATGGGTAAAGGGATCCAAGCTGGTCGCGTTTGGGTAAACTGTTACCATGATTATCCTGCTCATGCGGCATTTGGTGGGTATAAGCAATCAGGTATTGGAAGAGA
Source organism: uncultured Rhodobacterales bacterium (assembly GCA_964580005.1). Classification (GTDB taxonomy): domain Bacteria; phylum Pseudomonadota; class Alphaproteobacteria; order Rhodobacterales; family Rhodobacteraceae; genus CACIJG01. Next base: position 4,783 of record CAZOIZ010000064.1, read on the forward strand.
AACTCATAAAATGATGCTTGAGCATTACAGACAAACTAAAAATGTTCACGTTTCTTATGACCCAAATAAATTGGGATTCTTCTGATTACAAACTTTCTCAGGCGCCAAAATTGTTTTTTGGCGCCTGACTTTTTAGGAACTGATTAATGGCACAGGAAAATTTAGCGAAAGTAACGGCAACCGATGCAGCTTTAGGTTTAATAAGAGAATTAAAGATAAAATATGGGGAAGAACTTCTTTTCCATCAGTCAGGAGGCTGTTGTGATGGCAGCTCTCCAATGTGCTTTCAGAAAGATGACTACATAGTAGGAGATCGTGACGTTAAGCTCGGTGAGATCGGTGGGGTACCATTTTATATGAATGACGATCAATACGAAAAGTGGAAGCACACAGACTTAATTATTGATGCTGTTGACGGAATAGGGGGTATGTTTTCATTGGATAATGGCACAGGAAAAAGATTTCTTACTAAATCTGAAGTTTGTAAAATTTAACTTTTAATCATCTGGATTTATAAGTTTCTTATCTTGTATATTTTCAGCTGTAACAAATCTTTGCATTTCAGAAGGCATGGTAATCATAAGCTCATGAAATCCGCCTTTATCTAACACATCCATGATATCATCTGCACTTTCAGCATACCAATGGCAAAAAAAGAAGTCTTCTTTGCCCATCCAATGAGCCAATGTTTCTGC
>CAZOIZ010000065.1:0-5456 GCA_964580005.1 uncultured Rhodobacterales bacterium
GTGCCAGAATTTGTATCCGACAGAGCTGATTGGGTCAAACCCGTAGTTGTTTCTGCTGCATCTATACTGGTCAAGATTAGGGTATCACCCACTTTTAGGCCATGGTTTGAGCCAGCTGCTATCGTCCCATCTAAGGCCATTTGACCTGCATTTACCGTAATAGCAATGTCTAAACTATCATTGTTTTGCCTCAGAAAAGAGCCTAATGTTATGGGATCACTTTCAGTTCTAGCATGCATTAAAGCATCATTATCACCAATTGAATTAGAATTTTTTGTGATTAAACGGGTCTTCATCGTAAGACCGCTTGATGACGAATAAGAAGATAATGAAATATCCTCTCCATCTACACTCTCTATAACTATTCTTGTTTTATCTTGTGAAAGAAAAACATTGATTCCAACTTGTCCAGATTGTTGGTTAAGTGATTCATACAGTGCGGTTAAGTCAGAAGCAGTGGTGGATGTTGTTATAGTAATAGGCTTTTGGTTTCTTGACTCTATATCAAAAGAAATTTCTCCATTTCCACTTAAATTATACAATTCTATCCTGTTTTTTGCAGAGGCCCTTATTCCTAAGTCGGACATATTTTCATTTATCTGGTTAGCAGCAAATTTTGCAGATGCGCCCGCAGCAATGGTAGTGCTCAATGTATCTCCGGCAAGATCAGGAAAGAATAAATTGATTTCATACGCTGAGGTTGTGGAACTTGCTGGTAGTGTACCCAATCCAAGTTGTGCTTTCCTGTCTACACCATCTCCACCCAAACTAATCGAATAATTTCCAGTCGGGTTTATTTGCTCAAGAGAAAGTCCTCGATATCCCACAGGGTCATTCAAATTTAAGTACTCTGCATTGTAGACTGCTTGATCTGTAAAACCATTAGCAGTTGACATAAAAGTTGATTTTTCAAGCTTTGTTAAGGGAGACCCAGCTATGTGCCTCCCCTCTCTAGTGAATATTTGTACATTAGAGGCGGCTTCAGATGTTTGCTTTACTGCATTTATTGTATCTGCACCCGCCGTCACCGTCGCGCCATCCGCAAAATCACCACTCGCTAAAGACAAAGTGAGGTTTCCTGCATTACCAGAAGCAAATATTCCCAGGCTTTGTAATGTTGTTCCAGTGGCATTTAGCTCGCCTAAATTAAGATATTTTGCGATTTGAGACGCATCTTCCCAAGCACCGTCAGCAGACGACTCAGATAAAGGCGTGCCTGTCATTTCTTTAAAAACGTCACCAAATGCCAAATCGAAGTCATAAGTCACACCTCCAACTGAAAATGATAGTTGATTGACCTGTTCTATATCACTCGAAGACAAGGTGAATTGCAAAGAGGATTGTTTTGCAAAGCTTGCAAGCTGGATACTTTCCATAGCTTTTGGTATGGTAGCAGCGAAACCATCGTTAAAAAATGTTGTTGCTGAAATTGGTGATAGTGAATTTGTAAAAACGCCATTAACCTTCGATAATGATGTGTCTTGAATAGTACCAGTAGAGTCCGCAGAGATACTAGCATCACTCATATTTTTTGTATCAGCAGATATCAGGAAACTGGCTGAAGCCGCTATATCATCTGGCCTTCTAAGCGCAAATTCCATATCCCTTGAAAAATTATTGGATGGATTTATTGTTATTTCATCGCCATCGTTAGCGGTACCCAAAAGAGTAATGGTAAGACCACGTGTTGATATTGATGTCAAATCACTACCCAATTCATTATTTTGTAAATCAAATGCTGTCCAAGCATTTTTTGTTTCAGAGAAGACAAGCTTTATTGGGTCAGGGTTTAATAAACCACCTCCAGATGCTACCGCAGAGGCAGTTGTGTTCCCCATGTTAGTTGGATTTTGTGTTGAGGTGAAACCCACTGAGGTAAACATATCCTTCCCCTTCAATCCATCTAATGTTAGCCCCTTCTTATGCTGATCGTTTATTTCTTGGGCAAATTTTTGTGCTAAACTGTTAAGATCTTTAATTGTTTGCTCAATAGTTTTAGAGGCATCAATTAATCCTCTTAGAGAGCCGTTGGTTACCTGATTTGTGGGGCTATTGAGCGTTCCTGGTCCAAGAATGACCTTAATGTCAGTACTTTCTTCATCGAGACCAAGAGTAATCCTTTTTGACCCTTCAACTATTTTGGGACCGCTACCGGAACCACCTAAGCGCACTATAGCTGCATTTTTTTCATTATACGTACAAGTAACCTCAATCGTTTTACTAAGTTCGTCAATAAGTCTATCTCTATTGTCTAATAGAGCATTTGCCGCACCCCCCTGCGTTGAACTCGACAATAATTTTGAGTTAACATTGAGAATTTCCTTGGTAAGGATATTTACAGTATCAATTTCTTGTTGGGCATGTGATTTAGCGCCTGTCTTCAACTGACTTAAAACGTCAGAAGTTCTACTAAAAGTAGCAGCAACATTTTTCCCTTCTTCAACAGCCACAACCCGAGCAGCTACGTCTGCAGGGGATGCAGCAACTTCCTGCAGAGAGGAAAAGAATAGTCCCATTGATGACCCTAGGTCAGCGTCACCAGGCAAAAGTAGATCTTCCAACTCACTAATCTTTTCCAGAAAGTTTGATGCTGTTTCTTCTCTAGAAAATGAATTTCGTTTTCTATCTAAAAGATATGCGTCAAATGATCTTTTAATATCCTCAACGCGTACGCCTAACCCTGTACCATCCTGAATTTGTGTAATCCCGCCTTGTCCGGAACTGACCTCTGTTAGCCCAGCTTCTCGGCGCTTATATCCATCTGTATTAATGTTGGCAATATTTTGTCCTGTTACCGCGAGAGCTTGTCGGTAAGACTGAACGCCACTTTTAGCTATGTCAAATAAGCTTGGCATCGTTACTACTCATTCTTGCCTTTATCAAATTGTCTAACGAGTGCTTCTGCAATACCTAAATCTAAGTTTAGAGCGAGACTTCTTGACCGTTCTTGATCTAACATCGTCCCAAAATTATCCTCCTCATCGCTTGAGAACAAAGCGTCGGATAGTTTGCTGTCTCTTGCCTGCTTTAGCATTTGGTTAATAAACATCGATTCAAATTCTTCAGCTAGAGCTTCTAAATTTGCCTGATTTTTATTCTTTTGGAATAGTGTAAAGCCGGTATCAGTCAGATAATTTACAGATTTAAGTTCCATACTGTCACCTATATTATTATCAATTCTGCTCTTAACGCTCCAGACTCTCTTAGCGCCTCAAGTATTGCAACGAGGTCAGATGCGCCTGCACCAACAGCATTAATGGTGTCAACTATAGTGGCTAATGATACACCGGGATCAAAAACAAAGGCTTTTGCTGGTTCTTCCTCTACCTCTATATCGGTTTCGGGAGTAACTACAGCATCTCCTGGAGTAGTGACAACTTGGTTTTCATTAACAATTGCACCCCCTGTAGCAGTAACTTTCTTTTTTTCGTCTATTTTAACAGTTAGTGATCCGTGGGTCACTGCTGCCGGAGTTACTCTGACGTCCCCTCCAATTACAATCGTGCCAGTTCTGGCGTTAACTACGACCTTAGCAGCCGGTCTGGAAGGCTCTACCTCTATATTTTCTAGCAAACTTACAAAAGCTACCTTTTGACTTGGATCTTTTGGAGACCTTACTTTTATAGAAGAGGCGTCAAGAGGAACAGCAACGTTATCTCCGAATATATCGTTTATCGCCTCAGATACACTTAAAGCGGTGCTAAAGTCTCCCTGATGCAAATTCAAAATAACATTGCTTGAATTTATAAATGGGTTATCGACCATTTTTTCAATACTTGCACCTCTTGGTATTCTTCCTACTGTGGGTATATTAACTGTCAAAGAAGACCCATCCCCGCCCTCTACTCCGAGTCCTCCAACTACCAAATTCCCTTGAGCTACGGCATATGTTTCACCGTCTGCACCAAGAAGTGGTGTCATCAAAAGAGTACCGCCTCTCAGTGATTTTGCTTTGCCAAGTGTTGAGACTGTCACATTTATATTTTGACCTGGTTTTCCAAAAGCCCCTAGTTCTCCAGTTACCATTACGGCTGCAGTATTTTTCCCATCTAGGCCCTTGACATCTGTTGCCAATCCAAATCTTGATACCATTGATTGCATCGATTGAAGAGTAAGACCTATATTCCCATCACCTGTTCCGGCCAAACCTACTACTATTCCGTATCCAACAAGTTGGTTTGATCTTACACCGGCGATAGAAGTCAAGTCCTTTAATCTATCGGCATATGAAGGTGAGGTTGTTAGACTGATAGCCTTTATAATAATTGTGAAAAATACTATCAATAAAAGTTTATTTATCATAATGGGGTTACCACATCTACGAGTTTAGAAAACCAGCCTTTCTTAGATGTATCAGCAACGTCGCCAGCTCCAGTATAGGATATTTTAGCATTAGCTATTCTGCTAGACGGAACAATGTTTCGGCTATTAACATCTTCAGGTCTTATAATTCCTACCAAACGGATATATTCATCTCCATTATTTAGTGTTAATTTTTTCTGGCCCAATATTTCCATATTGCCATTTGAAAATACTTTGGTAACTGTCACAGAAATTTCACCTCTAAGAGAATTCGTTTGGTCAGCTGATCCAGATCCGTCGAAAGATTTTGTTAACTTACTGTCGAACAATGTATCATCAGCATCAGCTGTGGTTATCCGTGGAAAGTCAAAACTTGTCGTACCATTTTTTGCGCTTTTAGCTGATTGAGACTTCGATGCGCTGAAATTTTCAGATAATGCAACTGTTAAAAGGTCGCCTACTTTAGAGGCTCTTCTATCTGTTGCAAACAATCCTTGCTGGCTGTTACTATAAATTGAACCATACTTGTCTTTCTTTGGACTCTTTGAAATACTAGGCATTGTTGGCTCGAAATCCATTGACGCTCTTTCCTCCAATTGTGTCGAACAACTAGCAACAAAAGATGTTAGGATAATCCCAGTGATTAGCTTTGCTGAATATTTTTTTAAAAACATCAATCAATCTCCATTATAGATTGTTAGATACAAAACGCATCATCTCATCGACAGCGGATATGGATTTTGAGCTTACTTCGTATGCTCTTTGGGTCTCAATCATATCAACTAGTTCTTGAACAACATTGATATTTGAAGCCTCCAATGATCCTTGAATGAGTTTACCAAATCCCTCTCCAAAAGGATTGCCTATAGCAGGAGCACCAGATGCTGGTGTTTCAACTGCAAAGTTTTCCCCTATTGGTTGTAAGCCTGCAGGATTTGCAAAATTAGCTAATGTTAATTGTCCGACTTCTGCGGCCTCAGCCTCACCAGCTACTTGGACACTCACCAATCCATCAGCCGAGACATTTATTTCTGTAACACCTTCTGGAATAGCAATTTCTGGCTGAAGAGTATAACCGCTTGGTGTAACAAGAGTACCCTCTGCATTTCGAGAAAATGAGCCATTTCGAGTAAACCCAACTCGACCATCTGGAA
>CAZOIZ010000066.1:0-5309 GCA_964580005.1 uncultured Rhodobacterales bacterium
GAGGATGTGAAAGATCTCTACACAGGCTCGTTAATGCTTACATGAGATTAGCTGTATCTATGGCATCAAAATATGTAAAATACGGCGTAGACACCAATGAGCTAATCCAAGAAGCTGGTATAGGACTTATGAAAGCTGCTGAAAAATTCGATCCTGAGAGAGAAGTACGTTTTTCTACATATGCCACTTGGTGGATAAAGGCATCTATACAAGACTTCGTGCTTAGAAATTGGTCGTTGGTGAGAACTGGTTCAACGGCTTCCCAAAAAAGCCTTTTTTTTAACTTAAAGAGAGTACGGTCTCAGATTGAACGGGAATGCGATAATTCAGGGGCTTCCGTAGACTATGGTTCCCTAAACAAGATGGTTGCAGAGAAAATGGGAGTTCCTTTAAGAGATGTTGAGATGATGGAAACAAGGCTGTCTGGTGGTGACTTTTCTCTTAATTCACTTCAACAAGGAGAAGAAGGGAGAGAATGGATAGAAACGATAGAGGACGAAAATTCATATGGAGCCCAAAAAGTTGAAAAAAGTAAGGACGACGGAACAGTGCGTTCTTGGATAAAAGATGCGATAGAAACCTTAAATGAGAGGGAAAGAACTATAGTAGTAGAAAGAAAACTTCGTGATCGACCAAGGACATTAGACTCGATTGGGGGCGAGCTAGGAGTTTCTAAAGAGAGAGTAAGACAGTTAGAAGCCGAGGCTCTTAAGAAGCTTAGAAAGCATTTTGAGACCCGCATTGGTGTAAGGTCGTCATCAATTATTTAGCCACAAAAGATTGAATACTAAACATTTTCCGCTTAATTTAGGTGTAATGGTCTGAAAAAGGCGAGAAGATGGAAAAAATTTTAATAATTATATCAGGAGGAATAGCGGCTTATAAGTCGTTAGAATTGATCCGGCTGTTTAGAAAAGCGGGTAAGCAGGTGAAATGTGTAGCTACCGAAAGCGCTATGACTTTTATAACCTCCGCTTCAGTCGAATACCTTTCCGGAAATTCACTAAGGACAAGTCTTGAAGACCGTGAACAAGAAATGAAAATGGGGCACATTGAATTAGCAAGGTGGCCTGATTTAATTTTAGTAGCTCCAGCAACCGCAAACATTATTTCATCTACAGCTAATGGACTTGCAACAGATCTTGCTCAAACAGTATTAATGGCAACTACGACGCAGATAGTTTTTGCCCCTTCAATGAATGTTAGAATGTGGGAAAATAAATTATTTCAGAAAAATATTGATATTCTTAAATCAAATGGCTTTAAATTTATAGGCCCCACTGAAGGTGAAATGGCCTGTGGTGAGTATGGAATGGGTCGAATGATGGAACCACAGCAAATAATTCAATCATTAATTTAGAAGTAATATATGTGTTGAAATCCAAAAAAATTCTGGTCACTGCAGGGCCAACCTATGAATATTTTGATGATGTAAGATTCATTGGAAACAGGAGCTCCGGTAAACAAGGGGCTGAAATTGCTAAGTGCCTACAGGAGCTTGAAGCGGACGTCACACTAGTAGTAGGCCCAGTAAATCTTAACCTATCTGCGTTTAATAAGGTTATTAGAGTGGAGACGGCTATAGAAATGAACGACGCCGTTACTAAAGAGGGTCCATTTGATATCGCAATATGTACCGCAGCAGTTAGTGATTGGCGCCCAAAAGAGAAGGCAAAAACAAAAATAAAGAAAACATCGACAGGTGTGCCACCATCTTTAGAATTGGTAGAAAACCCAGATATTTTAAAAAACATATGTATAAGTAAAAATAAGCCCAATCTGGTTATTGGGTTCGCAGCTGAAACCGATGACCTTTTGGTTAATGCTAGATCTAAGTTGAAAAATAAAGGATGTGATTGGATTATAGCTAATAGCGTTAACGCAAAAAGCCACAACATGGGTGGTGAGGAGAATGAAGTTATTATTATTAAGAAAAATGAAGAAATTAAATTGGCTAGACAGAGTAAAGAAAGAATTGCAAAGCTTATTTGTAAAAGAATAGTGGAAGAGATATCACTCTGAAATTTTAAATTTATTTTCTGTATCAGCGATAACCTCTATGTATAATTTTTAAAAAGAGTTTTAAGATGGCAAATTTTTTGAGAATTTATAAATGCATGATCAGCTAGATAACTATTTTTTTGAGCGGTATAAGCGACATATCTTGATCAAGAATATTGGTGGTCAAGGCCAGAAAAAATTGGGTCAAGCTAAGGTACTTCTTGTTGGGTTAGGGGGAATAGGCTCTACCGTTCTACAGCACTTAGCAGCTGCAGGAATTGGTAAAATTGGCTTGGTTGATCAAGATACTGTTGCATTATCTAATTTACAAAGACAGACAATTTATACCTTTGAAGATATTGGAAGAAAAAAGGTTAGTGTTGCGTCAAATTTCGTTAAAAATTTGAATAAAAATGTACATATAAGTGAGTATGACTTCTTTTTGAATGCGAATAATTCTACGCGTGTCATTGGTGAATATGATATAGTTTTGGATGGTACTGACAATGTTGAATCAAGAGAGCTTATTAATCAGCACTGTGTTAAGCTAGGGAAACCGCTCATATTTGGTGGGGTGTCCGGTTGGGAAGGTCTAGTAAGTTTACTTGTTTATAAAAATAGTGCGTGCTTTGCTTGCATCTTTACAAATTCTGAGAAAAGACCTACTTTTTTTGACTGTAGTACGGAGGGCGTTTTGGGTGTAACTACCTCTTTGGTAGGAACCTTGATGGTAGCAGAGACAATCAAGCTCATATGCAACACGGGGCAACTGCTTACGAATAAGCTTCTCATTTGTGATGCACTTAGTGGAGTGACAGAGATTTTAAACGTGCAAAAAAATGAAAAATGTTCTGTATGTCAGCCTATCAATTAGTTATAACATGCTGGGTACTATTTGATCAGGAGGACGGTGACCATCCAAATATGTCTTTATATTGATTATGACTTTTTCACCCATCTCTATTCTGCCTTCTAATGTCGAAGAACCCATATGAGGTAAAAGGAAGACGTTCTTCAAACTTTTAAAGTCAGAACCAATAACTTCTTCGCTATCGTAAACATCAAGTCCAGCTCCCCCTAGTAGACCATTTTTCAATTGTTTAACTAGAGCTTTCTGATCTATGATCTCTCCTCTAGAGATATTTACTAAAAATGCGCTTTGCTTCATTTTTCCCAGGCATTTTGCATTCAGCAAATACAAGGAAGATGAATTAAGTGAAGCGCTAACAACTAAAATATCAACTGCAGCTAACATTTCTTCTAAATTTTCCCAGTATGTTGCTGATAAGCTTTTCTCAATGTTTTCATGAAGACGTCTTCTGTTATGGTAGTTGATGTTTAGATCAAAAGCTATTGCTCTCTTGGCAATTGCTTGACCAATCCTACCCATCCCTAAAATCCCCAATTTTTTTCCAGTGATCCTCATTCCTATCATCGCTGATGGGCTCCAACCTTTCCAGTTGCCGGACTGCATCTCTTCATGACCTTCTCTAAGCTTTCTAGGAATTGCCAAAATGAGTGCCATGGTCATATCAGCCGTGTCAGTAGTTAAAACACTAGGAGTGTTGGTTACAATTATACCTCTTTGTAAAGCAGTTTTTATATCGATATGATCATAGCCCGCACCATAGTTTGCAATTAGCTTTAAATTAGATCCTGCCGCACTGAGAATACTAGCGTCTATCTTATCACCAATAGTAGGTACCAGAATGTCGGCTTCTTTTACAGCTGATAATAATTCCTTCTTGCTTACTGGATATTCCGCACTGGAGAGATCAACATTAAAAAGCTCTTTCATTCTCTTTTCGACCCGGTCCTGCAACCTCCTCGTTATTATTACCTTGGGTTTTTTCATTACTGTTGATTATACGATCTTTTTTGGTATTTCTCTATTATGGATATCATCAGTCATAAAGATATTTTAACTAAATTCAAATTGTTTTCAAAAGTATTTGTTTTCGCAGTGGTAATTAATTTATTCCTCATATTTAATGTGCTGTCTGCAAGTAGCGCTTCAAAAATTAGTAAAAAAACAGGCCTACCATTACCAAGGTTCGTATCTTTGAAGAGTAATAAAGTAAATTTAAGAAGAGGGCCTGGCTTAGATTACAAGATTGATTGGGTTTACAAAAGAAAACACTTACCACTTATGATTGTCAGTGAGTTTGGCCATTGGAGGCAGGTAATTGACTTTGAAGGTTATTCAGGTTGGATATATAAAGATTTACTTTCCGGATCACGATATATTATTGTCAATAAAGAGGAAACTCTTTTGAGGAACAAAGCCACTTTTGATTCTTTAGGCAAAGCAATTCTGAAAAGAGAGCTTGTTGCAAAGTTAATCGATTGTGAGGGACTGTGGTGTTTTATTCGAATTAGGAATATGCGTGGGTATGTACTTGCTGAGCATATTTGGGGAATAAGTATTGATACGATGCATTGATTTACGGAAGAAATCGATAGCCTTTACCTCTAATGGTTTTCAGATGCCGTGGGTTTGCTGGATCGGGCTCAATTTTTTTTCGTAGTCTTGTAATTTGGACATCGACATTTCTTTTATTAAAATTCCGTTTTCCCTCATTTAGATTTAAGTTATTGATAACCATTTCTCTACTAATTGTCTTAGCAGGATTAAGCGCAAAAAAATTCAATAAACTTATTTCAAGGTTTGTCAGTTTTATTAAATGGTTTTCTTGATAAAGTTCTAAGCGTTGCAAATCGAAAACTTTATTCCCAATTTCAATGCACCTTATAATTTTATTGGAATATTCTTTATTGTTTCTTATTAATAATCGCTCCAATCTAAGCAAGAGCTCTTTTGGCTCAAAGGGTTTAGATAGATAGTCATCGGCTCCTATTTCTAATCCAGAAATTTTGTCTTTCGACTCTCCTTTTGCCGAGAGAAAAATAGCAGGAACATTTGTTTGCTTTCTAATATTTTCTAGCAACTCTAGACCACTCTCCCCCGGCATCATTATGTCTATCACTAATAAATCAAATTCAAAGTAATCTAGAAGACATCTAGCCTCTGTAGAATTATGAGCACTCGATATTAGAAAATTATTCTTGCTCAAGTAGGCACTGAGTAAAGATAATATACGCTCATCATCATCAACAAGTAACAAATGAGCTTTGTTTTCAGACAAGATAATCCTCCTAGGAATTTTGTGGAGTGTCTTTATCTTTCTACCAATATCACTATAATGCATCTGGTGTATAGAAAAGTTTAGACTATTCCTGAATCAAATTCTGGAAAAGCTAAAGAAATTTCGGTATGCAGTGTTAAGTAGAATAGTGAGGTAACTTTT
>CAZOIZ010000067.1:0-5291 GCA_964580005.1 uncultured Rhodobacterales bacterium
AAGGAATAAAAACTTTCCTTGAATAAGTAACTTCTCTCCCCCAGTTTGCATCTCTTATTTCACTTGCATTGGCCATTAGGGAGTTTAAACTGTCTTTTTTAAAACAATTCATAATTAATTCTTTAATGTTTTAAAATGTAATTTTTTTGCTTTGAATTAATTAGGGGGTCAAATAAGTTTGACCCCCTAATATTGTATTTATATTACATTTGGTTAGTGACTACGTGAGACCAAGCACCAACTGGCTTTTTAGTTATAACAGCATCAGCTCCAGCAGACATTAAATTTTCTACCGTTGTATTAAAGTCAGCTTCAACAAGAGTGCCATCAGAACCAGCAGTAAGTTTATTTATCTCTCCCATCATTCTTCTTTGATGGTCTTGAGTTTGAGCTCCAGTATCATCATTCTCTAACACAATATCAGCAGCAGCATCAGAATTTTCACGTGCCCAAGCCCATCCTCTCATACTAGCTCTAACAAATTTAGCCATTTTTGAAACAAAATTTGGATCTTTTAGTTTGTCTTCCATAACATAAAGACCATCCTCTAATGAGGCAACACCAAGGTCTGTATAATTAAAAATTGTTAAATCATCATTTGTTAACCCTGCATCAATAACCTGCCAATATTCATTATAAGCCATAGCTGAAACACAATCTGCTTGTTTTTGAAGAATAGGATCTACATTCCAACCTTGTCTCATCAAAGTAATTCCTCCAGAACTACCATCTGTGGGTATATTTAATTTACTCATCCAGTTTAAAAGTGGATATTCGTTTCCACCAAACCAAACACCAACTGTTTTACCCTTCAAATCAGTTGGTTGCATGATACCAGAGTCTTTTCTGCAAACTAACAATAGGCCTGAATTCTTAAATGGCTGAGCAATATTTACAATTGGTAAACCCTTTTCTCTTGCCGCTAGTGCTGATGGTGCCCAATCAACCATAACGTCAGCAGCTCCACCTGCCATAACTTGTGGCGGCACAACATCAGGTCCACCTGGAAGTATTGTAACTTCTAATCCTTCATCAGCATAAAAACCTTTGTCCTGGGCAACATAGTAACCCGCAAATTGAGCTTGAGTTACCCACTTTAATTGAATAGTAACTTTATTATCTGCAAAGGCCATAACAGAACCTAAACTAAATAAAGTAACTAATATCATAAGCATAAATTTTTTCATTAATTCTCTCCTTTTTTTATCGATTATGGAATGAAGGATGCCAAAAAGTCAAATACCTTTCTAACAAAGCCAACAACCCATATAAAGTAGAGCCTACAATTGCTGCCATAGTAATCTCAGCCCATACTAAATCAAAACTCATCCTCTGAGCTTCAACTGAAATTCTGAAACCCATACCTACAATTGGAGTTCCAAAAAATTCAGCTACAATCGCCCCTATCAGGGCAAGTGTTGTATTTATTTTTAAACCATTAAATATTAAAGGCAAGGCTTTTGGTAATCTCATTTTTAATAAAGACTGCCAATAACTGCTTCCCCAAGTGCTCATGACATCATGATCGATATTGTTAGCAATCTGCAAACCTGCAACAGTATTCACAAGCATTGGGAAGAATGTCATAATTGTTACAACTGCTGCTTTTGATTGCCAGTCAAAACCAAACCACATTACCATAATTGGTGCTATTCCAACTATAGGCATAACACTTACTAAATTCCCTATTGGCAGCAATCCCCTTTGAAGGAAAGGTGAACGGTCAATTATAATAGAGAGTATAAAAGCAGATCCGCATCCATAAATATAACCCGGAATTACAGCTTTTATTACTGTTTGATAAAAGTCAGCATAAAGAATATCTAATGAATTCGAAATTTGCACACCTATTAAACTAGGTGCTGGTAATAATAACAATGGTACATTAAAACCTACACAAATTAACTCCCACAACAAAATAACCCATAAACCAAAGAAAAACGGAACAACAAGTATCATAAGTTTTTTTAAAAAATCATTTTTTGGTTTAATAAATGCAAGCCTTGAAACAAAAATTATTGCTGATATCCAAGATGCAAAAACTTGGAACCATAGCCCCCCTGAAATATTTGAGGTATAAATAGATGTTAAAGAATAATACACAAATAAATGTAATATTATGCCACTACAAATAATGCCTAATAGGGACCTACTAAAAATAGATATTAATAAAAAAATTAGTAATAATAGAAAACCATAAAATGAACCTTCAAAAAAAAGAGAAATTGTTATTGGCAATATAGAAAATAAATAGAAATAGTTATTTTTTAAAAAATTAGACAAAGTTAACAACATTAATTTAATTGTCCAAAACGCTTTAAAGTTGACAACCTAATAACATCTATCATTGTGACTAGAAAAGCGGCTATGAAAGAAGCAAAAATTAAAGCAGACCATATTTGAACCATTTGCCCATAATATGAGCCCTGCAACATACGTGCTCCTAATCCTGAAACTGCACCTGTTGGTAATTCTCCAATAATAGCGCCAACTAAAGCGGCTGCAATACCAATCTTCATTCCAGCAAATAAGAATGGTATTGAAGATGGTAGTCTCAGTCTCAAAAGTGTTTGTAGTCCATTTGCATTCCAAGTTTTCATCATATCTAATTCAATAGTTTCTGGTGATCGAAGGCCTTTAACCATACTAATAGTTACAGGGAAAAAGCTTAAGTAAGTAGATATAAAGGCTTTTGGAAGCAAACCTTGAATTCCTAATGCACTTAAAACTACTATAATCATTGGAGCAATTGCTAATATTGGAATTGTTTGGGAAGTTATAATCCAAGGCATTAATGTCATATCGCATGTCCTAGAATATACAATTGCAACTGCCAAAACAATTCCAAGTAAACTGCCAATTATAAATCCCAATAATGTAGATGATAGCGTTATTCCTGCATGGTAAACTAGACTTCTTTTGGAAGTTATTTTTTTGTTTACAGTAGAATTCCACAGTTCAATCAGAACTTGATGCGGAGGAGGTAAAACAGGTCTTTTTTGACTCATTGTATCCTTCACTAATTGAGAATAAGAATAATTTTCAACTCCCTTCCTTTTATAAACATCTTTTTGAAATGGGCTGTTAAGCAAAATTGTCCCAACATACCATATTGAAAAGATAAATAGTAAAACTGTGGATATAGGAATTAATGAGCCAGAAAATAAAACCTTCATATCAAACCTAATTTATTTCTCATCATCGTAAGAATGCCCAGCTCGGAGACCTTCCCTAACCCTTTGAGCAATTTTTAAGAATTCTGGAGTTTCTCTTATAGATAGGTTCCTATCAGCTGAAAGTGGGCTTTCTATAACATCAAAAATTTTGCCTGGTCTTGGTGACATTACTACAATATGCGTTGATAAAAAAACTGCCTCAGGAATGGAATGAGTTACAAAAACAACTGTTTTTTCTGTTTTTCTCCATAAATCCAATAGCTGTTCATTAAGATGGTCCCTTACAATTTCATCCAAAGCTCCAAAAGGCTCATCCATCAAAAGTAATTCTGGATCAAAACTTAAAGCACGTGCAATTGATGCTCTTTGTTGCATTCCACCAGATAATTGCCATGGAAATTTATTTTTAAAATCAAGCAAATTTACCAGATCAAGATTTTTTTCAATCCGTTCTTTTCTTTCTATTTTATTATAGCCCATGATTTCAAGAGGTAAGCCTATATTTCCAGAAATAGTTCTCCATGGGAAAAGAGCTGGTGACTGAAAAACATATCCATAATCTCTCTCAGTTCGTGCTCTTTCAGGCGATTTCCCATTAACTTTTATTGATCCAGATGTTGGTAATTGAAGATCCGCAATAACCCTAAGTAAAGTTGTTTTCCCACATCCTGAAGGACCAATCAATGACACAAAATCACCTTTAGAAATTTTAAAATCAATATCCTGTAATGCATGTACAGCACCATCATTTGTATTAAACACAAGTGATAAATTATCAATATTTACAACATCAGCTTTTGTCATTATTAGAGGTCCAAATTAAGATAAAGTTAACTTATGATTATACCCCTGCAGGCATATTTTCAGCTTTTCTCTCAACTTTTCTTGGGGATGTTAATTCTTTCCATTTTGAAAGAGCTTTATTAACATCTGAAAAAGGTTTTCTAGAAATAAATTCTCCATCTCCAGGACTGGCCAATACTTTACCTTCTTCAGCTGCTAATCTACCTCTTGAAAGAGTATATCTTGGAAGCCCTTTTACCTTAATTCCTTCAAAAACATTATAATCAATAACTGACTGCTGAGTTGAACTCATAATTGTTTTCTCAGACTTTGGATCCCAAATAATTAGATCTGCATCAGAACCCTCTCTTATTGCACCTTTTTGTGGATAAATATTAAGAATTTTTGCAATATTAGTTGAAGTCACTGAAACAAATTCATTCATGGTAAGTCTTCCTGTTTCAACTCCATATGTCCATAAAACAGGCATTCTATCCTCCAAACCACCTGTACCATTTGGAATTTTTGTAAAGTCACCAAGACCCATACGTTTTTGTTCTGTTGTAAAAGCGCAGTGATCTGTAGCTACAACTTGAAGACTTCCTGCTGCCAAACCACTCCAAAGTGAATCTTGGTGTAACTTGTTTCTAAATGGGGGTGACATAACTCTTCTAGCAGCGTGATCCCAATCTTTATTTTGGTATTCTCCTTCATCTAACACTAAATGTTGGATTAATGGTTCACCAAATACCCTTTTACCATTTTGACGCGCTCTTCTTATAGCTTCATGCGCTTGCTCACAGGAAACATGAACAATATATAAAGGGACTCCTGCCATATCAGCTAACATAATTGCTCTATTACATGCTTCTCCTTCAACATCAGGTGGCCTTGAATAGGCATGCCCTTCTGGTCCATTATTACCTTCAGCTAAAAGTTTAGATTGAAGCGCTGCAACCACATCTCCATTTTCAGCGTGAACAAGAGGCATCGCTCCAAGCTCAGCACATCGTTGAAATGAAGCAAACATCTCATCGTCATCAACCATTAAAGCACCTTTATAAGCCATAAAATGTTTAAAAGTATTAATGCCCTTGCTTTTAACGACCTCCTCCATATCATTGAAAATTTCCTCTCTCCATGAAGTTATAGCCATATGATAAGAGTAATCACAAACGGCTTTAGTGGACTTATTATGCCATCCATTTAAAGCACTCAAAAGAGATTGATCTGGAGATGGCAAACAAAAGTCAACTACCATCGTAGTTCCACCTGAGACAGCAGCTTTAGTTCCAGACTCAAAGTCATCAGCTGAAAATGTGCCCATAAAAG
>CAZOIZ010000068.1:0-5047 GCA_964580005.1 uncultured Rhodobacterales bacterium
CTGTAACTCCGTCGGGGAAACCCTACATAGGTTCGAATCCTATCCCCTCCACCATACCTCATTATCTTGCTTAGCTTTATAAAATACCTTAACAAAAATCATTTCTGTCGTTTTGGATTTTTAAGAAAAGTACATTTAAGTTCTTTCAACAGAAAGTCGTATAATTTTGATTAAAGATCTTTTTTCTAAGCAATTCCTGGTCATTGATAATACCGCTAAAGACTGATCGAAATAACTCGATGATCATGTGAGCTTTTGCAAAACTTAAAAGAAGAATCTTATTGAAGGTTTTTGGTACAGTATACTCAGTCATCTTTGAGCTTAACTTTTGTAAAGTTCTATTAAGATAAGTGTGCTCTGTTTTAAATCGATATTCTATGCTGCCATTCATATTTTTCTTATTTAGTTATCATAATTTTGAGAAAAATATGTAACATAAGTAGAAATTGAAATTAACAAAAACCAAAAGCATTTTGGAAAGCAATAAATATAACGCAATTGGATTTGACTTAATTTTCCCTATGGTGTAGCACTTCGAACTTCAGGGGTAACGGAATAATCATTTAACACACTATTTTATGATTAATGTATGTATAGCAATTATATTATTGAACTATTTCAATAGAATAGTCTTTTAATTCGTAATATCGTTAGAGGTAATGAAGAAAAAGAATAATGAGGAAGTTGGCAAAATCGTTGTAGAAATAGAGGCCTCAGCGCTTTTAAAATTGGCAACTAATTTGCCAAGAGATTTTTCACGAACCATAGAAGCAGTATTGAAAACAAGGGGTAGAGTTATTGTTTCTGGTATTGGAAAGTCTGGTCATGTTGGTAGAAAAATTGCTGCGACCTTAGCCAGTACTGGTACGCCATCGAGCTTCGTGCATGCAACTGAGGCTAGCCATGGTGATTTAGGAATGATTACTATTGATGATTTTTGTTTACTTATTTCAAATTCTGGCGAGACATTTGAGCTAAACGATATTTTGACGCATGCCAAAAGATTTGGTATTCCGACAGCTGTCATATCTTCTTCCAAAAATAGCTCTCTTATGCAAGCTGCTGACTTTAAGTTAGCGCTACCCAATGCTCCCGAAGCCTGTGCTATACGTATGGCGCCTACAACATCTACAATGCTTACAATGGCATTAGGAGATGCATTAGCTGTTTCACTCATGGAAAAACGAGATTTTAAGCCTGAAGATTTTAGGACTTTGCATCCTGGAGGTAATCTTGGTTCACAGATGTTAACAGCATCACAGTTAATGCGTGACAAAAGTGAAATGGCTATAGTGAAACATGATTTTACAATGAGTACTATAGTTTCTTCTATGTCTGATACTGGTCTTGGTGTTGCAGTTTTAGTGGACAAGAAAGGTAAACTCACTGGAGTAATAACAGACGGAGATCTGAGAAGAAACATTAATGGTCTTCTGAATTCTTCACCACTTGATGTAGCCACATTGAGCCCAGTTACAGTAAAACCAACTGATTTAGTATCTGTTGCGTTAGAAAAAATGGAAAAACATAAAATCTACGCTGTCATTGTGATTGAAGAGGACCAGCCAGTTGGTCTTTTGCGCATGCACGATATTTTGCGATCAGGTATTAAATGAAGACAATTGTTATCATTCCGGCGCGTTTCGCCTCAGAAAGGTTCCCAGGCAAGCCTCTCAAAAGGCTATCTGTTGGTGGATCACAAAAATCTCTCATTAAGCTTTCTTGGGAAGCCGCCTGTAAAGTCAAAAATATAGAAGAGATTTTTGTAGCAACTGATGACGATCGTATTCGAATTGAAGCGGAGTCTTTTGGGGCTCGTGTGATAATGACTTCAAAAGAATGCAAAAATGGGACTGAGAGATGTGCAGAGGCAATAGAGCATTTAAATTTTGATTGCGATATTGTTGTTAACTTTCAGGGAGATGCTCCCTTAACTCCAAGTTGGTTTATTGAAGACTTACTTTGTGTTTTTAAAGAAAATACAGATACGAAAATAGCAACGCCAGTGTTGAGATTAGATGGAGTGTCTCTTAATACATTAAAGCTTGATAGAAGTTATGGTCTTGTAGGAGGTACTACTGTCGTGTTCGATAATGATTTCAATGCTTTATATTTCTCCAAAGAGATAATTCCATATTTTGATGAAAAACGCTTGAAGGAGTCCGCTAATTGCCCGATATTTCAGCATGTGGGGGTTTATGCATATAGGTCTGAAACCCTGTTAAATTATAATTCTTGGAAAGAAAGTAATCTTGAAGTTCTGGAAGGCTTAGAGCAATTAAGGTTTCTTGAAAACGGATGTTCTATAAAATGCGTTTTAGTGGATAGTAAGGGTAGAACTTTTTGGGAGCTTAATAATCCTGAAGACGTCGAAAGAATTGAAAAAGTAATCAATAAGGATGTAAATTAAAATGGAAAGCACTTAAAAATATCTATCGGTCAAGTTATAAGGGAGTTTGGCGCATCGAGTTTAATTACCGAGAAAAGGTTCGAAATCCCGTTCAATTTTTAATTTACTTGCTAAGGAGACTATCTCATTAGGTTATTGACATAACTATAAATATAATTTTATAGAGTACGAAAATTGACAATAACATCATCGTAAAAATAATTGCTCTATTTATCACGCGCCAGCTTTTTCGATTATTAATAAAATTTGCAAAATAAGATGAGGCATATCCAAGACAAAAGAAATAAAAAATAGATGAAGTTGTTGCTCCAATTACAAAGAAAATTTTTTCTTCCAAAATAAAATCCCTTGAAAACCCCCCAATTATGAAAACAGTGTCCGAATATACGTGAGGGTTTAAGTAAGTAAAAGCAAGTGTTTTTAAAACAACTTTGCTGAGCGGCTCTTCTTTATGATTATTATCAAGCGAGTATAAATCGGATGATGTATTAAGTTTATTCCAAATAAAATTTAATATAAAAACCAAAAGCAATATATTTAGCATTAGGTCAACAAATGGGGCCGATTTTGAAAAGTAATAAAATGCAGCCGTTCCGATGACTATAAATATAAAATCGGATAAAGCACAAATCAAGCAAACTAAGAACACACGATTTCTTCTAAGGCCTTGTTCGATAACAAAGAGATTTTGAGGCCCTATGGCTAAAATCAAACTCATCCCTAAATAAAATCCAAAAGCAAAGGGTTCCATTAAAAGAAATTCTAACTTAAGTAAGCTGTAATAATAATGAGAGAAAAGATCTCCACAAAAATGACCCCTAAGCCTAATATATCTCCACTCAATCCTTGATTAAAAGGTACAACAAATTTGGCAAAAAGGTATGTCGATGCATATCCGACGATCATTAAAAAAATTATAGCAAACAAACCTGCAGGTAAAACCCAAAGCATACAAAAAATTCCGCACAATACTATCGTTCTGTTGGTAACCTTTTTGAGGTGTTTTGTTAAGCCAGCCTGCTTTGAAAAATCACAGTAGTTGACCAAAATTAAAATTGAAAACCTCCCAAGGCTTGAGCATGCTATTAGCCCACAGGCTAGGGCTAGCGAAGACTTTAATTCTGAAATCAGTAAGAATTTTAGTAGAAATACACTCGTCAGTGCCAACACTCCATAAGTTCCCAGTCTACTATCTTTTAAAATCTTCTGTCTACTCGCATAGTCTTTACCTCCCAAGCTATCAAAGAAATCTGCAACTCCGTCTTCATGCAAAGCACCCGTTAACAAAATACCAATCGACAAAGAGATAAGTATCGATATCTCATGAGAGATCCCTAAACTTTTAAAAAAAGATATCAGCAGGAATAAAAAAAAACCAATTAAGGCTCCAACAAAAGGATAAGCCCATTGGCCTCTATGGATCTCAATATCTTGGTTAATTGCAAAAATATTATTAATTGGTACTCGCGTCAAAACTATTACAGCAATTGATATATCTTCAAGTATTTCATTTGTTTTCATGAGAGCTCATTTGCATTTAATTATTTAAAAACAGGTATTTGATCGTGGTTTGTTTCATTATATTTTTTTTAAAATGTCGATCAAGTATTTCTACTTCCTGATAGCTCATCAATAATAAAATCCTTAAACGCTTCGACTCGTTTTGATTTTTTTAATTCTTGTGGGTATGCAATGTGTACCGGAACCATGTCTGATTGAAATTCTGGTAGAACTTGTACCAATTCGGGAAAATCACTAGCTAAATAGTCAGGTAAGGTACCAATGCCAAGCCCATTTCTTACTGCTCTAAATATTCCATAGTAATTATTAAGGAAAAGCAGAGAAAAGTTTTGTTTGTCAAGAAATGGTGCAATCCACTTTTGTCCCGCAGTGATTTGTGTTGAATTGGGAGAGTAGCAGATTAAGCGATGGTTTTTTGCAAGATCGTCTATTGTTGATGGCGAACCATTGGCTTCTAAATATTTTTGAGTAGAGTAAAATTTTATTCTTACACTTATAAGCTTTCTTTGAATTAGGTCGGCTTGACTTGGCGACTGTAGCCTTATAGCAATATCAGCTTCTCTCATCGAGAGATTTAAAAGCTTTTCTTCCAACATTAGGTTGATTTGAATGTTTGGATGTCGCTCATAAAGCTTCTTGAGTCTCGGAGCTAACCATAGAGTGCCGAAGCCTGTTGTGGTTGTAACTTTAAGCTCTCCAAAAGCGGTCTCTTTGCTGTCGTTAATTTTTGCCAGAGTTGAATTTATTTCAAGATATATCTTGTTTGCAGACTTAAAAAGCAATTCCCCCTGTTCAGTGAGCAGCAAACCTCTTGGGTGCCTATGAAACAAAACTACCTTTAAACTATCTTCAAGCTTTTTTATCTGCCTACTTATAGAGGATTGTGATAAATTTAAGCGTTTGCTTGCATCTGTAAGGCTACCTTCATTTGCAACCAATAGAAAAATTCTTAATCTATCCCAATCCATTTTCTTGCCTAATTCGAAATATGTGTTATCAGCATGATAACTATTCTGCACTTTTATATAAAGCTTAAATCTGATAAACTACGTTTCATAACATAAATTACAAAAGATTCCATATGACGATTAATAAAGTATCGCTAAACGATAGATT
>CAZOIZ010000069.1:0-5033 GCA_964580005.1 uncultured Rhodobacterales bacterium
TCGTCACAAATTACATTAGAAAGTGAAGGGCTTTCTGTAATAAATCACGATAATGGAAGAGTTACCAGTACAGCTACGGTCGAGTCTTTAGCAAATGAAGTTATCTCTGTTAACGGGCTAGCCGGAGAAGATTTGATAGTTGTGGCCGCTGGCACGGGTAAGATTTCTTTGTTGGGGGACGTTAAAACTAAAGTAAACGGTTTAGATCCTCGTGAGTTAAAAGCAATAGTTTCAGCAACTGACTCAAAACAAATGGAAATTTTTGATATGAAATCGGGCGATTTTTTAGGTTCGCGGAAAATTAGTGATACTAATGATTTTTTATTTAGAGACTTTAAATGGGAATTGTCCGGAAATTTAGCAAACAACGATATATTTGATGTTAGAACGACAACTGAACGACTAGATGATGCATCAAATTTAATTCAGTTGATGAAATTATCAGATCTATCTTCTGCAACAGGAAAAGGTGGCTATTCGCAACAGTACAATGACTTAGTTATTGATGTTGGCTTTAATGTTCGTTCAAGTGAGCAAGGGCTCGAAAATGCAAAGCTGATCTACGACGTAGCGGCAGATCGTAAGTCTAGCTTTTCTGGTGTTGATTTGGATACCGAGGCAACACGGCTTTTGGAACAGCAGCAGGCATATCAGGCTTTAGCGAAGGTTTTGAGTACAGCTAAAGAGATGGTCGACACTCTTCTAAGGTCTATGTAAATGAGAGATGAAAAATGACGATAGGAACAACAAGATTTTTTGGAAATAATAGCGAACTATTTTCCAAGTTGAATACAGAATTACAATCTCTTCAAACACAGGCTGGGACAGGAAAAGCTGAACTTAAATTAGCAAATAATATTGAAGATATTTCTAAACTCAGCGCAGCTGAAGAAAAAAAATCTGAGACCAACCAATTATTAAGTAATTCGCAGCGGGCTCAAACAGATTTAGAAGTCATGGATGTTGCTTTTGAAAGGCTTCAGAATTTACTTGTTCGGCTTCAAGAATTAGCCGTTGAAAGTGCAAATGACACACTCACGCCTGACGAACGTGAGCGCTTTGTTATAGAAGCCTCAATGATAAAATCTGAGTTAATTGATGTTGCTAACCAAAAGGATAATTTTGATAATAGTCTTTTTGGTGGAGTGTCAGGGGTTGAAAAACCCTTTCAGCAAGATGCAAATGGTAAAGTCAATTACTCTGGTTCGTCATTAGCAAAAGAAATTCAGGTCACTCCAGGTTTGGCAGTTAGACAAAATTTTTCAGGATTAGAAGTTTTTCAAAAAATTTCTGGGTTGGACGGTGATTTTTCAGTTTTTGAGGTTGTTGATAATCTTATCGATAGTCTTAAAATAGATTTGAACAGTGGAAAATCAGCTAACCTTTTTAAAGATTCACAGACTGCAACGATTAAGTTGCCAAATACAGGCCCGCAAGCGCATATTTCACTAACAATAGAGGCAGGTGAAAAAACTATAAATCTTAGTCAAGATGTATTTGGAAATGATTACTCAGCTTTAGCGAGTTCAATAAACAACTTAACGGTAGAGACAGGTTTAACTGCAACCTATAGTGGGAACAACGAATTGGTTTTAACTGGTAACATTAACGAGCTTACCATAAGTGATTTTGTCTACACCGGTGATGCCGAAGCCGATCCAAGTATTGATGTGATTAATTCGAGCGATGGGACAATCACGGAAAATGTTGCTCAAAAAGATTTACAGAGCGAAAATATTCGTTCCAAAATCACTGATGCTTTTGAGCACTTTGCTACCAAAAGGTCTGAAGTGAGTGCTGCGGCGCGTAGGGCACAGGATGCAGAGGTATCTGCTCAGGATATTCTTCTCGTACTTGAAGAGGATATCTCTGAAATAAAAGATGCAGATCTTGCAAGTATTTTAACACAGCTTGAATTTCTAATGACACAGAAAGATGCAGCTCAGGCGACTTTTACGCGAGTTACCAGCAAGTCTTTATTTGATTTTTTAAGTTAATATCGACTTAATTGGTATGCAAATTGCTCCTAAATTTCAAACTAGGAGTTTTTGATGTTTTCAATAATTAAATCCGGTATGTCGTCAGCAATGCACGAACTTTCAGTTATTTCTAATAACGTTTCGAATGCAAATTCTAACGGATTTAAAAAATCCTTAGCAGCCTTTTCAGATTTCGCAGGTGGGTTGCTTCCCGATGCAGTCCAAAGTGGGTCCAGTGGTATGGGTTCATTTGTAGATGAGACAAGAATTAGTGATGGTCAAGGTGCCGTATTGTCTACAGAAAATGTTACTGACATGGCTCTTATCGGGAATGGATTTTTTGCTATCCAAAATGTGAATGATAACAGCGTTTCTTTTACGAGGAATGGGGCTTTTGGCCTCGATGAAAACGGCTTTCTAACAACTGGAGATAATTATCGTGTACTTGGAGCGCCCTTAGTTGATGGTGCCTTTGCTCCTATTGCTGGTGGTGTTGAAACTCTCTTTCCTATTCAAATCCCAGCCAGGCAAGAAGATGTTGTAATGTCAGAGTTAAATATTTCTCAAGATGGTAAAATATCAGCTAGATATGGTGAACAAGATCTGACGCCTATAAGCTCATTGACCTTGGGGGTATTTTCAAACCCAGCAGGTCTAAAAGAGTTAGGAAATGCTAGATTTTCAGCGACAGAAAAATCTGGTCTATTGACTTTAGGCGCACCTTTAGAGGCTGGCTTCGCTGAACTAAAAACTGGCTTGTTAGAAAAATCGAACGTCAACATTACTGACGAACTTACAGCGATGATCAAAGCGCAACAACAATTCAATGGATCAGCGCGCCTTATGCAAGCTAATTCTGACATGGTTGAAAAACTTACGAGATAGAAATTTTAAACTGGAATGGTGATCAAAAATGGCTAGTTGCGTCGAATGTAATGTAAAAATGGGATACAGTGAAACCAATGCTTCACGCAATCATGATGGCTTGTGTATAGCTTGTTACGTGAAATCTTTAGTAAAGACGAAAATAAACGCGGCCAATACTACAAAAAAACCAACGAACGCTAGGTCTTTAGATCATTTGTTCGAAAAGTTTGAAAGTATAATGCTTACCAGCGAAACTGCGCCAAATATTAGAGTAAGAAAACGTTTTGGTATAGTACACGGAGAGGCAACTTTGACTGGTAATCCACATGAGAAGCCGAGACTATTAGATCGATTAAGACGCAAAAAGAGATCACCTGAAAATAACAATATACTCAAAAAAGTTATTGAAGAAGCCAACGTAGAATTAAAGGCTAATGCCATTAAACAGGGTGCAAATGCTGTCTTTGGGTATAATATGAGTTTGACGACCACTATGTTTGGTTCGAAAAATTACGTAATTGTTTCAGTCACCGGAACAGCAGTCGAAACAGCTTGACACCGTTTCGACTTCTTAACAGCTAACTATAAACCTTTCTTTGAATGACAATCAAAAAAGTGTCCTGTGAAAGTTGTTATCCCGTTTTTCTCTTCCCAGCCGGTGATAGAAAGAGCGTTTGCGCCTGTAACTAGTGCTCTATTTCTCATCGCAACCAAAGTTTGTGTATATGGCAGTTGGCTGGAAAATCTCAATGCTATTGTTCGTGAACAGAAATCGCTGCCGCGAGTGTAAGCATAAGCGTGAACGCTAACTTTTTCCGATCCCCTAAGGGCTTTAGCATCCAAAATTGTTAGAGTTGTGGCATTTGTACCATTGTTGTTTACAGTTTGGTTACCTGCTGGGGGAATGGTCACCTGACAACCAGCTACTAACAGTGCCATGGTAACCGACAGCATAAACCTTTTGATGTTTTGCATAACGAATTCCTTATTTGCTGCATTAGTCAAACGACAATTTCTATAGGCATTTTAGGATTCTCACAAAAATAACGAAAAAAAGTAGTATTTACCAATATTTTTATGCAAATTTCTTCAGCTTAATGTTACGATATAAGGTGGGCGGCTGGTTATGGTTCGGGAATTTGAGAAAAAAGTAGCAGATGAATATAACTCGCGTTTTCTAAAGTATGGAGCGCAACCTAAATCGAGTTTATGGTTTTCAGAACATCGGCAAAATTTGAGGTTTGATCTCATAATTGCATGTATAAAAAGAAACCAAACATCAAGTCATTTTTCAATAAATGATATAGGTTGTGGCTATGGTGGATTTCTAAAACGCCTTCAGGAAAATTTTACCGATGATACATTTTCCTATATGGGCTTTGATTTGGCAAAAAGTCCAGTTTCATACTGTAAGCTCAAATACGAAAAAACAGGAGTGCAGTTTCATTGCAGTAGTATTCCTGATGAAATAGCGCATTACAATGTGATGTCGGGAACATTTAATTATGCTCCTGATCTAACTGTAAGGGCTTGGAAAGAATATTTATTTACAAGTCTCAATTCGATATGGAGCTTAACACGTCACAGCATGATTTTTAATTTAATGATCGGTGAAGAAAAAATAACCCCACAAAAAATTGCTTACATAGATAAAGAAACAATAGTCAATTTTTGCCAAAGAAATTTTGGAGCGACTTCCCAACATTTGTCAGCAAAGCTTCCTAAAGAAATTACATTCTCAGTTCGCAAAACATAAAAATTGCAAAAGAAGTTTCTGTTGATGGCATGGCAATTGCAATAATTTAGTCAGCAAGGTGATAATAATGTATAAATTTCTTTTTGTTTTTTTTACCATTGGAGCCGCTGCGCTCATTTTTAAATCTATTGAACACGCTTATTTGTCCAAAACGGTTATTGCGAGAGTAACGCTCAAAACAAATTGCGAATTGGATCCAAAAGCATTTGCTGTGAAAAATATAACTTCCGGTGAAATAAGAGAATTTCAACATGGCGAGGCATTCATCAAAGCCACTTTGGCCGACGAGTTGATGGTCGTTCTATCTGAAAAATTTGATCAGGTTACTTTTGATGGTGAAGTTGTATCAGTGAAACAAAAGATAGATATATTCCAGGATTGCAGCAAGCCCGTTGGCATTGATGGGATTTTTAAAAGTTTTAACGAACAAT
>CAZOIZ010000070.1:0-4981 GCA_964580005.1 uncultured Rhodobacterales bacterium
CCCCAATGTGCGATGCCTTTCTTGTGCTAGCCAACACTAATGTCGGTTTGTCATGTTTTCTTGTTCCAAGATGGAAACCAAACGGGGAACGAAATAGTTTTTTCATTCAGAGACTTAAAGACAAGCTTGGAAACAGATCAAATGCATCGTCTGAAATTGAACTTGATAATACCCTTGGCACAATGATTGGGGAAGAAGGTAAGGGAATTAAGACTATTCTCGATATGGTTATAGGAAATAGAATTTACTGTGCCGTCAGCTCAGCGTCCTTAATGCGTCAAGCAATTGTTCAAGTTCTACATCATGTCTCTCACAGGTCTGCATTTCAAAAAAGACTGATCGATCAACCGCTGATGAGAAACGTTGTCGCCGATATGGTTTTGGAATGTGAAGCTGCTTTGAATTTGTCACTTAGAGTAGCAAGAGCCGTTGATAATCAAAATTCCAATGAAGATGAGCGTTCCTTCGCTCGCATAAGTACTGCTATAAGTAAATACTGGGTGACTAAGAGAGCTCCCTACTTAGTCTTTGAGGCTTTAGAGTGTCATGGCGGCCCTGGATATATAGAGGAGTCAGTTATGCCTAGGCTTTATAGAGAAGCTCCCCTGAATAGCATATGGGAAGGAAGTGGAAACGTTATGTGTTTAGATGTCTTAAGAGCATTACAAAGAGATAAAAATGCTCTGCCAGCTTTATTTAAAGAGCTAGACTTAGCTAAGGGTGTAAATCGTAACTTTGATGTAAGTCTTGCCAATCTAAAAAGCAAATTGGAGTCCTCCAGAGGTATCGAAACCGAGGCTAGACTAATTACTGAAAAAATGGCATGCCTTATTCAGGCCTCCATATTTATAAGAAGTGGGCAAGAGGAAAAAATTTCAGCATTCTGTTATAGTAGACTGGGTTCGATCTGGAGTGGCGCTTTTGGGACACTTTCTGAGGATACTAATTTTGACGAAATTATTGGTGGCTTTTAAAAAATAAACAACTTTTATAAATTATTTGACATCAGCTTTCATCAGTTATTAGCACTTGTTAAATGTCGAGCCACTTATCCTCCATTTTCAACTTATGATTGATTGTATTTTTTTGACTTAATGTCTGCTCTATAAAACATCCTCTTTTTGAAGCCTGCACTAGTGCTTTTACCCTCTCTAAACTTTCTGAGCTATCAATATAAATATTCATCTCAAATTTCTCTGGTGAGGTTTCATAGATGTTTTCAACTTTTTTCCAATTCCATATAACTTTCGTTTCGACATTAAGATCTGCTATTTGTATTTTCATTCTTTTAGAAAAAGCTCTGATTTGAGTCATGATACAACCTGTGATACTAGCAATAAATAAAGCTAGTGGTGGAGGCGCTGTAGCGTCTCCACCATGAAAACTCCCCTCATCAGTTGCTAATTCAAAAGTTTCTTTCAGTGGAGATACCATATCCACTGTAAGCTCGTTACGCATTTTCCCAACTGGTTTTCCATTACATTTAAATATAACCTTTGCTTGATCTGGCATTTCTTTTAGATTAATTGTATTACTCATTGTTTCCTCTAATAATCTAATATGGCAACAGCTCGAATGAAGCCTGCGGATGCCCTTTTTATTTTAAATGGGAAACAGGAGACTGTGAATCCATAATCTGGTAATTTTTCTAGCGAACTTAACTTTTCCATATGACAGTATGCTTTTTCCATTCCAGCTCTATGACCCTCCCAGATAATTGAGGGATCTTTTGTAGTTTTATATTTTTCTGCTGTATAAGCAAAAGGGGCATCCCAGCTCCACGCATCCGTACCAGTAATCTTGACACCTTTTTCTAACAAAAAAAGAGTAGCATCTCGTCCAATACCGCACCCCTTAACCAAATAATCATCTTCACCATATCGTTCTCCTGCAGAAGTATTTACAAGAACAATGTCGAAAGGTTTAATCTCATACTTAATTCTTTGCAGTTCATCTTTAATATCATTGGGCGTAATAACATAACCATCTTCCATATGGCGAAAGTCAAACTTTACCCCAGGATTGAAGCACCACTCTAGTGGAACTTCATCAATAGTCATCGACTTTTTTCCCCCATCCATAGTTGAATGAAAGTGATAAGGTGCATCCAAATGAGTTCCATTGTGGGTGCTAACAGATAATTGCTCAACTGCCCATCCCTCACCTCCAGGCAGATCATCCTTGGTAAGCCCCGGAAAGAATGAACAGATTTGTTCAGCAGAATTTGTATGATCTATATACTCAATTTTAGGCAGTGCTATTGGAGGGTCAGAGATAATGCCCGTTTCTAATGCAACTGAAAGATCGATAATTTTCTTTGTCATTACTTCTCCCTATAATAAAAATGTAGTCAATTGTGGAAATGCTAAAACTAAAAACAAGACGGCAATCATCATAATAGCAAAAGGAAAGGCGCCAATAAAGATGTCGCCCAGTGTAATGGACTTATCATCAAGAGATGACTTGATTACAAATACGGAAATACCTAATGGAGGGGTTAATAGACCTACTTCGACCGCTATAACCGTTACAATTCCAAACCAGATGAGATCAATGTTTAAAGTGACTAAAATCGGATACATTAGTGGAACTAGGATTAACATTATTGACCCACTATCCAGTATCGTTCCCATTAAAATAACTAATAGTATATATAAAAGTATCATAGACATAATACTAAATTCTGAACTTACAACGAATGCTCCAAACTCTGATGGCATGCCTGAAAGCGCCAACATTCTTGCATACATTTGAGCCGCAATTATTAAAAATGAGATTGCTGCCGTTATATACCCTGTTTCAACTAAAACACCCCAAAGCGTAGGAAGCGAAAGTCTACGCTTGATTAAGCCAATTATAACCGCACCAAAACTTCCAATTGCCCCAGCCTCTATAGGCGTAAAAAAGCCACCGTAAATTCCACCTAGTACGACAACAATCAAGATAACAAGGGGCGCTCCTTTTTTTAAAAACTCTCTTAGATTCATCAACTGTAAATCTAGTTTTTCATTATATATTTTTTTGGAATGAACGAATGACGGCCAGAAAAGACTTAGTAACAAAATGCCAAAGCCGAAAACGATTGCCAATAAAATACCGGGGATAATTGCCGCTATAAATAAATCACCGATGGATTGTTCGGTTAGTATCCCATATAAAATCAGGAGTAAACTTGGAGGTATCAACATTCCTAGAACGGAGGATCCGGCCACAACACCGACCGAAAACCTTGGAGAGTAACCAAATTTTATCATATGCGGTACAGCAATTTTTGTGAAAACTGCTGCCGATGCAATAGAGATACCTGTGATAGCGGCAAAAACTGCGTTTGCCCCAACCGTTCCGATAGCCAAGCCACCTCTTATTTTTCTGAATGCTTGATTTGCAACATCATAGGCATCTTCACCCATGCCTGTCGCCGAAACCACATTCCCCATAAAAACAAATAAGGGCACAACTCCAAAGAAGTAGCTGGAAATAGTTTCTGACGCTGCTAAGGCCAATAGTTTACCTGCTAGAATTGAAGAATCCTTTATTAACCAAACACCGACATATGATGAAAGCATTAAAGCGAATGGAACCCAAAAACCTAAGTAGACCAGAATAACTATTGCACCTAATGAATAGAGGCCTATTTCAAACGGACTCATTTATAGTTCCTTCTTTTTTTAAAAAGATGAAAATTTTTTTTATGCCAAATAGAAAGATTTGTACCATCAACAAAGCACATCCTAAAAGAATTATAAATTTGATTGGCCAAATTGGTGCTGTGAAATCCCCAATGGTTCCCTCATATGTATTTCTCACCCAAGCTTTTTTAAATAAAGGAACTGTTGCTAAAAATATTTGCAGTATTAAAAAGAATGCTGCTGTGCTAAAAATAATCTCTATCACCAATCTTGCAGCAAGACTCTTTTTCCCAATTGTATCTAGTATGGCACTATTTTGTGTAAGCCTACCTTGCTTAAATGTTTGAGGCGTTTGTAAAAATACTATTGCAACAATTGACATCGATACCATCATAGGCACCCCGGCTACTGGAACTAAAAATAGCTCACGTCCAATAACATCTATATTTACGATAACCATCACAAAAACAATCAACAACGTCCCAGCAATATTTAACGTCTGAGTGATTGCATCTGAAAATATTTCTATTTTCTCAAATAGCTTTTGATAAGCAATTTTCATTTTAAATTAATAGAAAAAAGAAAGAGGCTCTCTGATTAAAGGAAACCTCTTTCAAAGTCTGCCTACTCTTTATCCCAGTTACGCACTGGGTTAGCACCTGCTGATCGCATCGTATCCATATAGGCTTTAAGAACCGCAGTTCCATTCACACCAGAGGAGTCTAGTTTTTTGGCCCATTCCATGGCTACATTATCCATACCAGCAGCCCACCTTTTTCTCATACTGTCACTGGCCTCAGATATTTTTGCTCCCTGCGACTCCATAATTGAAAGAAACTTAGCTACCGACGCCCCGAGATCTTTTTGATAAGCAACCCGATACGTTTCTCCTGCATTAATTAATGCTTTTTGGACTATCTGTGGTTGTGACTCAAACCAATCTTTATTAGCGGCAATAGAGCCCGCATATTGCGCTCCAAATCCCATCTTGGTGATATAGGGGGCTACTTCATGCAATTTTCCTGGTAACGCTGCTGAAGCGAAAACTATAACGCCATCATATACCCCAGCTTTAATCTCATTGTTATATGTAGTTAAATTACCAGATACACCAACAGCACCGGTACCTTTTAGCCAAGTCACAGCAGGCCCAGGAGCACCAATTTTCCTACCTTTCAAATCATCAATCGAATTAACTGGAAATGTAGTCATTAGTAAATAATCATCGATTGCAATGGAACCACCTAGCTGAATTAATCCATTTGCCTCCCATGCTGCTTTCATATCTTTATTCTCAAACTGCATTCTTGTCATTAACTCAGATACTTTGTCGACGTTACTTGAAACAAAGG
>CAZOIZ010000071.1:0-4881 GCA_964580005.1 uncultured Rhodobacterales bacterium
TCATTACTTGGGAGATAAACTTTGCCAACAGATATTGCGTAAATCAAATTTTCATTTGTTAGCATTACCCCTTTGGGGTGTCCTGTTGTACCAGACGTATAAACCATTATGGCAACGTCGGACGCCTTGTTTTTTGATATTTCAATCTCAAATAAATCTGGCTTTTTCTTGAGAGCCTGTTCTCCGATTTTGTATATCTCATCAAGAAAAATTACTTTTTCATGTTTGAAATCAAATAAATCTTTTCTCTCAAAAACAATTGCTTTTTTTATTTTTGGGCAATCAGCTGCAATTGTAAGATATTTATCTAGCTGTTCATCGGTATCTAAAAATAGAAATGTGCTATCAGAATCTGTAAGTTGATAGAGTAGCTGTTCAGATGAGTCAGTTGTATAAACACCTGTAGACACTCCACCTAAACACTGAACGGCAAAATCGGCATAAATCCACTCTTTGCAATCTTCAGCCAAAATCGAAGCTTTATCACCTCGTAAAAACCCAAGTTCATTTAAGCCTAAACTTATGAGCCTGACATTGTAATAGAAGTCCTTCCAAGTGTAAGATTTCCAAACCCCAAGCTCTTTTTCTCTGTGTACTACTTTTTTTTGTAATTGTTTGCACCTTTGAAGAAATAACGAACAAATTGTGTCCACTCCATCCATAAAAAATGGCCCTTTATCAAAATGAGTATTTATTTCTACCCCATCAACTATTTGGCTTCTCACATTATTTACGTTCAAGTATTATCTCCATGTCTTTCTGTTTTTCCAACGTCGTTGTGTCAATTGACTTTCTTCTTTTGCTCCAAGATAGAATTCTTGTATGTCTTTTGAATTCTTTAAATCCGTTGAATTTCCATCTAGCACTATTCTTCCCAACTCCATCACGTAGCCATAGTCTGCTAAGTCTAACGCAGCTTTAGCATTCTGCTCAACTAATAGTATTGTTAGATTTTGTTCTTTATTTAGTTTTCTTAAAATATTAAATATTTCCTTAACTAGTATAGGGCTTAATCCCAGACTTGGTTCGTCCAACAGCATTATGGATGGTCGAGACATTAACCCTCGACCTATCGCCAGCATTTGTTGTTCACCCCCCGAGAGCGTATTCGCTTGTTGAGCCAATCTACTATTAAGAATCGGGAAGTAAGAGAAAACGACATCTAGATCTTTACGTATGTCAGAACTATTTTTTCGCGTAAAAGCCCCCAAATTCAGGTTTTGTTCAACAGACAAAAGAGGAAAAATCTCTCTACCCTCAGGAACATGTGAAATGCCTTTTTGAACAAGCTTATCCGTATCAAGCCCCTGTATATTATTTTTATTATGTAAAATATTGCCTTTTTCAGGAACCATAACTCCAGAGATATTTTTTAACAATGTTGTTTTGCCTGCACCATTAGCGCCCAAAACAGTGACTATTTGACCTTGTTTAACCTTTAAAGAAACTCCCTTAAGGGCCATTATGGGCCCATAGTAACTCTCGATATTTTTTGTTTCCAACAAAGATGAACTAGATATTTCACTTTTATGTACCAATGTAAGCCTCAACCACTTTTCTATTTGCTTGGATTTCTTTTAATGAACCTACTGCGACTAAGTTGCCTTCTACGAGTGCTCCTACTCTGTCAGCAACTTTGCCTACCAAGTTTAAGTCATGTTCAACCATCAAAACCGTTATACCCATTATTTTCTTTATATCTTCAATCCAAAACGCCAAATCTGTTGTCTCTTCAGCAGATAAACCTGACGCGGGTTCATCTAGGAGCAAAAGATTTGGCTGCATCGAAAGAGCTCTTCCTAGTTCTACTATTTTGCGGGTACCATATGATAATGCAGATATTTGTTTATCTCTGAATGGCTGTAAGTTCAGAAAGTCGATTACCTTTTCGACGATAATTCTTCTATCAATTTCTGCTTTTCTGACAGATGGAAAAAATAACATTTCCTGCAAAAAATTACTGGATTTTGATGAGTTTTGACCAACTAACAAATTTTGCAAAACTGTCGAGTTTGGAAACAGTTCTATGTTTTGGAAGGTTCGCGCAACACCAATTTTTGATAATTGATGAGGTTGCAGTTTATCAATAGATTCATTGCGATAAATAATTGATCCGTTTGACTGAGTATAATATCGGGAGATGATGTTAAACATTGTTGATTTGCCTGCACCATTTGGTCCAATCAAGGCAAAAATTTCACCTTTCTTAACATCTAACGATACCTGATCAACGGCTTTGATTCCTCCAAAGTTTAGAGAAATATTTTTAAGAGATAGGATCATCTCAGCCTTTCCGTTCTTAAATAACTCTTCTGTCTTTTGAACATATCTTTTCTGTAAAGAGGAAAGAGTTCAAAATATGTTCTTGTCTTTAACCATGCACCATAAATACCTCTTGGTTCAAAAAGTATTACTAAGATTAAAATTAGGCTAAATATACCTGTTTCTATACCTGGAAGAGCCATTAGGTTGATAGACGTACCCTGAAAAATAAAATCTCTCAAAAATGAAATCAATACTGGAAGAAGAGTGATGACAATAGCGCCAAAAAAAGCGCCGTGAATAGACCCAACACCACCAATAACAATCATTAAAAGAATAGTTATGGACATTATAACATTAAAGGTTTCATAATTAAACGCCGTTGCAAAATGACCGAAAAAAGCACCTGCTATCCCGGTAAAAAAACTGGACACTCCAAAGGCTACTGCTTTTGTAAGAACTACATTCACTCCCATTGCGGACGCCGAAACCTCACTATCACGTATGGAGGCGAAGGCCCTTCCAATAGGGGTTCGCAAAATATTTTTGTAAACCAAAACAAGCAGTATTGTTATAAATAAAACCAGCCAGTAAAGATTTTCAATATTTGAGTAACGACCAAAATTAATGCCGAAGATAACGATATCCGAAGCAAACATACCATTCACTCCCCCAGTTAATGGCTCTGCTAAAACAATTATGTCTTCTACCAAAACAGAAATTGCTAGGGTCAAAATTGCTAAATATATTCCGTGAAGTCTAGTAGTAGGTAATGCTATTAAGACGCCCAAAAGAGCCGATATTAAGCCAGCAGCTGGCAGTGCCAAAATAAAAGGTAGACCCAATTTTGATTGCAAGATTACTACGCCGTATGCTCCCGTAGCCATGAAAGCAGAGTGCCCTAAGCTTACTTGACCACTTTGACCTACTAAAATCATTAAGCCCATTCCAGCAATAGCCCATATAAGTGTTAAAGTGAGTTCTCCTATGAAATACTCATTTAGAAAAAATGGAAATAAAATTAAGACAACGCAAAGCAGTACATAACATAAACGATGAAACCTATCTTTGAATAAATTGATGTCAGGATCATATGATGTTTTAAATATGGTTCTCACTTCTAGACCTTTTTGCTGTATGTCTGACTAAAAATCCCATGAGGCCTGAAAATCAATACCATCACCAAAATAATATACGGCATGAGGTGACTGTAACCTACAGGAAGAAACCGTGCAGCGAAGGGTTCCACTAATCCCACTACTAGACCGCCAACTAATGCTCCAGGGAGAGAACCAAAGCCTCCAATAACAGCTGCAGCAAAAGCCTTTATGCCTAAGAGGCCTGTTATAGGGTCTACTGAACTTTTTGCAGAATAGAGAAAGCCTGCCACACCAGCTAAAAGTCCGGCTATAATCCATGTTAAAGATTGCATTCTCTTTACCGGTATACCCATGTAGTAGGCTGCTAATTGATTTTGTGAAACGGCAACCATGGCTACTCCAATTTTTGTCTTTGCAAAAAAGTAGTAGAGCAACAATGTAAGAGCTAGTGTGGTAATTATCACTAAGACCTCTGATATGCTTATAACTAATTCGCCAAAATTGTAATATGTACCTATTAAAGCGCTTTCTAACGTCTGTGGATCATAACCCCAAATAACTCCTGCAATAAACCGCAATCCAAACCCTATTGCGATTGTAAGTATAGCTATTGCGATTTGTGACTCTCCTGTAATGTGCGTAATGAAAACTTTTTCAATCAAAAAACCAATTAAGGCCATAAGAATCAGCATTAACGGGATTGCAACGATAAACGAAAGGTCTAGGGCAGTTGAGCTGGTAAGAGATATTATTGAAAGGGAGCCAATCATCATCATATCGCCCTGGGCAAAATTTACAGCCTCAGTGGCTTTATAAATTAAAACGAAACCAAGCGCGATCAATCCGTAAATACAACCGCTAGAAAGCCCACTAAAAATAAGCTGCAAAATTTCCAAACTAATTCCCCCAGAGATAATTATCAGAGGTACGGATTTATCTGTCAAAGGAAATGTGCGTTAAAGTCCTATTTATTTGAAGGCGCTCTCCAACGCAATTTCTACCATATCGCTAAAGCTGCTCTCGCGGTCTTTTGAACTTAAGGCTTTTCCAGTATGAAGATGGTCACTTATTGTGAGGATTGAAAGAGCCCTTCGTTTGTATCTCAAGGCAAGATTATATAATTCAGCAGTCTCCATTTCAACGGCGAGTATCCCATGTCTTGTTAACTGTTTATTGAGGTCTGATCTTTCATCATAAAATGTATCAGAGGAATATATACCACCTACATGTGTTTTTCTTTTTTTTGTTGCCGCAATCATTGCTGCGTTTCTTAACAAGTCAAAATCGGCGCAAGGAGCAAAATTTACTTCCTTAAATATTGTACTCGAAGGAGTTGAAACGCTGGTAGCTGTCATAGCCAATACTACATCTCTTAATTTGACTTTTTTTTGCATCCCCCCAGCAGAACCTATCCGTATTATTGTTTTAGCATTATAATTTCTTATTAGTTCATTTACATAAATTGAGAGCGAAGGCATTCCCATTCCTGAGCCATGAATTGTTACCTTATTCTTTTTCC
>CAZOIZ010000072.1:0-4856 GCA_964580005.1 uncultured Rhodobacterales bacterium
TTAAACCATTTCACGGTGCCATTGGGCATTTCCGCGTCTCCTTATATTAAAATTTCCCCGCTATTTGGGGTTGTCACATTCGAGTTTGAGATATAACTTTTCTGTTATTGACCCAATTCCACTAGTAACATCATAATAAGATGGTTTAAAATTTAAAAATTCAAGTCAATAATTTCACTTAAAGTAATAAAAAGAGTTTTGAAGCCAATGATTATTTACGGATTGAAAAATTGTGATGCATGTAAATCCTTGCTAAAGGTAGAACCAGACTTTGAATTAATTGACGTAAGTATAACACCAGTACCAGAAAATATATTGGAAAAAGCAATAGAAAATTTTGGTGAGGCACTAATCAATAAACGGTCATTAACTTGGCGAAAGCTAGACATCGAAACCAGACAGAAACAAGCACATGAAATTATAAGGCTTCACCCAAAAGTTATGAAGCGGCCGTTAGTTGAGTTCAAGTCTGGAGATCTTTCTTTAGGCTTTAAAGCATCAAAAGGTTAAATTTTTTAATTGAAAGCCAACTGATCTGGAGGTTTGGCTTCTTCTGTTAGTTGATTTATTATCTCCGTTAGTTGTTCAACCTTTGTATGTTTTTCCCCCAACCTTCTTACAGAAACAGTTTGATCAGCAATTTCTTTCATGCCGCACGCTAAGATTACTGGAACTTTACTTACGGAATGCTCGCGAACTTTGTAATTAATCTTCTCGTTTCGTAAGTCGACCTCTGCGCGTATGCCTTTAGCTCTCAAAGCGCTTACGACATTTCCGCAATAATCATTTGCGTCAGAAACAATGGCTGCGACGACGACTTGTCTAGGCGCTAGCCAAAATGGTAATCGACCTGCAAAACTTTCAATCAATATGCCAATGAAACGTTCAAAAGAGCCCAAACAAGCTCTATGGAGCATAACGGGGCGATGTTTGTTACCATCCTCCCCTATATAATTAGCATCTAGTTGATCTGGTAAAACAAAATCTACTTGGAGAGTGCCACATTGCCAATCTCTACCAATTGCGTCTGTTAAAACAAATTCAAGTTTTGGGCCATAAAAAGCACCCTCGCCAGGGTTTATTTCAAATTCATAACCAGCAGCTATTGTTGCTGATTTTAAAGCGTCTTCTGCCTTATCCCAAACCTCGTTGCTGCCCGAACGTTTTTCTGGTCTATCGGAAAATTTGATGGAAAATTTTTCAAAGCCTAAATCTTTGTAGACGTCAGAAAGAAAGTTTATGAAT
The DNA here is from genome assembly GCA_964580005.1 of uncultured Rhodobacterales bacterium. Lineage (GTDB taxonomy): Bacteria > Pseudomonadota > Alphaproteobacteria > Rhodobacterales > Rhodobacteraceae > CACIJG01. The sequence goes on from CAZOIZ010000072.1 coordinate 1,246, forward strand.
TTTTTTGTTTCAGACTCAATTTGATCTTCTCGGCAAAAAATGTGGGCATCATCTTGGGTGAAACCGCGGACACGCATTACACCATGAAGCGCACCTGACGGTTCATATCGATTACAACTTCCAAATTCAGCCATTCTTAAAGGTAAGTCACGATAAGACTTAAGTCCTTGATTATAAACCTGTACGTGACATGGACAATTCATTGGTTTAAGGGCATTGACTGCTTTTTCTCTCGCATGTTCTTCATCAACTTCAACTATAAACATGTTCTCTTGGTATTTTTCCCAATGGCCAGATTCTTCCCATAATTTTCGATCAACAAGCTGCGGCGTATTAACTTCGACATAACCATCTAATTCCTGTTTACGACGCATATAGTTTTGCAAGGTTGTGTAGATTTTCCACCCATTAGGATGCCAAAATATTTGTCCTGGGGCCTCCTCTTGCATATGAAATAATTTCATTTCTCGACCAAGTTTTCGATGATCTCTTTTTGCAGCTTCTTCAAGCATATTTAGATGAGATTTTAGTTGTTCTTTATTTAGAAAAGCACAGCCATATATCCTCTGAAGTTGCTCTCTATTGCTGTCACCCCGCCAATATGCGCCGGCAACATGCATTAATTTAAAACCATCTGCAGGAACTTGCCCCGTGTGTTGCAAGTGAGGGCCACGGCAAAGGTCTTGCCAGTTTCCATGCCAATACATTCTTATTGGTTCGTCGCCTGGGATTGACTCAATCAGTTCAACTTTAAATGGTTCTTTATTCTTTTTGTAATAAGCGATAGCTTCCCGGCGGCTCCATACTTCGGTTTTAACTGGGTCTCTAGCATTTATTATTTCTTTCATTTTCTTTTCGATTAGAATTAAATCATCTGCTGTGAAAGGATCTTTTCTATCGAAATCATAATACCAACCATCTCGGATAACGGGGCCGATAGTAACTTTAACGTCAGGCCAAATTTCTTGCACTGCGCGAGCCATGATGTGGGCAAGGTCATGTCTAACAAGTTCTAAAGCGGCCTTAGTGTCTTTAATTGTATTGATAGCGATATTCGCGTTTTCCATGATGGGCCAAGAAAGATCAAAGTGTTGTCCGTTTACAGTTGAGCTTATCGCTTTTTTTAATAGAGAAGGGGCAATTGAACTCGCAACTTCTTGCGAAGTTATACCTTTATCGAAATTCTTTTGATTGCCGTCAGGGAAGGTGAGAGTTACTTGGCTCATCGTTATCATCCTCATCATTTTGGCGCCTACAAAACGCCCGGTTGTGGGTTTATCTGAGAACTGGTTGTGAAGGGCTGGGGCGTTTTCGTCAACCCTTAAATACTTTTGCACTGTTGAGTACAGGCTTTTTTCATTCTAAATTGTAAGAAGAAAATTTTTTCAAAAAATTCTTATGAACATTTTTGTTCTAAAAGTTAAAGGTTAAAAATGGTAAAATTCCTAGAAACTCCTGCCGGCCAGAAGTTAGCTTATTCTTTTATTAAGGGAACAGGTCCTACCGTTATTTTTTTGGGCGGTTTTAAGTCAGACATGGAAGGTTCAAAGGCAATTTTTTTAGAAAAATGGGCGAAAAAAAGAAATAGGTCATTCTTGCGATTTGATTATTCGGGTCATGGGCAGTCTACTGGTGACTTTCTTAATCTTGGGATTGGAGATTGGTTTAATGATACTAAGCAAATTATTGAATTAACAAAAAATAACGGACTAATTTTGATTGGTTCTTCTATGGGCGGCTGGATTTCATTATTATTAAGCCGGGAACTTGGTAGTAGGCTAAAAGGTTTAATTACAATAGCCGCTGCTCCAGACTTTACCGAAGACAGTATGTGGAAAAATTTTACCGATGATCAAAAAAAAGAGGTTTTAAATAAAGGTGTCCTTTACCTACCATCAGACTACGGCGAGCCCTATCCAATAACACGCTATCTTATCGAAAATGGACGGCAAAATCTTGTATTGCGTGAGCCACTAGAATTAACTTGCCCAGTTAGACTTATGCAGGGAACTGAAGATACGGCAGTAACACGAGAAACTGCATTAAAATTATTTGATCATATCAGTGCAGATGACATATCACTATTTTTCAAACGTGGTGCTGACCATTCCTTTTCTGATCAAGGTTGTTTGGAAATCCTTGAGAAAAATTTAGAAGATATGTTGGAAATATGGTAATTTTTCTTATTTTTGTAGGATGTTTACTCGTTATTTTAGTCTTAGGAAAGCGCGAGCCTGCTGACTTAACTTTACCGAAAGTATCGATCATTACGGGTGTAGATCATTATTTAGAACAGAGAGAGAAAGAAGTTTTAGGCTTGCAGCCTGGTGTCTGTAAGGAAGTAATTTGGGCAGGAAAAAAGGGAAAAAAAACAAAATTTTCTATTATTTTTCTACATGGATTTTCAGCCTCAAAGTTTGAGTTGTCTCCATTTCCTAACGCTATCGCGCTCGGGCTGAACGCCAATATATACAACGCTCGTCTATCGGGGCATGGATGTGGGGGTGAGGCGCTTGGCCATGTAACGGTAAAAGATTGGATTTTCGACTTATCTGAAGCTTTAGAAATAGGCAGAACAATTGGTGAGAAAATCATTATAATTGGATCATCAACGGGAGGTACTTTAGCAGCCGTGGCTGCGTCTGAAAAAAACGTCTCCGGAATTATTTTTGTGTCACCGAATTTCAAAGTTCGACATCGATTTTTTCAAATCTTTACACTTGGTTTTGCTCGATTTTGGATCCCGCTTATTCTGGGGAAATACCGTGAATTTCAGCCAATATCAAAAGAGCATGCAATATATTGGACAACCCGTTACCCAATAGTTGCTGTTATAACCATGGCTACACTTGTTAAAAAAGTTGTAAGTCAGAATTTTAATAAAAAAAATTGTCCTGCCTTATTTATTGTTTCAGAGGAAGATAAAGTTGTAGATGCTAGGAAAACTCTCAAAATTGCTGAACAATGGGGAGGAAAATCATTTATTAATTTGGTAAAATGCGGTCCTAATGATGATCCATATTCACATGTTCTCGCAGGCGATATTAAGTCACCAACGCAGACTAATAAGCTTGTTAAGACGTCGCTTGCCTGGATCAAATCTTTGTGATGGAATAGAATTGTTGTATCTAACCTGGTGTAAAATATGTTACCTCAAACCCCATCCTTTCGGTTAGACGGAAAACGCGCAGTAGTGACTGGAGGGTCCCGTGGTATTGGCCTTGGATGCGCAGTTGCTTTGGCGGAGGAGGGGGCAAATGTAATAATTGTCGCGCGGTCTAAAGATCAAGTTTTCGAAACGGTAAATAAAATGAAATCTGAAGGCTTCTCTGTATCAGGGGCGCCAATGGACGTAACTAATATTGATAGTGTAAAAAAATTGATGGATGAATATTCTGATGTTGATATTCTAGTAAATTCGGCTGGGATCGCTCGACATTCCCCTACAATTGATACAACAGTGGCTGATTTTGATGACGTAATGTCCGTGAATGTGAGATCCGCATATTTTTTAGCTCAGTCAGCTGCTAAGAAAATGATAGTTAAGGGCGTGGGTGGATCAATAATTCAAATTAGTAGCCAAATGGCTCATGTTGGAGGAATTGATAGAG
>CAZOIZ010000073.1:0-4825 GCA_964580005.1 uncultured Rhodobacterales bacterium
GTTCCACCGGTTATGAGCGCTACTCTCATGTTAAAGCTCCATTTATGTGATTTTCATAAGATTAACTCATCCAGAATTAAATGTTTCAAGAGTCAAGATACACTACTTTTATGTTAACCTTTTTTTAAACTGACAAATAAAAAGCACTTTTATTCGAACATTTAGAGCGTCTATTTCAGTATTACCAATTTTTTAAAAAATGCGTGAATATTAGCTGTATCCCAATCAATATCTCCTATGACGCGCCCAATCTCTACGCCCGTAGGATCAATTACCACTGTTGTTGGAAGGGCTGTCACCCCATATTCTATCGCCATTTTTCCCCTTGGGTCTCTATACTTGCTAAGGTTAACTAAATTATAATCGTTAAAAAAAGCATCAATTGCTTTTTTTGAATTTCTCCCTGAGGCTACAGTAATTATTTGAAAATCTTCATGTTTCATGTTTTGAGCTAGAGCATTAAGTGAGGGCATCTCCTTCTTACACGGCGCACACCAAGTAGCCCAAAAGTTTATTACCAAAATTTCCTCTTTATAACCAATTTCAGTGACATTTTCATCAGCATCCAAAATAAGTAGATTTGGTAGAGCTTTTGTGGTTTTTGAAAAAACAAATTTTCGGAGCTCTCCCTCAATAATGTCTTTAGTTTTTTCTTCGTATTTACTTTCAGCAAATACAAAAATTGAAAAAAAAAGATTTACGATAAGTACTAAAGGCCCTAGTTTTAGCATTAATATTGTTTTCATAATCCATGATGTAGTGGTGGAGTTTAATTTGTCTAATAAGAAAAAATCAAATGAAATGTGGGGAGGACGGTTTTCTGAGAAGACTGATAACCTTCTTACGGAAATAAACTCTTCAATAGATATCGATAAAAGACTAGCCTTTGAGGATATTTTAGGTTCGAAAGCTCATGTTAAGATGCTGGCTAAAATGAAGATTATAACTAAAAAGACAGAAACAAAGATATTAAGTGGATTAAAAAAAATAGAGAAAGAGTTATTAGAGGGTGACTTTAGTTTTGATAACTTGTTAGAGGATATTCACATGAATATAGAATCTAGGTTAAGAGAAATTATTGGCGCCGATGCAGGCCGCATACATACTGCAAGGTCTAGAAATGATCAAGTCGTGACTGACTTTAGATTGTGGATTAGAAAAGCCATTGAAGACATAGAGCTGGAACTATCTAAACTTCAGAGCATCCTTCTCAAAAAGGCAGAGAAAAATATCGAAATAATTTTCCCTGGCTACACTCATCTACAAGTTGCCCAACCCATAAGATTTAGCCATCACATGCTCGCCTATTTAGAGATGTTTGGAAGAGATTTAGAAAGATTTAAGCAAACTAAAGAAAGACTGAATGAATGCCCTTTGGGGGCTGCCGCTTTGGCTGGAACTTCTTTTCCAATTGATAGGTTTTACACAGCAAAAACACTTGGGTTTAGAGCACCCATGAGAAATAGCATGGACGCAGTTTCTGATAGAGACTTCGTTCTAGAGTTTATATCTGACTCTGCTATTGCAATGGTGCACTTTAGTAGATTAGCAGAAGAATTTATATTGTGGGGGTCTATAGAGTTTGACTTTATATCGCTACCTGACTCGTTGGTCACTGGCTCTTCTATAATGCCACAGAAGAAAAATCCTGATGCTGCAGAGCTTATAAGGGCCAAGACAGGTAGAATTAACGGAGCGCTACTATCGCTACTAACGGTAATGAAGGGCTTACCTTTGGCGTATGCTAAAGATATGCAAGAAGATAAAGAGTCAGTTTTTGATGTCTTTGATACTTTAATACTTGTTATAAAGATAACACAACAGCTCATAGAGAATATGAAAGTTAAGAAGGCAAACATGTATAAAGCAGCATCAAATGGATTTTCTACCGCAACTGATTTGGCAGATTGGTTTGTCAGAGATTTAGGAATGCCATTTAGAGAAGCCCATGCGTTGACTGGCAAGATTGTGGAGGTAGCTTCTAAAAAAAACATTAAATTAAACGAATTGACCTTGAGTGATCTAACAAAAGTTGAACCCAAAATAAGCGAAGAGGTTTTTAAAATTCTATCTCCAGAGAATTCTATCGAGTCAAGAAATAGTTTTGGAGGAACAGCATCGAGGGAAATAAAGAGACAAATTAAATTTTGGAAGAGAAGATTAAATGCGTAGGCCCATTTTTTATCTTGTAATCATAATATTTTGTCTTAGCATGACGGGTTGCGGTGTAAAATCATCACCATTTTTGAATGACAAGACCAACTTTATTAACGATGAATAAACATATTTCTTACAAACGGAAGCAGCTTTTCGTAGAAGACATAGTTGTTAGCGATATCACAGGTAGTTTAAGAACGCCATTCTATGTCTACTCACGTACGACTATAAAAGATAATTTTAATCGATTTACGAATTCATTAGAAGGATTGAATCGAATAATTTGTTATTCAGTAAAAGCTAATTCAAACCTCTCTGTTTTGGAAACTATTGCGAAACTTGGAGGAGGAGCTGATGTAGTTTCACTAGGGGAATTCCAAAGGGCTTTAAGAGCAGGTATTGATCCGAAAAAAATTGTATTTTCTGGTGTAGGAAAACAGGATTTTGAAATTGTCGAAACACTTAAATTATCTTTATTGCAGTATAATATTGAAAGCGTGTCTGAATTAGAAGCAATTAATAAAATAGCGATCAATCTCAACAAGGTGGCACCAATTGCCTTTAGGGTCAATCCTGATATTGATGCGGGTACTCATGAAAATATTTCAACTGGTAAAGCTGATAATAAATTTGGTATTCCAATCTCTAAAGCAAAAGAGATTTACCAATATGCAAACAAATTAGACAAGATTAAGATTGTAGGTGTTGATGTGCATATTGGAAGTCAGATAACTAATTTAAATGCATTCCGTCAAACATTTGAAAATTTAAAAAAGCTAATTTATGACCTTAGAGATCGCAATATCCATTTAGAGAATGTCGATATCGGTGGTGGCTTAGGCATTAAATATACAGATGATGATGTAGAACCCGACTTACGTGAATATGGTACATTGGTAAAGCAGATATTAGGAAATTTAAATTGTAGAATTATTTTTGAGCCAGGCAGATATATAGTAGGAAACTCTGGCATTTTAGTAACCAAGGTTCTCTACAAGAAGAAATCTCAAAATAAAAATTTTCTTATTACTGATGCAGGTATGAATGATTTTTCTCGAACTGCGTTATACGGCGCGGCTCATAGATTAATACCATTATCTCAAGAAAATAGAGGAGCAACTGAGATATATGACGTGGTAGGGCCAGTATGTGAATCAACCGATACATTTTTAAAAAATCATCATGTAGAAAATGCTGAAGAAGGAGACTTTTTGGCTTTTTTGGATGTTGGGGCTTACGGAGCGGTATTATCTTCCGAGTACAATACAAGACCTTTAGTTCCAGAAATTATGGTCTATAAGGAACGTTATGAAATTGTAAGATCTAGACCAACTTATGAAGAAATATTTGACAAGGAAGTTATGCCAAATTGGGAATGAAATTTATTATCCGTTCAATAATTACGAAAAGCATATCTTTGAAAATGTTAGTGTAACGGCTTATTTGATCCAAAATCTCTGATGTAATTGGTACTTTTCTTATTATATCCTCTATAAATAAAATTGTTAGATTGTAGGTAAAAATACTAACTATTAAAAATATCGATAATGTTAATAAAACTTTTCGGCTCTTAGGCTTATTTTTAGCTACAATAGTCTCTTTTTTTTCAGGATAAGGCTGCTTTGCTTTCTTCAATAGCTCGGATGATTCTTTGAGCCTTTTCTCAATCTCTATTTCCTTAGCATCCCGTTCTTCAATATGATCATTTGAAGTCGTGTCCTGCTTATTTCGAATTTGTGGAAATGTTTTAGATGGGCCTTCTTCCTCGATCTCATTACTTGTCTCACTTGTCTCGAATTGAAAGATATGGTCACTGTCAGTATTGACATTTTCAAGGTTGGCCCTATTTCTGTGGTCGCCAAAACTATTTTGAACTTCTTCAAGAGCTAAAGAATTTAGCTGGCTTTCCCCCAGCTCTTTATAGTTACCCATAGGTACACTATCGCTATCAGTTTCTTCTGATTCAGATACTGCTCCTTTTGTTTTTTCAAGCCTCTCAAACTTATCGACCCAGGAGCTTCCACATTCAATACATACGAATTGGACCGTCTTGGTTAGAGACGATCTTTCATTTACTTTGTATTCAGCATTACAATCGGGGCAAAAAACGTGCATAAATTAATATATTTTCCCTTGTCAATAGTCTGTGATAATAAAGTGAAAGTGTAATTTTTGAAATAAAATTTTGACACATTATTAAGAAAGTTGATCGATTGAAAGGCAAATTTAAAAATATCGGCACAGGATTGATTATTTATACCCTTTTAGTGGTTATGGGAGTAGTCCTATTACCTTATGCGAGTATTTCTAAAGAGAATTGTTTGAAAGTAATCAAATTATATTGTGACGTAGTATTTTGGATTCTAAAAAAAACGTTTAATATTCAAATTTTGGTAAAGGGTGTTGTGCCCGATAATAGTGCTTCAATCGTATGCTCAAAGCACCAATCATTCTTGGATGTTCTAATGCTGCTAAAAGTCCTACCAGAGCCGAAATTTATTATGAAATCAGAATTATCTTGGGTCCCAATTCTGTCCACATATGCGAGAAAAATTGGGTGTGTAAACGTTAAAAGAAACGATAGGGCAAGAAGTTGGCATGCTCTAAAAGAAGCAATCAGGAAAGAGGCTCAAAATCAGTCGGGTCAGTTAGTAATTTATCCAGAGGG
>CAZOIZ010000074.1:0-4816 GCA_964580005.1 uncultured Rhodobacterales bacterium
AGTCACCACCGATAAAATTTTCATATCTAGAAGCTGGTTTAAGCTTAGAGCCCTCTTCTCCTGGATATATATAAGGTGATATTTGATCCATATTTGTCTCCCTTTATATAATTTATTAGTTCCCAGCCAAGTTTAGGATACTACACAAAATTTTTAATGGTCAACTCCTATGACAATATTTAATTAGCTATTTTGTCACACGTTACTTTTATGAATTATATAAAAACAATATATGGTTATTTATCGATAAATTCTGAATAATCCGCCTTTTTTTTCATCTGAAATCAATAAAATGCTGCCATCTTTTAATTGCTCGATATCTCTTACACGTCCGAACCTATTTTTAAAAAAGACTATTTCTCTAAATGGTTTACCATTTTTCAATTCTACTAAATAAAGACTTTTAAACTTAAGGGAAGATACTAGCAAATGGCCTTTAAACTCAGGGAACATGTTTTTATTATAAAAAGTCATGCCAGAAGGAGCTATTGAAGGCACCCAATACCATATGGGATCTTCAAAACCTTTTAATGAAGTTATACCCTTTCCTACTTTACCACCCGAGTATTCCTTTCCAAATGTTACGATTGGCCAGCCATAATTCTTGCCAATTTTAATAATGTTTATTTCATCTCCTCCTTTTGGTCCGTGTTCATTTACCCAAATTTCATTTGTTTCGGTATTAACTGCCATTCCCTGAGGGTTTCTATGACCTTTAGTAAATAATTCAGGCAACCAAGAATTAATATTATTTAAATTTTTTGCAGATCCATTTATCTTATTAATTCGAATTATTGAACCTGCATGGGATTTGATATCTTGTGCTTCGTATCTGTTCCCTCTGTCCCCAATAGACATGAAAATTTCATTACCTAAAATTGCTAGTCTGCAGCCGAAATGCACACTAGAGCCTGAAACATTATTTGCTCTAAATAGGACTTTTTTATTTATGAGCTCATTATCATTGATTGTTCCAAGAATTAAAGAAGTGGAAGATCCACCATTAACGCTCGATGAAAAACAAATATAAACTGTCTTTTTAGAACCTGCTTTTTTGTCAACAAGAACATCTAAGAGACCCCCTTGTCTATTATTAAAAACCTTTGGTAAATTTTTTATCTTAAGCTTAGCGCCAGTTTTCAAATTTACTTTGAAAAGATTTCCACCTCTCTCAGTAATTAAAACCTCGTCATCACTGTAAACAGCTATTCCCCATGGATGAGAGAAGGTTTTCCCAATTTTCATAAATTTAAAATCCTGAGAAATCGCTGGAGTTATAAACGCGACGAAAACAATAGATAAGCAATAAAATATCGACAGTTTAAAAAAAATTCTTTTTACAGGAGTCATTGTTCAGTTTCCCTATGCTATATTTTCAATAAGATCATGAAGATACATATCAACTTTCACATCTGTTTTAATAATTTCTTCAAAATCGATCCTCTTAATGGTGTTAATAGGTTTCGCAATAACAACATTAGACGCTCCATTCATTAAAGAAATAACGGCGTCAACACCTAGCTCGGTAGCCAAAATCCTATCAACAGAAGAGGGATTTCCTCCTCGTTGTATATGGCCCAAAGTAGTTACTCTTAAATCTAAAATATCGTGTTCTTTTAGTAAGTCTGCTAAAGCTTGTCCTCCATCAGGAAAACCCCCTTCAGCAAGAATTATAATACATCCCTTTTTTCCTCTATATAATTGATTTTTAATATTTTTTGATAATTTGGTAATATCTATTTTTACTTCAGGAATTATGGTAACTTCAGCTCCAGCTCCAATTCCCGCATGTATACCAAGCCAACCACAATCTCTTCCCATAACTTCAACAATATGTGTTACATTAGCAGTTGTAGCAGTGTCTCTTATTTTATCAATTGCACTTAATGCCGTATTAATGGCCGTATCAAAGCCTATAGTAGAGCCAACTAAAGGCATATCTCTGTCAATTGTTGCAGGAACTACAACGCATCTTGTTTTAGATATTTTTGATAATTCAATAGCACCCTTAGTAGACCCCTCCCCACCTATTACGATTAGTCCGTCTATTCCAAGTGCTCGAAGATTATCTTCCGCAACTTGTCTATATTTCTTTTTTAGAAACCTTGAAGACCGAGAAGTATGAAGTATGCTGCCACCCCTCTGAATAATATTTCCTACCGAACGCTTATCAAAAGCAACGTGCTCATTGTCAATAATGCCTTCATAACCATTTTTAAAGCCAATAATACTAATATCTTTGTTCAATGATGTTCTTACTATTGCACGGATTGCTGCGTTCATTCCGGGAGCATCTCCACCACTAGTCAGGACTGCAATTTTTCTCATGATTATAACCGAGACTGAAAAATTAAACTAAACTGCTTCTTTATTTGTATTGAAAACATGACATTTGTCTGGATTGAAGGCTATATTAATGGTGTCACCAACTTTTATTTTCGAGTCTCCATCTGTCTCGACCACAAGTGGCTCTCCATCCTTTTCCAAATATAGAAAAGTGCCAGACCCCAATTTTTCAACAACAAAAACCTTACCCGTCCAAGCATTTTTTAAATCTTTACTAACTTCTAAATGTTCGGGCCTTATACCTAAAGTTATTTCATCTCCGGTCTTAAAATTTGTGCTGGTTTTTTTTAATAAAAAGCTTTTTTGACCCATCAAATCTACACTAATATTCTGGCTACTCTTTTTAAGTATTCTTGTTTTTATAAAATTCATTTTAGGAGAACCAATAAACCCTCCTACAAATAAATTTTTAGGATTATGGTATAAATCCATTGGATTTCCGGATTGGGATATTTTTCCTTGATCTAAAACAATAATTTTATCAGCCATTGTCATAGCTTCTGTTTGATCATGGGTCACATATATCATAGTGGCATCTAACTGATCATGTAGTTTTGCTAATTCAACTCTCATTTGAACTCTTAATGCGGCATCAAGGTTTGACAATGGTTCGTCAAATAAAAAAACCTTTGGTTTTCTCGTAATTGCACGTCCGATGGCAACCCTTTGTCGTTGGCCGCCCGAAAGTTGTTTTGGTTTTCTTTGCAAGAGTTCTTCTATTTGAAGAATTTTTGCGGCATCATAAACTCTGCTATCGATTTCATCTTTAGTCAGTTTCTCTAACTTTAACCCAAAGGCCATATTGTTATAAACCGTCATATGCGGATATAAGGCATAAGACTGGAATACCATTGCTATATTTCTGTCTTTCGGTGACAAGTCATTGACAGTGTTTCCATCTATAGAGATTGTCCCAGAGTTTATACTCTCTAGCCCTGCAATCATTCTTAAAATGGTGGATTTACCACAACCGCTTGGCCCTACCAAAACAGTGAATGATTGGCTATCTATATTGAGTGAGACATCTTGTATAACATGGTTTTTGCCATAGTATTTATTCAGGTTTTTTATAACAATTTCAGACATATATGTGATCTACTTTAAATAACCTAAAAACTTACTTTGGGTCTCAAGCATATTATTAAGAAGTCTTGCGGCCTGATTGGTGTCATTCACAACCGGATCAGCCAAAAGCGCTAGATAAGCTGAATGTTTTGAGCAATTAAGAACGGCATCTGTTGTCATCTGAATTACACCCGATTGCAGACTTAATAATGATCCAAATGCAGTAGGATAATTTTCAAATGCAACTCCATGTACGCCTGATTTATCAACCTTACCGGGAACCTCTACTACAATATCCCTTGGAAGGCATGCTAAATAACCCCTATTTGGTATATTAACTGCAGCTTCCTCATATCCGGTGTCACCTAAAATACCTTCAATGATCGGAATTACTCTTTCGTGTGTACCGATATTCTTTGCATCGAAAAAATGATCATACGAACTTTTATCATCATAAAAAGCTAAACACTTTGCCTTATAATTATCATAAAAATCTAGAATTGCATCATGGTCGGCTACGCTGTAAGCCCACTGTATGTATTCTCCTAAATGACTATCCGTTGTAATTGGGAGATATCCATAAATTTTAAAAAGTTCACGAAACACGCCTCTTTCTGCACCAGGCTTAGAGGGCTTAGCATCATGTTTGTTAATCAAGTCTGCAAAATAGGTTGAAAAGTTTTGCTTAATAATCGGATAACCGTCTTTACCGGTATTTTTATATTTAGCTTCTAATAATATACTGAAATGGTTTAATCCAGCTGCCCTAAATTCAATGTTTGACAAGTCAGTTTCCATTAAATCCGGTAGTTGCCTCTCCATTGATGCAATTTCATGGCACATCCCAATAAATTTTAAATCTGGAAATTTTGTCGTGACTGCATGACAAATACGCTGCATTGGGTTTGAGAAATTAAAGACAAAGGCATCGGGACAAATTTCATTTATGTCCTCGCAAATATCCAAAATAGGAGGTATTTGTCTTAAAGAGTGGAATAAACCTCCAGGCCCACCATTTTCTCCATAAACTTGTCTTATTCCATATTGTAGTGGTATCTTCCAGTCTTGATCCCAAAGATCAAATCGTGCTCCAACCTCAATTGAGATTATACAGAAAGTTGCTCCCTCTAGAGCCTCTTTTCTTGAAATAGAGGCCTTAATATCAACATTTACCCCAAGCTTTTCTTTATAGTCACTTGCAATATTTTTAGTATTAACAAGTGTTGTTTTATCTATGTCATGAAGAAAAATCTCACAACCATCCAAAGTGTCCGACTTAAAGATGTCGCTAATTAGACCCAATCCAAAATTTTGGCTGCCAGCACCAATTAAAACAATCTTTTGCATTCTTACCCTTTCACAGATCCAGCTACTAAGCCCCTTATAAAATATCTCTGCAAAGAAA
>CAZOIZ010000075.1:0-4733 GCA_964580005.1 uncultured Rhodobacterales bacterium
ATTATCTAATGGGTTTTAATATTTCTCCAGTGCTTTGGCAAAGGCTCAGGGGAGCAGCAAAATCAGCTGGTCGAGTTCAGTCACCCGCATTAAGACTCGTCGTTGATAGAGAAATTGAAATAGAAAAATTTCAAACGGAAGAATATTGGACTATCTCTGCTGATTTTAAAGACGAAAATAATAATGTAATGCAGGCCAATCTCACTCTGTTGAACGATGAAAAAGTTGAGAAGTTTACGTTCAAAGACGCTGATAAAACAAACATAACCGCAAATGAGCTCGAGCAGAAAGAATATCACGTAACTTCTGTAACCAGTCAAAAAAGAAATCGAAATCCCTATGCCCCATTTACTACATCTACACTACAACAAAGCGCCAGTACAAATTTAAAAATTAGTCCTCGGGACACAATGTCAACCGCTCAGAAACTTTATGAGGCTGGCCTGATCACGTATATGCGTACAGATGGAATTGAAATGGCTCCTGAGGGCATAACTAGTGCAAGAAAGCAAATTTCTAATTTCTTAGGTGAACATTATTTGCCTGAAAAACCACGAGTGTTTAAAAATAAAGCAAAGAATGCTCAAGAAGCACATGAATGTATCAGACCGACGGATTTTTCTAAAACACCCAAAAACACAAAAAATTTAAATAAGTCTGAATTGGACTTATACGCATTGATATGGAAAAGAGCGTTGGCTTCTCAAGCTCGAGCAGCAGAGGTATTGCAGACAACAGTTTTTATTTCTTCCTTCTGCAATAGCGCTGAATTTAGGCTCTCGGGACAGGTTGTGACATTCGAAGGGCATCTAAAAATATTTCAAGATCAGAAGAAAGAAGATGATGAGAAAAGGATCCCGGACATCAGGGAAAAATCTAAGATGAAACTGGAACAAATTAATAAGGAACAACACTTCACTGAACCACCGCCGAGATTTAATGAAGCTTCATTGATCAAGCGTCTTGAGGAAGAAGGTATAGGAAGGCCTTCTACATATGCTTCGATTATATCGAAAATACAAGAGAGAAATTATGTGAAAAAAGAGAAAAATAGGCTTGTCCCCGAAGATACTGGTCGACTCTTAAATTTTTTTCTTGAGGCATATTTTAACAAATACATTGAGTATAACTATACAGCTAAGCTTGAAGAAAACCTCGATGATATTTCCAGCGGTGAAAAACATTGGAAAGATGTAATCAAAGGTTTCTGGGAGGAGTTATCTCAATCTGTGGAATACGCGATGAGCTTTAGTATTACTGAGGTTCTGGATAACTTAAATATAAAATTAGCCAACTATTTGTTCGATGATGGAACCGGAGAAATACAAAAAAACTGTACCGCATGCAATAATGGTGAGCTTGGGATAAAGTTGTCAAAGACTGGTGCATTTATCGGGTGTTCAACATATCCTGAATGCAAGTATTCAAGACCTTTAAACTCAAGCTTAAATCAAAATTCATCTGAGGTAATAGCTCAAGAAGAACCGTTAGGTCAGGATAGCAATGGTAACGATATATTTATAAAAAATGGACGTTATGGACCATATCTTGAGATCGCTCTTGATGGCTTGGAAAAACCAAAAAGAGCTGCAATCCCCAAGCACTATACAATCGAAGAGCTTACAATTGAGAGAGCAAGACAATTATTAGAGCTACCTAGAAAATTAGGGCTACATCCTGAAGATCAGTCTGAAGTTATTGCAGCTATAGGCCCTTATGGTCCATATATTAAACACGGACGAACTTATGCAAACATTAAGGATTTTGAGGAAATCTTTTCAATTGGTATGAACAGAGCTGTTGAATTATTAGTCGAAGCGGCAGAAAAGAGAAATAATAAGGGTGGAAGAGCAGGCAAAGAGCTAAAAGTGCTGGGTTCTCATCCAGAAGGTGAGGAAGTAAAAATTATGTCAGGTCGGTATGGTGATTACATAAAATGGAATAAAATCAATGTGACAATACCGAAGGAAAAATCGGTTCAAACACTCACTCTCGAAGAGAGTATTGCTTTGATAGATGACAAAAGAAAAAAATAATTATCAGGCCTTTAGAACATAACTCGAAAAAGATCCTTGCAATCACAAGCATTAGCTATGATGACAAAATCACGCTTAGTGGTTCCAGTAGTGGTTCACCACTAGATTTGTTTTGCAGCGCATCAGACAAAAATAATCTAAGTATTGGTGACCTGGTGGTGGCTTCGATTAATTTTCCAAAAGAACGAAGTCAAGAGGTATCAATTTTAAGGAGAATAAAACATCCAAAGAACTATTTATTCGCTGCGTATTTCCATGATCAAACGGATGCGCAATTAGCTTTATTTTCAAATAAAGGGGATAAACCACTTATTGTACTTCCACTTAAAATGGGAGAAAATTTAGACCAAAAATTTGGATATTTTGCTATAGGAAGCCCTTCAAAATATCCCAAGAAATTCAAAATACACGATTTCCATATTTTTGGCTCTATTAATTGTCCAAGTAGCTTTTCAAAAATAGCAGCGATCAGTTGGAAACTGAGACAGTTTTTTCCTAGAAAGATACTTAATGAAGCAAAAAAAATATTTGAAAATTATAGAGTTTCCAAAAATGAACATCAAATAGCCAAACCTTTCATTACCATAGACCCAGATGACGCGAAGGATTTAGATGATGCTATTTGCATAGAAGCAGATCATTCGAAGAATAATCCGGGAGGCATAGTTTTATATGTTGGCATTGCAGATGTGTCATTTTTTGTAAAACCAAACTCTATTATAGACATAGAGGCCTTAAAAAGAGGAAACTCAACATATTTTCCTGATAAAGTTATCCCTATGCTTCCTGAAGATTTGAGTAATAATCTCTGTTCGTTGAAGGAAAACTCACCGAAGAAAGCAGTAGTGGTCAAAATGCACCTAGATCATAAAGGTTACAAAATAAAACATGAATTTATCAGGGGCATTATTACTGTTAAAAAAAATTACGCATATGAAAATTTTGAAGCCTATTTATCAGATTGTGAAACAAAAAGAAGATATAGTGGGTATAAGAAAGCATTCAATATTTTAAAGCAGTCACCGCATTTAAAAAATCGTTTAAATTTAAATTTAGCTGAGAAAAAGATTTCAATTTCTCCTGAAGGTTACCCCACAAACATTTTTGAAAAGAAGAGCATAAGAAGCAACGAACTTATTGAAATGATCATGATACTAGCAAACCTCTGCGTGTCACAAACCCTTAGTCAATCCATTACAAAATACCTTTCTCGATACCATGAGACACCTGACAAACATGCTTTAAAAGATTTTAACATTTTAATGAAGTTAAATGATTTGGGAACAATTAGGGAAAAACATGTAACTTCAAATTCATTCAATGAGTTATTAAAACACTGTAAAAATCCCGAGAAAAAAAAGTTATTAAGCAACGCCGTGTTGAGGATGTTGCCAAAAGCAAAATACTCTGATGTAGATGCTGGCCATTTTGGACTTAACCTGCCGTTATATTGCCATTTTACATCTCCAATAAGAAGATATGCAGATCTTACAGTACACCGCTCATTGGCTTTTGCTCTAAAATGGGAAATGGGTGATTTAGATTCTATGGAAGATCATAATACAATTTGCCAAATCATTAACGAATCAGAAAAAAAATCAGTCGGAGCCGAGCGAGAGAGTTTAGATCGCTATTCAGCCCTATTCATGTCTAACCACATTGATAATTACTTCGATGGTATAGTTTCAGGTGCCTCCAGGTTCTGTATTTTTATTAAACTGAAAAAATTTCCAATCGAAGGTGTTTTATTAAAAAAATATTTGGATCTCAAGAAACGAAAAAAAGGATCTTCATTTAACTACGCAAAAAGTAAAACACGAGACAAGGGGCTATCTACTGGAGATGAAGTTCGGGTAAAGTTAGTGTCAGCAACTCCATATAATGGATCGATCACCTTTTCACTTTAACTCGTTTTCTCTCTTTTGGGCCAATTGTTAGATTGCATTTCAAAAAGCCGAGAAACAGTCCTTTGAAATTCAAAACTATTTTTTCCAACAGTATATAATTTTTCTGGAGGCACCTCAGCTCTACAAAGAATCTCTACTTCTTTATCATAAACACTGTCGATCAGATTAATAAATCTTTTTGCACTATCATCTCCACCATTCGACAAGTCTGGAATTTCATCCAAAAACAATAATCTGAGATGGCTTACTAGTTCTAAATAATCACTAGCACTCAGAGGGATCGAACAAACTTCGTTGAATGTCAACATGCCCACACCGCTCTCGAACCTATCTATTCTGAATTCACGGCTGTTCATTTGTATCGTTATCCCTGCGCCCCGATAAAGATTAAATTGCGATATAAGGTCATTGAATTGGCTTGTTTCTTCAGATGAAGTGCTTAAAAAATATTTCTTCTTACCCGCAATTTTTATCTTTCTATAGTCGACACCCGCCGACAATTTTACTACATTCAAACTCGATACTATGATATCAATAAAGGGTACAAATAATTTTCTATTTAGACCATCTTTATAAAGATCATTAGGATGTCTATTTGATGTTGTTAAGATGAATAATTTTTTTCTTAGGAATTCCTCGAAAACCCTTCCTACTATCATTGCATCTGCTACATCCGTTATCTGCATTTCATCTAAACAAAGTACCTGAACGTCTTTTATGTACTCTGAAGCTACTGATTTTATTGGATCTCTTATATTGTTTTCTCTAGCAATTTTTATGAGTTGATGCA
>CAZOIZ010000076.1:0-4673 GCA_964580005.1 uncultured Rhodobacterales bacterium
AATAGTCTCTCTATTGATTTTAAAGAATTATATGATACTGAAAATGGCTTAGCAATAACCCCGGAAATGGGCTATGTCAGACTGAAAGGTTCAGAGGGCAACGAATATATAAATCTTTCTGATGGTGACGTCGTCGAATTCTTTGTGAGGCCAACAGATACTTATCGTGAAAACCATAATAGCGAGGATTTGTTTTTTATTGATAGACCAGTTCCAGAGACCCCCGTGATTGCAGAAACAGATACCAGCCGAAGAGAATACGACACTGATGATGGCTCACCTTCTGCAACTGAGACTACGATTTACGTTGGACCTGGGGAAGAAGCAGTTACATTACCAAGCGGGGAGACCAAGGTTTATGTAACATCCATTTATGTTCAAGCACCAGCTTCAAAGTTCTTGCCTTCTCAAATAGTTATGCCTGTAGGATCTGATGGTGATTATAATTATGACGTTATGCCCGGTCCAGCAGAGACATTTCCTGAAGAAGTACAGGTTGTTGCGATACCAGAAGAAGAAGCAAAAGTATTATCAGAGAAAGTTAAAGCGATAAAAAAAGAAAAAGCGTCTCCTTCTAAACCAAAAAGGGATGACACTCCTCCAGCTTTAGACCCTCAAATAGAAGTGATGGTGAATTTAGAAAAATTACTAAATAATGTTCAAAAAGGACCTTCACAATTGATATTGCAAACTCAGGAAAATATCAAAAAAGAATTTCCAAATATTTCTAATGAGTTTATCAATTTTATTATAAATTCAGCGGATTCTGACGAGAAATTTGATCTGATAAAGAATCCAAAGGAATTTCTAGATAACGAGTTTGCAAAACTTAGTGACCCAACGGAATTAAATTTATTACTGGGCGGGGATTTACCTCAGAAAGACTTAACAAAAATCTATAATCTTATCTTATCTAAATTCTCTTCAGATTTAGCTGACCTAGGTTTTGATAGCCTGAGAAACCAAAAAACTGATTTTTCTAATAAAATAAGAAATACTGAAGAGATACTAGAACAAGTTCGATTACAGAATGACTTATTAGCCATTACATCTTTATTTGGGTCAGATGAAGGCATTGAAAACTTGTCTAGTCTTTTAATTGAGCCAGTCAAAACGAACCCAGATTCTTCAGCAACCTTGTTTGAGTCTAGTAATAGTCAAAAAGTACTCGATCAAATGAAGCAGTTTTCAGAGGTTATAAATACTATAAATAGTCCTTTCAACAGTATCAATACTTTAGGGAACGTTTCTGATGACGGCATTCCCGTAGTCGAATTAGATGTTCAATTAGGCGAAAACATTGCAGATGCCTTGCAAAAAAAGCTTGATGAAGATAAGCGTCTAAACAGAAGTTTTCAACCGCGATCACAGCGCTCTAAGCTTGAAAAATTCGATTTTGAACTTCCGCTTCCAGTTGGGAGATCGGCACCACCTGCGTCGCCTCCTTTGTTAGCAGAAGCTCCTAATATTACTGACCAAGAACTTCAATTAGTTGCTGAAACAACAGAGGCCGCCAATAATATAATAGATGAAACCATCAATCGAATGCTTGGCGAGATGGGAGACACCTCACGGGATGATAGCTCTACCCAGCTAGTCTCAGCAGTTAATAATGACAATCCGATTTCTGAGGAAAATCAAGGAATACAAGAAGACTTTGTCTTAAGTGACGCCTTATCCTCAGTTCAAAGATTACGAGAAATAGAGGATATAAGAGCTATATTTCAGATCCTAGGAATTGGCTCCTAAATTTACTCCCATTTGAAAATAAACTTATCTAATATTTTCCCAATCTGTTTTGTATCATTGACTCCGTTTTTAGCGATTATAGCCGTCAGGCCCTTTTTAGGGTTATCAATAACCTCTTGCACACGTGAGGCAAGCTCTGCTTTTTCTAAAGCCTCGTTATACACTCTAGTTATTGCTCTTTTTCTAAGTTCTGGTTTGAAAATCTTACCTATAGGTGTTTTTGGCATTTCTTCTACGAGCTCGAGATATTTTGGCACTGCTGCCTTTTCTCCAATATTATTCTCTGCATGCTTAATTAATTCACTTACCGAGGCTTCTGAACCTTTAATAAGTTCTACGTAGGCACACGGCAATTCTCCAACTCTAGCATCGGGTTGACCAATAACACCAGCCATTGCTACAGCAGGGTGCGAAGCTAGTGCCTCTTCTGCAAGAGCCGGGTCAATGTTGTGACCTCCCCTGATAATGAGGTCCTTTGCTCTACCAGTAATAAATAAGTACCCGTCTTCATCAAGATATCCTAAATCACCAGTTCTGAAGTAGTCTTTTTTATAATACAGATTCTTATTCTTTTCGGCATCAGTATATGTATTTCCGGCTACAACTCCCGGGTTAGCGACACATATCTCACCAGACTCTCCAGTTTTGCATTCTAATAAACTACCATTCGCACTTTCTTTAATAATTTTAATTTTCGTATAGGGAAGAGGAATGCCTACAGACCCAATCTTTCTTTCACCTTCTATAGGGTTGACAGAGATATTACATGTTGCTTCTGTCATGCCGTAACCTTCTGTAATTTTAATACCGGTTGAAGACTCAAATTTTTTAAATAGCTCTACAGGTAATGGAGCCGAACCGCACAAAGAGTATTTCAATGAAGACACATCTGCGTCGATTGGGCGTTGCATGAGCTCAGCAGCAGCAGTTGGTACTATACTTAGGAAAGCAGGCTTCCATCTTTCTACAAGCTTCCAAAAATTGTCAAAAACACCATCTCCTCTATACCCCTGTGGTGTTATAAATATAATGTGTGATCCAGTAGCAAGCGAATTCATCAAATTCGGATAAACCGCAAAAACGTGAAACAACGGCAGCGGGCATAAAACTGAATCTTTCTCACTCCAATCAGTGAGCACAATATTTGTTACCCATCCTTGATAGAGCATACCATTGAGTGTATGTTGAGCTAATTTAGGAGTTCCTGTTGTTCCCCCAGTATGAAACATAGCAGCTGTTCTATCTTTATTATCGTCTTTAAATGACAAAGAAGTCCCTGATTGAGATGCTAAAAGATCATCAAACGCAATTACTGTTGCAGAGTGCTTAGCGGCAACCTTCGGTCTTATTAGCGGAGCTATCCAACTTTTTGGAAAACTGAGGTACTTTACCAAATCAACTTCGACGAGATGAGATACATCAGGACATTCCGCTAAGGCCTCAGCAACCTTTTGCGCTACATCGGTCTTTGGTAGAGCTTTCATACTTACTACTACTTTTACACCCGCGAGCTTAAGTATACCTGCAATTTGCTTTGGTTCTAGAAGCGGGCTTATGGGCACCACAACTCCAGCAGCTGTACCAGCTACAAATGTAACTACTGCTTCTGTACAAATCGGCAAAATGTAAGCGATTTTATGCTCCTGGGAAACACCAAGAGATTTGAACCCGTTGGCAGCCTGTGTAACGCGCGCTAAAAGTTGGCCCCAGTTCAGTGTTTCCGCCTTTGCTTTTGGGTCAGAGTCTAATTGAAAGGATACAGCCGGTTTACCTTGATGTTTTGTTACCGTTCTTGAAAGCAAGGCATAAACGCTTTTTGCATCAAGTCTTTTTTCAAAAGGCATTTCAGCTTCTATTTTTTCAGAGCTGGCTACATTGTCCCATTTCATGATTCATCCCCCATTTTTTCTTATATACTTAGCTTCAAATGATATTGGTTTTAAAAAAAAGTTCAAGTATTACAAGAGTTGAAGTCCAGCCATTTTTTTGTACTTTTCATTAGTTCTCATCAATTCTTTATGGGATCCTTCGTTCTCTATCCTTCCCTTCTCAAGAAAAAGTATCCTATCAGCGTTTTTTACAGTTGCAAGACGATGAGCAATTACAATTATAGTCTTATTGCCAGAAATATTATCGATCGCCATTTTTATCGCATTTTCTGATATGGCATCCAGAGAGGAAGTTGCTTCATCCAAAAGAAGAATTGGAGTGTCTCGTAATATCGCTCGTGCTATCGCTAATCTTTGCTTTTGTCCAACCGAAATCAACAACCCTCTCTCACCTAAAAGAGTATTGTAGCCCTGCGGTAAGACTTTTATGAAATCTTCTGCGCAAGCTAGTTGTGCAGCCTTTTTGACTTCTTCCATTGAAGCATTGACTTTTCCTATGCGAATATTATCTACCACCGATTTAGAAAAAATAACGGGTTCTTGAGGAACATAGGCTATATGTCGCCTCAAATCAGATTTTGACACTTTGTTAATGGGGTAGGTGTCAATTGAAATAGAACCGTTAGTTGGGTCATACAGTCTTTGTATTAATTGAAAGAAGGTAGTCTTACCCGCGCCCGACTGACCTACCAAGGCAATCTTTTCATTTTTATTTATTATTAGCTTAGGAACATCTAAAACATAGTTTTCTTTTCTCATGGGATAAGCAAATTTAACGTTGTTAAAAGTAATAGATCCATTTATTAGAGTTTTAATCGGAATCGGTTTACTGGGTTCCTCTACTGCATCCAATGTATTTAGAATTTCACCTATTCTATCCAAGGCACCTAAAAATTTACTTATCTCCCCATAGGCTTCGGTTATTGCCCCAACACTGACCCCAACAACAAGAGAATAGAGACAAAATTGAAGTAATTCACCTAAAGACAAATTTCCTCTCTCAACATCTTTTAGTCCTGACCAAACAACAAAAGA
>CAZOIZ010000077.1:0-4624 GCA_964580005.1 uncultured Rhodobacterales bacterium
AGTAGATTAGCTGCTTTTATTTGATTGCCATCACATAGAGACAACGTCAAATTTATTAAAGGTATTTCTACTTCCCTTAAGACTATATGGTATAAACCTGGAGCAGGCAAACTGTCTCCAAGCGAACGAAAATAATGAGATAAATGCATTTCGAGTGACTTCGATATTTTTGATCCTTCTATAGTGTTCAAATCAGTGACTTCTGGTGTAATCATTGAAAGTTCAGCCTTCGTTATTTTTTCGTCAATTATGTCACCGTTAGAAACTAATGAAAGTCGAGCAATAAAATTTTTTAATTCCCTCACATTACCTGACCATTTTTTCTTCTTGATTAGTTCTACAGAATTTTTTGAAAGAGATTTAGGCTTCATATCATTTCCTGAAAACTCCTTTAAAAAATGGGCAGTAAGCTCTGGAATATCTCCCAATCTTTCCTCGAGTAGTGGAATTGCAAGTGAAACCTCATTTAATCTATAATATAAGTCTTCTCGAAACCGGCCATCTTCTATCGCCTCCTTAAGGTCTTGTCTAGAAGAGCTGACAATTTTTACATCTTTATAACCCTTTTCACCAGACTCTCTTTTATTAAGAACAGAGAGAATAAAATTTTGTACATCAATATGAGAATTACTTATTTCATCTAAAAATAGGGTTCCAACTATTGTTTCACTTTGACTTCCAAAATTTTTTGTAAAAATCTCCTGTAACTCTTCTATCGACGTAAGAGAAAGACTCACGCTTAAAAATTCTTTGTCCCTTCTAGCACCAAAGTCATGCAGAACCCTGGCTATTAAATTTTTTCCAGTCCCAGATTTACCCTCTATAAGTATATTAAAATCCGTATTAATTACTTTTGACAAAACGCGGTAAATATTCTGCATTACTGGTGAACTGCCAACTATTGGCAAATCATCCTCCAAATGACTGTCGTTATTTGACAAATTATCCTTTAAATTTGGAGACGAGCTTGACCTCAACTTAATAGCTGTATTCACAGAAGACACTAAATCTTTTAAATCAAACGGCTTTGGCAAATATTGATAAGCACCAAATTGATTTGCCCGCATAGCGGTATTAATATTATTCTTTGCCGACATTACAATTATTGGCATATCAGGCCGCTTTTTTTTAATTCTTGGTATAAGATCTAAAGTATCTCCATCGGGCATCATAACATCTGTTACCAATACTTCGCCCTCACCATCTTCAAGCCAACGCCATAAAGTACTCAGACTACCCGTTGCCCTTACTTTACAGCCTGCACGCGATAGCGCTTGAGCTAGTATCATTCGAAGCGATCTGTCATCATCTGCAATTATTACATTCCCTTCCACTAGTGTAACCTTTCAGAAGAAGAGACCTTATAGGCAGGCAGATAAATATTAAAGCACGCACCATCTTTCGTATCATCAAGTTCAACAAAGCCACCGTGCTCTGAGATTATTTTAGCTACCAGGGGAAGTCCAAGACCAGAACCCCCCATTTTTGTAGTGCTAAATGGATCAAAAATATCCGCTATTATATTTTTTGAAACCCCCGGTCCATTATCAGAGACAGTTATCATCAACTGCAATTTTTTATTTTTTTCTCCAAAGGAACCTAAAGCCAATCCAGAATAAAAAGATGTCTTTATATTTATCCGGCCACCCTTCTTTCCAACAGCCTCGCAGGAATTTTTTATTACGTTGTGAAATGCCTGAGTAAGCAGTTCGAAGTCTCCATTAACGTCAGGAATTGAAGGATCATAGTTTTCTTCAAATTGCACGTGTGAGCCGTATCCTTGCAAAGCGCTTCTTTTTACTTTATCGATTACGTCATGAATATTAAGCGCGCAAAATCCAATTCTATCAACTTCTCCCAGCAATTGGACCCTATCAACAAGTCTCTCAATTCTCTTAGCCTCCTCATGAATAATTTGGGTTAGCGTCTTCTTGTTTTTTACGTTTGAATTTTCAAGCAGTTGTGCTGCGCCAATAATACTAGCAAGAGGATTTTTGATCTCATGGGAGAGAACGGAGCCCATAGCACTAACCGATTTAATGGAATTTTGATTAAGTAAAGCTTGTTCCATTTTACCTTTCAGGCGTTTTGGATGAAAGAAAATAAGATTACTCAAACCCATCTCAACACTAACCGCGTACATATCGAAAACTTGGTTTCCTTTGTTTTTCCAATTTATTGGTACATCAAATTTTACAATTGCAGAAGAGTTAGTGCTTATTTTTTCTAACACCTCAAATACTGCACTGTTTGGACCAATGTAGCTACTTAGCTTTTTGCCCACCAAACGATAAAGAGACGTCTCACAATATTGTTGTGATAAAGGATTAGCTAACTTAATTTCATTTTTAAAATCTAACACAAATGCAGGATAGGGCACAGACTCCCATAAGTCTTTAAAATCCATTGTCGCTACTCAGCCGTTAATATCATAAACCAAATAAAAGCTTAATAATTATTGCATTCGTTAAGTTAATCAATTTAAACTTGAACTACACTAATTACAATAAATTCTTTATGGAAAAAAAATTTACAGGTGCACTTATTGTTGCAGCAGGAAAAGGGTTGAGGTCAAAATCAACATTACCAAAACAATATATCCATTTTGGGCATAAAACTGTTTTACAAAAGAATATTGAGAATTTCATATATGAGCCTTTGATTGATTTTGTTATCGTGGCAATAAATAAAGAACATATAGAACTATACGAAAAAGCAATAGCTAAAATTCATTCCTCAAAACTATTACCGAAATGTTTTGGTGGCGATACCAGATCAAAGTCTGTTAAAAATGGTCTTAAAGCTATAGCTAACATAGGTTGCAGCAAAATACTCATCCAAGATGGAGCAAGACCTTTTACAAGCAATAAAATTATAAAAAATTGCATAAATGGCCTCGATAAGTTCGACGTCGTTTTTCCTGGAATTAAAATTCCAGATACTCTTTATATTCAGAGGAAAGAAAATAATAGAAAAACAATAGTTGAACTAGGTCCTACTCGTGACAACCTTATCAGAGCACAAACTCCTCAAGCCTTTCACTTTGACTATATTTATCAAAGATATTTAAACAGTGAAAAACACTATACAGACGATGTAAACTTAGCATTTTTAGATAAGAAAAAAATCGAGATTATTTCTGGTAGCGAATATAACTTTAAAATAACAACGCCAGAGGATATTAAAATTGCGGAGAAACTTATTTAAATGTTTAGAATAGGTACAGGATTTGATGTTCATGCCTTCAAAGCAGGAAATAGCGTGAAATTATGTGGAGTGGAATTACCATTCAATAAAAGTCTAGCTGGGCACTCAGACGCTGATGTAGCACTTCACGCCCTCACTGATGCAATACTGGGTGCTCTAGCTCTTGGTGACATAGGACTACATTTTCCTGACAAAGATGATAAGTGGAAAGAAGCAGATTCTGTGCTTTTTTTAAACTGGTCTATTGAACAAGCCAGACAAAGAAATTTAAAATTATCTAATATTGATCTAACTATTATATGCGAAAAACCTAAAATAAACAGTTACAGAGAGCAGCTAATACATAATCTCTCGAAATTATGCTCGTTAGATTATGATAAAATTAATGTGAAAGCTACTACTACTGAAAGATTGGGGTTTACTGGACGAGAGGAAGGGATAGCATCGATATGTTCCATTTTATTACATGAGACTAACTAAATTAATAGTAACATTTTTTTATCTAGGATATTCAAAAATAGCGCCTGGATCTATCGCGAGCTTAGTAACTACATTGATCTTTTATTTTTTTGCAAAATATTTATTTTTTTCTTTATTAATAATGATTATTTTAGTTACAACAGTGTTATCATTTTTTGCTGTAGGTGTTTATACAAGTGGGTCGTCAGAAAAGGATAAAAGTGAAATTGTCATCGATGAAGTCATTGGGCAGTCAATCGCTTTATCACCTCTATTATTTTTTTCAGAATATAATCCACCAGAATTTTATATGTGTGTAATCGCATTGCTCTTTTTTAGGTTCTTTGACATCGTAAAACCTTTTCCAATAAATGAAGTTGATAAAATAAATAGTAATTTTGGAGTAATAATGGATGATATTTTAGCAGGTTTTTTTTCAGCTATTTTATTAACATTAATTTTAAATATCTAAATGCAGAAATTCCAAAAATTATCGAAGAACCTCTTGGAAGTTTGTCTCAAGAAAAATATTAAAATTCTGACTGGAGAAAGTTGTACGGGCGGCCTATTAAGCGCAAATATAACAAGTGTGCCAGGGTCTTCAGAGGTTTTTTCATATGGTTTTATCTGCTATTCAAATGAGTCAAAAAAGGAATTTTTAAAAGTTAGTGATAAAGTTTTAAATTCCTATGGTGCCGTAAGTTATGAAACAGTTAAACTAATGTTGGCGGGTTTATGTAATCAGGCAAAAGCTAACACTTTAACTATAGCCGTATCAGGAGTTGCTGGACCAAATGGATCAGAGTCTAAACCAGTGGGATTAGTTTTTATTGGAGTAAAAATATCGTCTCACGACACTGAGGTAATTACTGAATATAACTTTGGAAATCTTGAAAGAAATGAAATTCAACAAAAAAGTGTGCATGAAGCACTTAAAATGAGCCTTGATATTTTAAAA
>CAZOIZ010000078.1:0-4561 GCA_964580005.1 uncultured Rhodobacterales bacterium
TACCAATGCTTAGAATACAACCTAGGATTAGTTCTTTTCCTCCTGAAGTTAAAACATTTGATGAATATTGTAGCAGTATTGACGGCTTTATGAGCCTAAATACAAGTAGAATTGAAGAACTAAAAGGCTTACTACTTACAGTTTTACACCCCAGTTTCATTTCTGTTTTAACTAATTCATACTATGGGGGCGAAATCTCGGTAACTCCAAATCAAAGAACTGAATTTACTGCAACTGAAGAAAGAGTAATAGAAATTATTTCTAGTGGCTTGAATGATGCTCTTGAAGTGTCTTGGCGAGATCTTATGCCAATTAATTTAAGAGAACAGGGAAGAGAAGTTAATCCTCAATTCACATCTTTTGTAGATGGAAGTGACCTTGTTATTATTTGCTCTTTTGTGGTTCAATTGCCAGACATTGATGCAGCAACATTTGATATTATATATCCACTTCAAACATTGAAACCTATAGCCTCTCAGTTACGCTCTAGAGTACAATCAGATGTTATAGATGATGATTTAACATGGAGAGATAGATTGGAAAAAGCTGTTTTAGATATACCACTTCATGTAACAGCAAGATTAAGTGAACCAACTGTACAAATGCCAAAACTATTAAATATGAACGTAGGTGATACAATGCCAATTTCTGTAAATGAAGGTGTTGAATTACTTGTAGAAGGAACTGAAATATTTGAGGGTGAAATTGGAGAAATTGCAGGTCAATCAGCGGTTAATTTAACTAAACGAGTGGAAAAAATTCAAGATGAAAATTAAGATGGAGGCTTATAATGGCTGAAGAAAATCAAGAAGAAGTAGCAACAGAAGAAAATATTGAAGCAGGTGCTGAAACAGAAACTAAAGAACGTGGAAGCTCAGAAAATTTAAGGGTCCTTGAGAATATTGAGGTTAAACTAACTGTTGAGGTAGGAAGCACAGAAATAAAGATCAGAGACTTACTCCGATTAAATGAAGGCTCCGTAGTTGAACTAGATAGGTTGGCAGGTGATCCATTAGATATTTTAGCAAATGGAACAACCATAGCTAAAGGTGAAGTTGTCATGGTTGGTGAAAGATTTGGTATTAGATTTACAGAAGTAGCTGATCCAGAAGAGAGAGTTCAAAATCTTTAAGTCAATTATTTGACATTTTTTATTTATAAGCTTTAAAAAGCCGCTTTAATCCCAGCAGTTTTCATATATTTCCTAGTGTTTTAGTTTTGGCATGGTCTTTGCCTTTTCCAAAGTATAATTTAATTTGGAGTTTTTATGGGCATAGAAGATCCAGGCTGGGGAAGAATAATTATTGTAATATTTTTTATAGCAGTTCTTCTCGGGTTTTTATATTTTTCAAAAAATAGAGGAAAAAATCTTTTTTCTCATCTTTCAGGAAATGAATTTCTTAAACTAGACGGTACTATTGCTTTATCTAATATCTCAAAAGCCAGTCTTGTTTCTGCTCAAAATCAAAAGTTTCTAATTGTTCATGGTAGAGGACAAAGCCCTTCTATTGTTTCATTAAATTCTGAAGTTTCCATAAATGCAATTGAAACAAATAAAAATGATGAGGGTGCATAATGGCAAAATTTTTTAAAAATTATATAATCTTATCTTTTTTTATTATAATTGCATTTTTTTCAGCACCTGTTTTTGCTCAATCAATAGCATCTGGTATGCCTGCATTAAATATTACTGATCAAGGCAATGGTGAAACGACTTATTCCCTCTCGTTACAAATTCTAGCGCTAATGACTGCTTTGACAGTTCTACCATCACTTGTCTTAGGTATGACTTCTTTCACTAGAATAATAATTGTTTTATCGATCTTACGACAGGCTATGGGAACACAACAAACTCCACCTAACCAAGTGCTTATTGCAATAGCCTTGTTTTTAAGTTTTTTCATTATGTCTCCAACACTAACAAAAATTTATGATGAAAGTATTACACCATTTATGGATGAAGAATTGTCAGCTGAAGCAGCAATTAGTAGCGGTAGTATACAAATAAAAGAGTTTATGGTGAAAAATACAAGAAAGAATGATTTATCAATGTTTTCAGATATGTCTGGGACAGGCAATTATGAAAGTGCCGGTGATGTTCCTTTTTCGGTTATACTTCCTGCATTTATAACCTCTGAACTTAAAACTGCATTTCAAATTGGGTTTTTATTATTCTTGCCATTCCTTGTAATTGATATGGTAATAGCATCCATCTTAATGTCTTTAGGCATGATGATGCTTTCACCAATGTTAGTTTCTTTGCCATTCAAGTTGCTGTTATTCGTTCTCGTTGATGGATGGGCTATGACAGTAGGCTCTCTTGCTAGTACATTTGTAGCGGTATAGATAAAATGACTTTTGATGGAAATATTGACATGCTGCAAATGGCTTTTTGGCAAATAATCCTAGCCTCTGCTCCTGTTTTATTAATCGCCTTAGCAATTGGATTGTTTATAGGTATTTTTCAGGCAGCGACATCTATCAATGAAATGACACTTAGTTTTGTTCCAAAAGTAATTATAGTGATGCTAACACTTCTTTTAACTGCTAACTTTGTATTTATATCACTCACAGATTATTTTAATTTTATTTTTGATCAAATATCGGCATTAAATTAATGATCGAACTAGACCTTTTAACAAAAGATGTAAATGCTTTCCCTGGTTTAAATCTTAATAATATAGTTACTATACTCCCCCTATTTTTTCTTGCAACAGTTCGTGTTGGCTCATTTGTAATCTCTTCTCCATTATTTGGCATGAGGGGCGTTCCAACACCCATTCGAGTTGTAATATCTTTTATTTTAGGTCTAGCAGTAGTAAGTTTCACAGGTTTACCGTCAGAAGATTTATTAAGCAGTCTCAATTTTATATTTATTGTTCTTGTAGAGATAGCAGTTGGGCTTACTGCTGGCTTAATTGTCACCATATGGTTTTCTTCAGTTGCTTTAGCTGGGGAGAAAATGGCTACAAGTGCAGGATTAGGTTATGCTGCTCAAATAGATCCACAAGCAGGCGGGCAAACACCTGTAGTAAGTGTAATCTTAAATTTATTTTTAATAGTTTTATTTGTTTCGTTAGATGGACATCTTTTGATGCTCCGAGTTTTTTTTGAGAGTTTTTCAATACTTCCCATTGGTTCAATGCCACCTCCAATGGTATTAATTGGAGCGGGAATAAAAGCTGCTGGGTCCATGTTTGTAGCTGCTTCTTTGATAATGTTACCTGTAGTAGGAATTATACTTATGATTAATGTTTCAGCTGGTATAATGACTAGGTCAGCTCCACAATTAAATTTATTTTCTTTTGTCTTTCCAGTAACAATTCTTGGAGCATTTATTATTTTATATTTTTCAACAGGGACAATGGCTTTAGCTTTCTCAGATCTTATATTTTCATCTATAGAAGCGCTTGAAGATTTAATGTTAGGTATTAGTGATGGCTGAAGAATCTCAAGATGGTCAAGAAAAAACCGAGGAGCCAACCTCCCGAAAGTTAGAAAAAGCCGCTGAAGAGGGTCAAGTACTTTCCTCTAAAGAAATGTTTGTGTTTACAGGCATTATTATGATGTTTGGCCTTGTTTACTTAATACCTTATTTTTCTCAGATGCTTCTTTCATATTGGGCTATGTTTTTTGACTGGTCAGATATAGTAAATGACAAAAAATCAATATTAGATATCCTATATTACGCATTACGTTTTATCGTTACTATAATCTTTTTTATATCTATACCAATGTTTTTAGTTGTTGTCTTAACTCAGATAGCTGTTGGTGGGATTAACTTTGCTCCCAAAGCTTTGCAATTTAAAGGGAAAAAAATAAATCCTATTGAAGGGCTGAAGCGAATGTTTTCTCAAAAAGCCTTAGCTGAACTTGTAAAGGCTATTTTAAAAGTTTTACTTCTATTTGGACTAACTGCTGTTGTTGTTTATGAACGACTAGACGACATGATCCAGCTTACTGAAAGAGAGTTATCCCAAGCTGTTATAGTGATGGGACAATCATTTCCTCAGTTACTTTTTGTTTTGCTAGTAGGTTTAGCAATTATTGCTGCAATTGATTATTTTTGGCAAAGGCATATCTTTATCCAAGGTTTGAGAATGACCAAACAAGAAATAAAAGATGAATTCAAGCAAACAGAAGGTTCACCAGAAGTTAAAGCAAAAATTAGACGTAAACAAATGGAAGCATCAGCTAATGCTGCAAAACAAGCATCAGCACTTAATGATGTTAAAGATGCAACGGCAGTTATAACAAATCCCACACATTTTGCAGTTGCTTTAAAATATGAAGTTGGTTCAAAAGGTGCTCCTACAATTCTTGCTCTAGGAAAAGGGGCAATGGCAAAAGCTATTATGGAAAGAGCTGAACAAGCAAACATCACATTATTTAGATCACCATTATTAGCAAGAGCTTTATTTTTTACAGGGGAAATTGGACAAGAAATCAGTGACAAGCTTTATACAGCTGTGGCGGTTGCATTGGCTTATATATATAAAATTGACAGAGGTGAATTTGCAAGTGAGCCTGAAATTATAGTGCCTGAAGACATGCAGTTTAA
>CAZOIZ010000079.1:0-2185 GCA_964580005.1 uncultured Rhodobacterales bacterium
TTTCTGTTTATAATATATTATACATAAAAATTATGTAGACCTTAAATTATAGCAATATTTTTGCATATTCTTCCAGTATTTCCCCTAACTCATCTCTAATATGCCTATTTCTATAGGCAATAAAAGGTGGATTAAGGATGTCTTCCTTGCCATATTCCAGTTCCTTTCCAGTATCAATATTTATAGTTTCTCCTCCACTTGATTTTAAGACAGCTGCCGCTGCAGCTATATCCCACTCTGAAGTTGGCCCAAAACGTAGATAAATATCAGCATCATCTTCAACGAGCGCACAAAACTTCAAGGAACTTCCTTTTTCAACTAGTCCAAAGTAGATTCCTTTATCACGCAAGAAACTCAAAAATTGCTTATCGTTCTCGCTTTGGTGATTTTTAGACATTAGAACTCGCAAATAGTTCTTCTTAAATGCTGGACTTGATTGGGCAGAGTCTATGCTGGTCCATATCTTTCCATCCGTCGGCCTTTGAACAAAACCAAAAACACTCCTGCCCTCTGAAATAAATGCTATATTCACTGAAAAATTGCCATCCTTGTTAATAAAACCTCTGGTTCCATCCAGGGGATCAATAAGCCAAAACTCATCATTTCTTTTTTCAGATTTTACATAGGTTTCCTCAGAGATTACTTGAATTTCTGGTGTTATCTTATGTAACCCCTCTAGAATTATTTGATTAGATTTAAGATCTGCCTCAGTTAGTGGCGATCCATCCGACTTATTTTTTGCAGAAAAGTCTTCACTATAAACACCCATGATTGCTTCCGAAGCTGCATTACCAATTTCTACTATTGTTGGCAGCAAATTTTGAAAAAAATCTTTATTCTTCTTCATTTGATAAGTCCTGGATCTGTTTGAATCTTCTCCTTGCTTGAGTTGTTGCTCGTATCAAGTATGAAGTCGGTACTCTTTCTACGCAACTTTGATCCTTCTGAAGGAGTATTATATCTGTTTCCATTTCAGTTAACAGGGAGCAGAAGGTTGCAACTGCAAAAACTAGGTTATATTTCTCAATGAAATTCTCTACTCCTGTATTTCTATCAAAGAATTCAGCAATTTCTATCATTAGGTCATGTGATACTGCCCTCAGCGCCTCTAAATCTGCTTGGTCTCTCATACTGAAACCTCCTGCGATAGCTTTTTAGATAGCTGCCACCTTTTTTTGAGGTAGCAACACTTATCACAAGTATTTGAGGGCTCGGGTAATGAATCACTATCAAGTAAACTTCGCGCATGAATAATAGCTGGTTTTACCCAAGCAGCATCGCAATCAAGTTTTATTACATGTAAGTCAAAAGTGAGCTGCTGGTTGAAAAAATCCTCGTTCTTTCTACCATTGTAATAAAGAATGTAAGCTTCATCGGCCACTTCAAATCCTAACTGTCTATAGGTGTATTGATAAAATTCTAGCTGACGTTGATAGCCGCGTGCATAATCGTATTTCTCAAAGGTTTCATCCCAATTGAAGATATTTTTTGCAGTTGTTTTAGTATCTGCAACTATCAAACTGCCATCATTTTTAAGCCAAAGATCATCGACGGCACCGCCTGCCTTAAATCCATTCTCTTCATCAACACAATAAGCTCCTTTAAAGTTATGTCGCCAATTGTCCATCTCGGGATGATCAAAAGGTACCGCTTCAATGTCATGCTTGATAAAAATGGGATGTGGTTCCTGTTTCTTTCGATAGTAATCAAATTCATTTTTCACAAGGCCATCACAAGCTATATTCAATGTAAATGGCAACATAGGCATAGAGATCTTATATTTGTATTGCAGCACGAAACAGCGCTCACAATTGAGCGAAGTTTCGACCGCAAACCTACTTAATTTTTTTATTTCCATCTGCATACTCCCTAATGAATTTCTTTTTTTTCATCATCAGAGAACAGCACTTCCATAGCCTGCATAGTTTCAGATATGTGCTGTGCCATATTAGTAATGATTTGCTCAGCATGTTCATTTGAATTAGCTAGTTGATATATTTTGTGCTGCGCAGCCCATAAAACGTTAGATGCAGTAAGACGAGGGTCTATACCATCATCTTCAGCCTTATCAAAAAGACACTCAACTGCTTCTTTTACTTTTGCTGTCTGCTTGCGAACTTCTCGTTCTTGTTCCTTAGTCCATGTCATCGTTTCTTTCTCCTATAATGTTTTCTATTTTTCGACC
>CAZOIZ010000079.1:2285-4499 GCA_964580005.1 uncultured Rhodobacterales bacterium
GCTTTGGGATCTATATTATTTAAGCTCTGCGAATCAGCCCTTAGCTCAAAACTTGGTATAAGCTTTATATAGAACATATCCTCACCAAATAGTTCTGGTTTAAATGTTCGTGATGGCCTCTGCTTAGCATTTTGTATCTTTTTCAAGATTGGACGCTGATTTATAAGGCTTTTGATATTTGCCTGTCTAGTGCCTGCATTACTAGATGTTGAGCACTTAATTAGCTTATAAGTTGAGTCTTTCTTCTTATCAAAAAACTTAAACCCTAGCTTCATGCCATCCTTCAAATCATCATATATACCCACGGCTTCCTTGCTCATGAGCTTATTACTCTTAATGAATGCTGCACTAAAAGTAATGCCTTGCGCGGTTATTGCTATGTGTTCACCTATTGGGTTTTGCCTCTCATGTCTAATGAGTTTCCATTCAGGATTACTATTCATTTTTTACCTCCCTTTTTTTGTACTTTAGAGTCAATCAAGATGCCATCCCTGATAATCCCATTTTTAATTACCTTTCTAATGATGAATTTAGAGGCTCCAGATATATGAACCTCTATTGACTCAACTCTCTGAAAAGGTGTTAAGTTATTTTCTTCTGAATGCTCAATTGTTCTATCATCGAGCATGTCAATAAGCCTACTTGATGATAAAGTTTCAGAACCAGTTCTATTTGAGTTAGATTTGATATCTGTTTTGAATATTCCATCTATTTTAGATCTCTGTTTCATAAGCTATCCCCTATTGGTCCATATATCGAGTCCCAATCTAAATTTGACTTACTGATAATTTGGATAGCTTGATGCCTACACGGACGTCTATTTCCATATTTCCATGATTTGACAGTGTGAACTGAAACATCAAAATTTTTTGCAACTTCCTCTACGCCATTCATACTGATGTAGTCCTTAAGTGTGTATAAATTTTTCATAATTCTCCTTATAAAAATAATTCTTGTATATGCATTATTTATTAATGTATATAGTTGGCTGTTTATAATATATACCTTATTTCTATTTGTAAACCTCTTCTTGCAAATTTTCCTATAAATGTTGTATATACAGCATAAAATCAACTATCACAAAGTAGTTTTTCAATATAAATAATGATAAGCTATATGTATGAGTAGAAAATTCACTAAGAAATCTATTGCTTCAGTGCCATTAGATGGGGGTGAAGTGGAGTTTAATAATGATGACTTCCCTATATCTTTTTCAACTGAACAAGAGAGATCCATGTACTCAGCTGTGTCAGTAAATAGACTTGCTAGTCAATCCTATGAGCTATGGGTAGATCCAGATGGCAAACAAGAGAAAATAAGGTATGGGAGACCAATTTCTATAAATACGCAAACATATTGGTCTGTGCTTCTATTTGCAAGATCATATGGAGGCAGTGAAGAAACAATATCAATTTCTAAAATGATTGATATGTCTATCAAGAATATAGTTTTAACAAACTTTGTATCAAGTGATGAAGATGTTGAACAATTGAATATGTATTCGCAAACATCAAACTTTAAGAGGCTTTCTTCTGGAATTAGGAAATTCGTTTATATTAAAGATGATGATGAATTTAAAGAATTTTTCGTACCTGATATAACTTATCATCCTGATGAGTTCCTTAGACTTTTGTTACTAAGCATAGTTAGTCCTGAACTTCTAGCCGATGATGAGATGACAAATGTTAGTGCTTTCTTTCTTTCAGGGGATATAAAGGGTGCCATTGGGATATCTATGCCGCCTGAGGAATTTAGAGAAGAAATTATGAAAACAAAAATACCTTTCCAGGAATTACATAAAAGAACTAGAGCATTTATCACATCTAAAGAATATGAGGAATATTTAATAAATCTGGGGCCGTCAGCAAATAAAATACCAGAGTATAGAAATTTTATTAGAAGGGTAAGCCTATTCGGGCAAATGACGGAGGCGAGTCTGGCAAATTTTGAAAAGTACTTTTATAGCGTAAGATGGCTTTCTGAAAGATTTGGTATAATTAAGTATAAATAAAACAACAGGAAAAAGAATGAATAATAAGCTCGTTGATAACCTAGAGTATGTTCACAGTAGACTCAAATGGCTCAGCAAAGATAGAAAAATTGTGCTGCCGCACCATAAAACATTTGATCTTGTAGATGAGTTAATGGATAAAGTCTCAGAATCAATAGATATTGCAAAGAAATGAGTAAGTATTCCTGCTTTGATGTAAAAAC
>CAZOIZ010000080.1:0-4470 GCA_964580005.1 uncultured Rhodobacterales bacterium
CCATTCCTGGAATTACAACATGCCCCTTCATGTCAATGATTGTATCTGCTATTTGAGGCAGAGAGCCACTTTCTCCAACCGCTTCAATAATACCATTACGCGCAAAAAGTCCACCACCTTTAATTTCGCTTTCATTTTCCTCTGGCTCTGACATTGTACATAAAACATCAGCATTTTTTAAAAGTAGTGTTTGGTCTGGCATTCAAAACGTCCCTAGTTTCTGTTTTTTAAAGCCAGACTTTAAAAATCCGTAGCTTTCATTTTAGATTTTAAGCTCGTAAGTGGGTTAAATTCAATTTATTATGCTGCTTATTAGATCATCTAATGGTATTTTTTCTAGCTTTATAGATTTTGAGTAGACATTAAGTGCTTTTTTTGTCGCCTCGCTTGCCTGTTTCCGTAATTAATCCAGGACCACTAACCTATAAAAAAGCAGAGCTGCTTTTAAGCTCTGGCCTCTCCCACAGCCGAAATGCCTATCCGGTCTCTCCAGTAGACAAAAGCAGCATGCTAAAAGCAATGTTGAAGACCGCTTCAGGTTTTGATCACTAGATCATCAATCCTCTTTGTTCAGCGTGTTTTCACCGGCCATGTAAACTCGCACTTCAGAAAAAAGACCGTCTCTTAAGGTAAAAAAATTGCAGTTTGATTTAAATATAAATTGGCCGTTGAGAAGAACGTTTTTAACCTGAAACCTCACAGCAACCTGATTGCTCATATGGTCTTTGACAAAATTAAACTCTTTGTGCTCAACAGACTTATGGTTTTTCCATAATCTTTTAAACATACTTGTGATTTCTTCATGTCCAACCAATTTAATTCTATGAGTTTCTATCGAAAATACGCAATCTTCGGTCAAGGTTTTAAGAATTGCGTCGATATCTTCTTCATCAACCCCTTTGAAGTATTGAAGTACTAAGTTTTCAGAGTTAATTTTTTCATTGAGATTCTCTAATGTAACTGGTTTTTTCATGAAAGTATTTTAGCTCCACACTATTTTGTGATCAAATTTTAATCGTTTTCCAAAATTTGTGCAAAAAAACCTCTAAATAAGTTTATAAAAATTCAAATCCCGCAGTGATTAGTCCAAAATTTAATTTGTCAGCTTTAGTATTTGTCAATTTTTGGGAATCAAATGTATCCAGAGCGAATAAACACAATGGACAGTCCTCCTCGTGCCAAAGGCGCTCTACATTTGACGACCGGCGGTCAGAGTAAAATTAAGAACCTATTTCAGCAAGGATCTACAAGGGCTCTCTTCCCCAGGCGGGCTAATGGACTTGAATGTGTAATGATTAATACCTCTGGTGGGCTAACAGGCGGTGATAAATTTTCGAATTCCATAATATGTGAAGATCACTCACATTTGACTATTTCCACGCAAGGCTGTGAACGAATTTATAAAAGTGGCGATGGAACTGCTGCTGTGGTTGAAAATAAAGTCATACTAAAAAATGCTTCACGTATTCATTGGATTCCTCAGGAAACGATTGTTTTTGATCAAGGCAGAATAAACCGACAGCTAAAAGTCGAACTATCATCTGAAGCTGAGGCGCTAATCGTTGAACCAGTAATTTTCGGAAGATTGGCAATGGGTGAGACTAATATATCTGGACATTTTGAAGATAAGGTAGAAATATACGTCGACGGCAAGATCGCCTTTTTAGATAAAACGCGATTGACTGGTGACATATCAAAAACTCTGAAAAGGCCAGCAGTTTTAAATGGTAGTTCGGCAACAGCAGTTCTAATTTTTAAATCGAAGACAGCTAAGTCATTTTTGAAATTTTTAAGAGAGCAGTCGAACGCTCAATCAGGGATAAGCCTAATCAGTCCTGGCTTTTTAGTGGCAAGGTTTATCGCCTTAACTGGTTATGAATTAAGGCAAATGCTTGTACCGATTATTAATAAAATCACAGATGAAAACTTACCAAAAACGTGGAGGCTGTAATGCAATTATCACCTCGTGAGAAAGATAAACTTTTAATAGCAATGGCAGCGGAAGTCGCCCGAAAGAGAAAAAGTCGTGGTGTAAAGCTTAATTACCCAGAAGCAATTTCCTTAATTTGCGATGCTGTGGTCGAGGGAGCTCGCGATGGCAAAAGCGTGGCTGAAATGATGGAATATGGCGCAACAATAGTTAAATCAACTGATTGTATGGATGGTGTGCCAGACATGATACCTGAGGTACAGGTGGAGGCTACATTCCCTGATGGAACGAAGCTAGTTACAGTTCATAATCCAATTAGATAGGCGCAAAATGAAATATTTTATTCTCTTACTGTTATTTTTTGTATCTAACACAACATGGGCCCACAACAGTACAGGTTTTCATTTTCATGAAACGGGTGCTTCACTTTATTACACTACAGCAGGTATTATCTTCGCCATGCTAATATTTATTTTTGTGAAAGTAGCGAGAAGTTTATGAAACCAGGTGAAATAATAACTTTAGATGGCTTTATTACTTTAAATGAGGATCGCGAGAGTATATCCATAATAGTTTCTAATTCTGGTGATCGCCCTATTCAGGTAGGTAGCCATTATCATTTTTTTGAAACGAACGAAGCTTTAAATTTTGATAGAGAAAGTACGAGAGGAATGAGGCTAGACATAGCGTCTGGCACAGCGGTCCGTTTTGAGCCTGGCCAATCTAGAGAAGTAAATCTTATTCCCTTGTCTGGTGCGAAAAGAGTCTTCGGCTTTAACGGGAAAGTAATGGGTGATCTTTAATGGCAGTAACAATAACAAGATTTGATTACGCGGGAATGTACGGCCCCACAAAAGGGGATAAGATTAGGTTGGCCGACACAGAGCTTTTTATTGAGGTTGAAAAAGATTTAACAACTTATGGTGAAGAGGTTAAATTTGGTGGTGGAAAAGTTATTCGTGATGGCATGGGCCAGTCTCAGGCAACAAGAGCTGATGGAACGCCTGATACAGTAATCACAAATGCGCTTATTCTAGATTACACTGGAATTTATAAAGCAGATGTTGCTCTGAAGGACGGTAATGTTCACTCTATAGGAAAAGCGGGAAACCCAGATACTCAACCAAATGTTGATATAATAATTGGCCCAGGAACAGAAATAATTGCTGGTGAAGGCAAAATACTTACGGCAGGAGGATTTGATAGTCATATTCATTATATTTGTCCGCAACAAATAGATGATGCTCTGCACTCCGGTGTGACTACAATGCTAGGTGGTGGAACGGGGCCGGCACATGGCACTTTAGCAACAACTTGTACTCCAGGGCCATGGCATATTGGTAGAATGTTGCAGGCTGCAGATGGCTTACCCATGAACCTTGCGTTTGCAGGTAAGGGAAATGCGTCACTACCTGAGGCTTTGGAAGAACAGATTTTAGGTGGCGCTTGCGCTTTAAAACTTCATGAAGATTGGGGGACAACCCCACAAGCAATTGATTGTTGCTTAGGTGTAGCAGATGATCTTGATGTTCAAGTGATGATCCACACCGACACATTAAACGAAAGTGGTTTTGTTGAAAGTACTGTAGATTCTATGAAAGGTAGAACGATACATGCTTTTCATACAGAAGGAGCTGGTGGTGGCCATGCGCCTGATATTATAAAAATTTGTGGCGAGAAATTTGTTTTACCTTCCTCAACAAATCCGACAAGGCCATTTACCAAAAATACAGTAGAAGAGCATCTCGATATGTTAATGGTTTGCCACCACCTCGATAAGTCTATTCCTGAAGACATAGCATTTGCTGAAAGCCGTATAAGGCGAGAAACAATTGCAGCTGAAGATATATTGCACGACATGGGGGCCTTTTCTATCATTGCTTCTGACAGCCAAGCTATGGGACGGGTTGGGGAAGTTATTATAAGAACCTGGCAAACTGCTGACAAAATGAAAAAACAAAGAGGCAAACTTTCAGAAGAGGTGGGGAATAATGACAATTTAAGAGCTCGCCGTTATATCGCAAAATACACTATAAACCCAGCAATAGCTCATGGAATCTCTGATGAGGTTGGCTCAGTGGAGCCCGGGAAACGGGCGGACTTGGTTCTTTGGAACCCAGCTTTTTTTGGAGTAAAGCCAGAGATGGTAATATTGGGAGGGACTATAGCTGTTGCTCAAATGGGTGATCCAAATGCTTCAATCCCAACCCCACAACCAGTTTATACCAGATCAATGTTTGGGGCTTATGGACGAGCACTTTCAGAGTCTTCAGTGAGTTTTGTTTCAGGTGCCGCTCAAAATGATGATATTCGAAGCAAACTGGGCTTAGCAAAGAAAACGGTTCCAGTTAGAAATACAAGAAAAATTGGGAAACTAGATTTAAAGTTAAATGTGGCGCTGCCAATTATTGAAGTTGACCCAGAGACTTATGAAGTCCGCGCGGATGGCGAACTTTTAACTTGCCAGCCAGCCGACGAAGTGTCTATGGCGCAGCGCTATTTTATGTTTTAGGAAAGTAACATGTTTTTAGTTAAATCAG
>CAZOIZ010000081.1:0-4429 GCA_964580005.1 uncultured Rhodobacterales bacterium
GGTAATAGCATCAGGAGGTGCTGGCAAGGTAGAACATTTCCTTGAGGCTGTTAAATGCGGTGGAGCATCAGCTTTGCTAGCTGCATCCGTTTTTCATTTTAACGAAATTTCTATATCGGAAGTAAAAGAGTTTCTTAATAAATATAATGTACCCATGAGGATGACATGAACAAAATACTTGAAAGATTGGATTTAACAATTCAAAGAAAAATAACTGAGTCTCCAAACAAATCACATACCGCAAAGCTTTTGAAGAAGGGAACAGAAAAATGTGCAGAGAAATTTGGAGAGGAGGCAATCGAACTTATAGTGGCCTGCGTCAAAAAGAAAAAAAAAGAGATTGTAGGAGAGGCCGCTGACACCTTGTATCACATGTGCGTTTTGTTGAGGTCAAAGAATATTTCAATAGATGAAGTATTAACGGAGCTAGTTTCACGAGAAGGTGTGTCTGGAGTTGAGGAGAAAAGAGAAAGGAACATAAAATGATAGAAGAAACGATAAAGATAACGGAAAAGGTTCTTTTGACTTTAATTGGGATTGCAACCGTTTTTGCCACTTGCCAAGAGATTTATTACCTGATCTTACAACAAAAAGTACAACTGGCTGACCTTTTACTTCTTTTCATATACACCGAAGTGCTCGGAATGGTAGCAATTTTTTACAAAAGCCGACGTATACCAATACTTCTACCACTGTTTATCGCAATCACCGCACTGAGTCGTATGATAATCTTGCAGGGAAAGGGCTCTGATCCACAAAACCTATTATATGAAGCCGGTGCCGTTCTTCTCCTTGCAATAGCATGCTTCATAGTTACACACAAAAACGTATCTAAAGCAGAAGATTTTGATTTTAGGAGCAAAAAAAATAATTAGAATGAACAAAATGAAATATTGAGGGTAGATAAATGGAAGGTAGTCTTGGGGCAATGTTCGTTTTTGTTTTTATTATTTGCATTGCTATAATTGCTTTGATTTTAGCCTTGGAGTCTCACAGAAAAAATAACGAGTAACTTTCTCTTTACTTTTAAAAAAATAAATCTATGTCTATTCTTCAGGTCTTAGATATGAGATTATTATTCAAGGTATTTATTTTGTTTTATTCTAGCGTTGTTCCAGCATTCACGGACGTGAATGAGTTCATATTTAAAAGTATTGATGGCGGCACACTAGATCTACGCGAATTTGGAGGTAGGGCTGTGTTGTTAACGAACACAGCGTCACGATGTGGGTTTACAAAGCAATATTCAGAGCTAGAGCAATTGCATCAAGCTTATAAGAACAAAGGTCTGGTTGTTATTGCGATTCCATCAAACGATTTTAACCAAGAACTGTCAAGTAACTTGAAAGTTAAGGAATTTTGTAATGTAAACTTTGGCCTAACATTACCAATGACAGAG
Source organism: uncultured Rhodobacterales bacterium (assembly GCA_964580005.1). GTDB lineage: Bacteria > Pseudomonadota > Alphaproteobacteria > Rhodobacterales > Rhodobacteraceae > CACIJG01. Next base: position 1,400 of record CAZOIZ010000081.1, read on the forward strand.
GTCACCTCAATCCGTGGTAAAGAGGCGCATCCCTTTTACCGTTGGTTAAAGCGAGAACATAATTTTAAGCCAAAGTGGAACTTTTATAAAGTTTTATTAGATAAAGAGGGGAACTTTCGCGCTAGTTTTAACTCATTCACAAAGCCAGATTCTCCTAATTTATTGAAAGAGGTTGACGAAGTACTAAAACAACCTTAATCATCTGATGATCAAATGGGAGATATTTTAATGAAAAATACAATTTTACTTGGATCATTGGTACTACTTTCTGCATGCTCATCGTTTGACGTGCCGCTTATACCGTTCATCTAAACTTCAATCAATCAGCCCTCACCCTTTAAGTGCGGGCTGGCAGAGGTTTAAAAAATTTTTGTTACATTTGATAGTTATTTGATAAACTCGTCTTAGTAAAATTATAACCGGAGGATTAAATGAAATCGATAGGCCACTTTATTAACGGCAAGGAAGTACCTGGAAAATCAAACAAAAGCGGGCAGGTATTCAACCCCGCAACTGGCGAGGTGCAAGCTGAGGTGGCTTATGCAACACGCGACGAACTCAACGATGCCGTCGAACTGGCAAATATTGCTCAGCCTAAGTGGGCCGACGTCAACCCGCAAAAGCGTGCTAGAGTAATAATGAAATTTGTTGAGCTGCTTCACAGAGATATGGATAAGTTATCAGCATTATTATCATCTGAACATGGTAAAACTTTACCTGATGCTGAGGGAGATATAATTAGAGGATTAGAAGTCGCTGAGTTTTGTATAGGCGCTCCACACCTTCTTAAGGGAGAATTCACAGATAGTGCGGGACCGGGAATTGATATGTATTCAATGCGACAGCCACTTGGCGTCGTTGCTGGCATTACTCCATTTAACTTTCCAGCTATGATACCTATGTGGAAATTTTGTCCTGCTATCGTAGCAGGTAATGCCTTCATTCTTAAACCGTCTGAAAGAGATCCATCAGTACCCATGGCTTTAGCCGAATTACTATTAGAAGCAGGATTACCAGAGGGAATACTGCAAGTGGTAAATGGAGACAAAGAGGTCGTGGATGCTATTTTGGACAATGAAACGATACAAGCTGTTGGCTTTGTTGGGAGTACACCGATTGCAGAATATATATACACAAGAGGTTGTGCCAATGGAAAGAGAGTACAATGTTTTGCTGGAGCAAAAAATCATATGCTGATCATGCCAGATGCAGATATGGATCAAGCAGCTGATGCACTGGTAGGAGCTGGATATGGAGCGGCTGGCGAGAGATGTATGGCCATCTCCGTAGCGGTACCAGTTGGAGAAAAAACAGCTGATAAATTAGTTGAAAAACTTATACCTAAAATAGAGTCGCTAAAAATCGGCCCCTACACTGCTGGCAAAGATATTGATTTTGGTCCTGTAGTTACAAAAGAAGCACAAAATAAAATTTTGGGACTTGTTGATAAAGGAGTAGAACAAGGAGCATCTCTTAAAGTTGATGGAAGAAATTTCAAAATGCAGGGTTATGAAAATGGATTTTTTGTAGGTGCGTGTCTTTTTGATAATGTCACAAAAGAAATGGAAATATATAAGCAAGAGATTTTTGGACCCGTTCTGTCTACTGTACGAACTAAAAACTATGAGGAAGCTCTTGATCTTGTGAAAACGAACCAATACGGAAACGGGACTGCTATATTTACTCGAGATGGAGACACTGCTCGTGATTTCGCTAATAAAGTTAATGTGGGAATGGTGGGGGTGAATGTACCAATACCAGTTCCGCTAGCTTACCACACCTTCGGCGGCTGGAAAAAATCTGCTTTTGGAGATCTTAACCAACATGGACCAGATGCCTTTCGTTTTTATACAAAAACAAAAACTGTTACGTCCCGATGGCCTACCGGCATCAAGGAAGGAGCGAGTTTTTCAATTCCGACAATGGAGTAACTAGTGCATTTTTCTTTATCAGAAGAACAAAACATTCTCTATAATACGGCTAGGGAATTTGGTGAGGAAACTATTGCGCCAAATGCGATAGACTGGGAAAAGAAAGAAGAAATTCCCAGAAAACTTCTGAAGGAGGCTGGAACCTTGGGACTTGGAGGGATTATCGTCTCTGAGGAAGATGGTGGCTCCGGGATGTCGCGCTTGGACGGAACGCTTGTATTTGAAGCTCTAGCAATGTCCTGCCCTTCTGTCTCTTCTTTTATTTCAATTCACAATATGTCTGCATGGGTAATCTCAAAGAGAGGCGACCAAGCTTTAAAAGATAGATTTTTAAAGAATATTGTAAGCTTTGATGACGTTTGTTCATATTGTTTAACAGAACCTGGATCAGGTTCAGATGCCGCTGCACTAAAAACAAAGGCAGCAATAACAAATGAGGGATATAGCCTTAATGGATCAAAGTCATTTATATCCGGCGGGGGTTTTTCAGATTTATACGTTGTACTGTGTAGGACTGGAGATCAAACACCGAACGGTATATCAATGGTCTTGGTTGAAAACGGACAAAAAGGTCTTAGTTTCGGAAAAAAAGAGCAAAAAATGGGATGGAAAGCACAACCAACCGCAATAGTGCAATTTGACAACTGCTCAATTCCTGCTGCAAACCTTGTAGGTGAAGAAGGTGCTGGCTTCAAATACGCTATGGAGGGTTTAGATGGGGGAAGGCTTAATATTGCCGCTGCCTCACTAGGCGGCGCGCAAAAGGCCTATGAGATTGCAAAATCATATTCAAAGGAAAGATCAGCGTTTGGTAAACCTATCAGTAGATTTCAGTCTATAGAATTTAAGTTGGCAGATATGGCAACACAACTCGAGGCGGCAAGACTTTTTTTAAGGAGCGCTGCTTGGAAATTAGATAATTCAAAACCGGATGCGACTGTCTCTGTTGCAATGGCAAAGCGATTAGTTACCGATGTATCATTTGAAGTATCCAATACTGCCCTACAAATACTAGGTGGTTATGGCTATCTCGAAGAGTATGGAATAGAGAAAATAGTACGTGATCTTCGTGTTCATCAAATTTTAGAGGGAACAAATG
>CAZOIZ010000082.1:0-4333 GCA_964580005.1 uncultured Rhodobacterales bacterium
AAGAAAAGTTCTATCTTTCACCAAATGCAGGCCCATCATTACTAGCTGGAAAGAAGTGCCATAAGAATTATTTCAATATAGCGTGGCAAAATGATAATCTTCACGAAGCGGCGGGAGGGTACGCTAGTTCAGCTGGATTTAAAAATAGCTTCATAATTGCCCCTAACTATCCTGCAGGGAAAGATGCTCTAACAGGATATAAACGTTATTTCAAGGGTTCTATAGAGAACGAAGTATATACAAAGCTAGGTCAAACTGATTATGCTGCCGAGATAGCAAAGATAAGAGCGTCGAATGCCGATAGTGTATATTTCTTCCTACCTGGAGGAATGGGAATTGCTTTTATTAAACAGTTTTCGCAGGCGGCAGTCGATGTGCCTTTAGTTGGGCCAGCATTTTCTTTTGATCAAGGTATCCTTAAAGCTGTTGGAAATGCAGCTCTAGGAATAAAAAATACATCTCAATGGTCAAAAGATATAGAAAATAAAGAAAATAAAAAATTTGTGGAAGATTTTAAATTAGCGTATGGCCGGTTGCCTTCTTTATATGCCTCTCAGGGCTATGATACTGGGAAAATAATCGTTTCAGCCATGGCAAATGCAAATATTAAAGATATGGATGCGTTTAGAGAAGCTCTTAGAAGAGCACCATCACAGGGTTTTAAGTCGACAAGGGGAAAGTTTTCCTTTTCTTCAAACCATCATCCTATACAGGACATATTTGTTCGAGAAGTCGTTGAGGAAAACGGTATACTAACTAATAAATTGATTTCTTCTGGTTTAGTCGATCATTCAAACGCCTATGTAGATCAATGTAAAATGTAATTGGCCAGATGGTGAGCTTTCCAAAAGTCTGGTTTATCTGAAAAATGGCTTTGCAGCTCTTTGTTGAGCAGTTACTAAACGGCATACAATTTGGTTTTATGCTGTTTTTAATGTCAGCTGGTTTGACATTAATTTTTGGTGTAATGGGCCTGATAAACTTAGCCCATGGCTCCTTTTACATGTTAGGAGCTTTTAGTGCTTCCTTTGTTGCTGGTTTGACTGGAAATTTCTTTTTAGCCATTTTGGCCTCAGTAATTTTTCCAGCTTTAATCGGTGTAATGGTTGAATTCACAGTTATCAGAAAACTTTACGAACGTGATCATCTTGACCAGGTGTTAGCAACATTTGCACTTATTTTGATATTTTCCGAGTCAACTCGATACATTTTTGGCGCATTTCCACTTTTTTTGGACATTCCCAAATTTCTTCAGGGTAATATTCTTTTACCTGGTGAAATAATATACTCAAAGTACAGATTAATTATCATAATCATTGGTCTTTGTGTAGCCATTGGTCTTTACCTTTTAATAAATAGAACGTTGTTAGGCATCCAAATTAAAGCTGGGCAGAATGATAGACAGATGATTAGAGTTTTAGGAATAAATATTTCAAGACTTTACACAATAGTGTTCGCAATGGGAGCTGCCTTAGCGGGTTTAGCAGGAGCGTTAATAGGTGCCATCCAATCGGTTGAAGTTGGTATGGGAGAACCTGTATTAATATTGGCTTTTGTCGTAATAGTAATAGGTGGCATTGGTTCTATTAAGGGGGCATTAATTGGAGCGCTATTAATAGGCGTTCTAGACACTATGGCTCGACTTTTTCTGCCAATATTTTTCGAACTTATCATGGACACTTCCCAAGCGTTATCCCTCGGATCGTCACTTGCTTCCATTAGTGCATATGTCTTGATGGCATTAGTATTGATATTTAAACCTACTGGTCTTTTTGGGAAAAACTAATGCTCACAGAAAATAAATTTAATTTGTTTTTATTTATTGGTATTTTCGCTTTTTCTATCACTGGCCATCTCATTAACGAACCATACTTTATTACTATCGCAACAAAAATTGTTATCTTAGGTATTGCTGGCTGCGCATTGAATCTAATATTAGGCTTTGGTGGCATGGTATCTTTTGGCCATGCAATGTTTTTTGGTGTGGGGGGGTATGTGGCAGCTATAAGTGCTTTTCATAACATGAATAGCGACTCTATAGACTTAATTCTCTTTAAATTCAACGGAAGCAATCAAATGCTCTTCAATTGGTTTCTTGCTGTAGTATTTTCAATGTTTTTTGCTCTAGTTATTGGAAGTATTTCTATAAGAACAAGTGGTGTATATTTTATTATGATCACATTAGCCTTCGCGCAAATGACTTATTATTTTTCAGTAGGATGGACAAAATATGGTGGCGAAGATGGGTTGTCCACATATGTAAGAAATGAGCTGTATTCAATAAATACGATGCTTCCTTTAAACTTCTTCATCATTTGCTTCACTTGGCTATGTTTAGTTGGGCTTATTTTGCATTGGGTTATAAATTCAAATTTTGGAAATTTCTTAAAAAGCTGCAAAGAAAATGAAAAAAAAATGATCTCGCTGGGCCTCAACCCATACACGCTAAGATTAACTGCTTTTGTAATATCTGGCGCTATAACAGGTTTGGCAGGGGCCTTATACGTAGATCTCAATAGATTCGTGAGCCCAACATCTTTCAGTTGGCAAACTTCTGGGGAGCTAATTGTTTTGGTTATACTTGGAGGAAGTTCCAGACTATTTGGACCTTTGCTTGGAGCAATAGTATTTATACTGTTAGAGCAATTCATTGGCGAGGTAACAGAAAATTGGCAATTTTGGCTTGGCTTAATTTTAGTATTGATCGTTCTTTATTTCCCGAAGGGTGTTTCGGGTCTATTTGTAAAAGATTAGTCTATGGTCGGAAAACAAGAAATTTTAAAATTATCTGGAGTCAACAAGTGTTTTGGAAACTTAGTTGTGGCCAGAGATATAAATCTAACTATTATATCAAATCAAATACACGCTCTAATCGGCCCTAACGGAGCTGGAAAAACCACTTTGATAAAAATGATATCTGGAGAGCTGAAGCCTGACTCAGGGAAAATAACACTTCTAGATAGAAAAGTCGACCACTTAAGTGAAATTGCAAGAGTTCACCTTGGGTGTATTAGAAGTTTCCAAGTATCCTCAATCATTGGGTCTATGACAGTATTTGAAAATATTTTATTAGCGGTGAAGCAGAAAAGAAATATTTTCAAAATGATCTTTGGACGATTTCAAAGCAATCCTTCAGAAGCTATTTTTGTTCGTCAAACCTTAAATAAATTATCTTTAGAATACCTGGAAAAAAAAGTTGCGTCGAGTTTAAGTCATGGAGATAAAAGAAAATTAGAGCTAGCAATGGCACTTGCAATGGGTCCAAAAATATTATTGTTAGATGAGCCCTTTGCAGGGCTTGACCAGGCAGAAAGCTCAAAGCTTATTAAATTGCTTTTTACCATAAAAAAAAATTTGCCGATATTTTTAATAGAGCATGATATGGAAGCCGTATTTGCTTTAGCAGATAAAATCTCTGTGTTAAACGAAGGAGAAATTATTGAGAGTGGCAGTGTAAAAAATATTAGGAGAAGTAAGTTAGTCCAAAAAGCTTATTTGGGGGATGATTTATGAGTTTACTAGAAGTAAATGACCTTAGTGCTTTTTATAATGGAAGCCTTGCTCTTTCAGAGGTTGATTTCCTTGTTAATAAAGGATCAGTTATTGCCTTAATGGGAAGAAACGGTGTGGGGAAGACAACACTTATTCATTGTGTGTGTGGTCTTATTAAAGAAAAAAGTGGGCAGATAAAATTCAATTCTGTCAGTATAAATAAATTAATTGATTTTCAAATAGCAAAGCTCGGCATTGGTCTGGTACCAGAAGGAAGGAGAATATTTTCAAATCTTACTGTCCATGAAAATTTGTTAGTAAGCGCCAGAAAAGGAGAATGGGATCTAAGAAAAATCTACGATTTATTCCCAAGACTTTTTGATAGAAAATATCAATTAAGTAGTTCTTTATCCGGAGGTGAGCAGCAAATGTTGTCAATTGGGCGGGCACTAATGACCAACCCAAAGTTATTGATTTTAGACGAGGCCACTGAGGGTCTTTCACCTTTAATACAAAAAGAGATTTGGAACGTAATAGCAGCTATAAAGAAGTCGGGTTTATCCATTATTATAGTGGATAAATCCCTAGAAAAACTTTCTAAAGTAGCTGATTATTTTTATTTTCTAGTGAAGGGAAGAGTCGCTTGGAACGGCAAATACGACCAACTTAATGATCAAATCATTAAACACTATTTATCAATTTAGCTCACTTTATGTTATTCAACAAAAACCAATGTGTTAAAAGATTAATGTAAAGGTTTTATAAAGGTTCCATTTCGTAGTTCGCTAAAAGCTTGTGCTAACTCCGCTTGCGTGTTCATTACGATAGGACCATGCCAAGC
>CAZOIZ010000083.1:0-4326 GCA_964580005.1 uncultured Rhodobacterales bacterium
TTTGAACAACAGAGTAGAGTTAAAGGTTTAGTTGATAAAGGAGTAGAAAGTGGAGTAGACATCTTCCAGTGTGATATACCCTCTAATCTGAAAGGATACTTTTATCCACCGACACTACTAAAAAATGTTTCCCCTTCAATGGAGATTTTCCAGAAAGAGATATTTGGTCCTGTTCTTTCTTCAACAACATTTAGAACACCAGAAGAAGCAATCTCTCTCGCAAATAATTCCCGCTACGGGCTATCGGCGAGTATTTGGAGTGAAAATATAAATCTTGCACTAGATATTGCTCCAAAATTAAAAGTGGGAGTTGTATGGATAAACTCTACGAACGTCTTTGATGCGGCTGTTGGGTTCGGGGGTTACAGAGAGAGTGGCTATGGTAGAGAGGGCGGGAAAGAGGGAATGTATGAATATCTAACATTTAATTCAGACCACTACCAAATAAAAGAAGCGAGAGCATTAAAGAAAAATATTTCAGTAAAAAAGAAATCTATTCCTCATATAGACCAAACTAGAAAAATGTATATTGGCGGCACTCAAAAGAGGGGAGATAGTGGGCACTCTATAGGGATATTTGATAATCAAAGAGAAGAGATAGCGACGGTGGGACGTGGTAATCGGAAGGATATAAGAAATGCTGTAGAGGCAGCCAATAAGCAAATGAATTGGACAATGCTTAGTTCCCATGCAAGAGCACAAATAATGTACTATATTGCAGAAAACCTTTCTCAAAGAAGAGATTATTTTATTAGTTTGCTTTCTTCGACAGCTTTTTGTAATGATCCTATTCAAGAATTTGATACCACATTAGAAAGATTATTTACCTTCGCTTCATGGGCAGACAAATTCGACGGAGTTGTTCACCAAGCGCCAATAAGAGCAAATACCATAGCACTTAATGAACCGGTGGGGGTATTGGGTGTCATTTGTCCTGACCTTGCTCCGTTGGCTTCTTTTATTACACTTATTGCGGCAGCTCTTTGTCAAGGAAATCGATTGATAGTAATTCCTTCAGAAAATTTTCCTTTGCCTGCAGTAGATATGTATCAAATATTCGATACATCAGATGTTCCTGGAGCAGCAATTAATATTGTAACTGGAAAACACAATGAACTCATTAATACACTTTCAGAGCACAACGCAGTTGATGGTATATGGAATTTTGGAGATTCAAAATACGAAACTAACATTGATAGAACCTCAGTTTCAAATTTAAAACAAATATGGTCAATAAATGGAAATAACGTTAACTGGATTAACTATCATGCAAGCTTCAATAAATTGCTATTACGAAAATCGAGTCAAGTTAAGAATATTTGGATACCATATGGAGAGTGAAATTTGATCAGATATTATTTAAATCAAAAGCGCCTGGTAGCAGTATTCCCATAGTTGTTTCTTCAAGAAACCCTTCAAGATTACATAAATATACCGGAGTGCCAGCCTTTGAAAATTCCATTAGTCTTTGTCTACACCCCCCACAAGGAGTTGTGGGTTTCTCAGTGTCTGCCAACACTAAAATTTCAGCGATTTCGGTGCACCCGTCAGTAACCATTTTTCCTATTGCTGAAGCCTCTGCACACATCCCTTGAGGGAATGCACCGTTTTCAACATTTACCCCTGTATAAATAGTTGAGTTTATCCCGAGCAAGCTGACTGCAACACTAAACTTTGAATAAGGTGCATAGGCGTTAGAGAAAACACTTTTTGCGTTCGAAAAAAGTAAGGCTTTTTTTTGCTTCATCTTATTTCTAATTTCTTGGATATCCTATGGTTGCAAGCGCCTCTTTAATTTCTTCTAAAATCAATGGATCATCTATTGTTGCTGGAACTTTAAATTCTTCGCCATCGGCAATTTTACATACGGTTGAACGCAAAATTTTTCCAGATCGTGTTTTTGGCAGGCGTTTTATAATCAGTGCTTGCTTAAAAAATGCAACAGGCCCAAGCCTATCTCTAACCATTTGCACCAGCTCTTTTTGAACTTCGCCTTCAGGTCTATTTACCCCATCTGTTAAACAAACCAAGCCAAGTGGGACCTGCCCCTTTAATTCGTCACTTATTCCGACAACTGCACACTCAGCAACATCTTTGTGATCAGCTAAAATTTCTTCCATTGCTCCTGTAGACAATCTGTGGCCTGCAACATTAATAACATCATCCGTTCTTGCCATTATATACATGTACCCATCTTCGTCTTTCAACCCGGCATCACCTGTTTCATAATATCCAGGAAATTTTGACAAATATGCCGAAACAAATCTGTCATCAGCTTTCCAAAGCGAGGGTAAAGCTCCAGGAGCAAGCGGTAACTTGATAGCAATTGATCCTAACTGATTTGGAGGCAATATATTACCACTCTCATCTAGAACATCTATCTCAAAACCAGGGATTGGTACAGATGGTGAACCAACTTTAATTTCTAGCTGCTCGATACCCCAAGGATTTCCAATCATCACGTGTCCACTTTCTGTTTGCCACCAATGATCTATCACAGGTATTTGGAGCAAATCCTTTGCCCAATTTATAGTATCAGGGTCTGCTCTTTCTCCAGCCAAAAAGAGTGTTCTTAAACTCGTTAAACTATACTTTTTGAGAAAATTACCTTTTGGATCAGCCCTCTTAATTGCCCTAAAAGCGGTAGGGGCAGTAAAGAGCGACACAACGTTGTGATCACTTATTACTCGCCAGAAAGTACCAGCATCTGGCGTTCCAACAGGCTTTCCTTCAAAAAGAACGCTAGTGGTACCACTTACCAAGGGAGCATATACTATGTAGGAATGACCTACAACCCAACCTACATCAGAAGCAGCCCAAAAAACTTCGCCAGGACGAACATCATAAAAGTTTTTCATGGTCCAATTTAGACTTACCAAATGCCCGCCTACAGGTCTTATTACACCTTTAGGCTGCCCCGTTGTACCAGAGGTATAAAGAATATATAGAGGGTCTTCTCCACTCACTGGAACGCAATCAGCTTCATCAGCCTCTGAAACTAAATCATTCCAATCAAAATCTCGGCCCTCTATCAAATCCGCTCTCAACTCGTCTCTTTGGTAAACAATACAAAAATCGGGCTTATGTTCGGCTAATGAAATTGCTTCATCGAGCAAGGGCTTATAGGGAACAATTCTGCCAGGCTCTAAACCACAGGAGCCCGCAATTATCGCTTTTGCGTTACAATCATCAATCCTTACGGCTAACTCACTTGAAGCAAATCCTCCAAAAACTACAGAATGAATGGCTCCAAGCCTAGCGCACGCAAGCATAGCAACTACCGCCTCTGGGATCATTGGCATATATATAATTACTCTGTCACCTTTTTTAATGCCCTTTCCTTTTAGAACTCCAGCTAACTTTGCCACGTTTTGCTTAAGCTCTAAATAGGAAATTTTTCTTACTTTTTTACACATAGCGCTATCATAAATGATTGCGATATCTTCCCCTTTTCCATTCTCGATATGTCTGTCAACGCAATTATAGCAAGCGTTTATTGCCCCACCCGTGAACCAATTATAAAAAGGCTTTTTGCTATCATCCAAAATTTTGTCAGGAGCTTTGTACCAAGTAATTTCTTTTGCTTGGTTTTTCCAAAATCCTGAAGGGTCCTGCTTCCAGTCGTCATAAACTTTTTGATAACTCAATTGATCCTCCTGGTTAACCATAGATTTGAACAGGCGTTCCTGCTAAAGCTGAAATATTTAAAAGTCCTCTAGTGGTTATTGATGGGCTAACAATATGTGCTTTATTTCCCATCCCCATTAAGATAGGTCCTACTTCAATCCCATTAGATCTCATTTTTAAAATGTTACGCACACCACTCGCTGCATCTATATTACTGAATACTAGAACATTTGCTGAGCCTGTAAATCTACTGCCCCTAAAAATTCTCTGCCTTAAATCCTCATCAAGAGCCGAGTCAGAATGCATTTCACCCTCATATAAAAAATCTAATTTTTTACTATCAAGTATGTGAAGAGCTTCTCTCATTCGTCTTCCTGAGTCAGTATCTAAACTTCCAAATTGAGAGTGAGAACAAAGGGCAATTTTAGGGGTAACACCAAAACGTTTAGTATGTCGTGCCGCTCCAATGACGATCTCAGCTATCTCTTCCGCAGTAGGGTTTGGATGGATATTGCAATCAGCTACAAACAAGACATCTGACTCTAATATCATCATTGATAATGCTCCAACGGGCTTCAATCCGTCACCAGATAAAATTTCTTCAATATATTTTAGGTGCCATAGATATTGTCCAAAAGTTCCACAAATTAAGCTGTCGGCCTCGCCTCGTTTTACCATAATTGCTCCGATAGCTGTTGT
>CAZOIZ010000084.1:0-4290 GCA_964580005.1 uncultured Rhodobacterales bacterium
TATCACGGCGTCTGTCAGTTTCGTCTATTGCTTTCTGCATGCTTTTCGTGATTGTATCGGCATACATTAGGACCTTTCCGTCAATATTTCTGGCTGCCCTTCCAATCGTTTGTACTAATGAGGTTTCAGAACGCAAAAAGCCTTCTTTGTCAGCATCTAATATTGCAACTAATCCACATTCTGGAATATCTAAACCCTCTCTCAGAAGATTGATCCCCACCAGAACATCAAAAGTGCCTATTCGTAAATCACGAAGAATTTCTAATCGTTCTAAAGTATCGATATCAGAATGCATGTATCTAACTCTAATTCCCTTTTCATGAAGATATTCGGTAAGATCTTCAGCCATTTTTTTTGTAAGAACAGTACACAGCGTCCTTAGGTTTCTCTTTGTTACCTTATTTACTTCTTCTATTAAATCATCTATCTGAGAGTCAGTAGGTCTAACTTCTATCTCAGGGTCAATTAGGCCAGTTGGTCTGATAATTTGCTCAGTAAAAACGCCCTTAGTTTGATCCAGTTCCCATGTCCCAGGAGTAGCAGATACATAAATAGTATGGGGTCTCATTGCATCCCACTCTTCAAACTTTAAAGGTCTATTATCGGTGCATGAAGGAAGTCTAAAGCCATACTCTGAAAGAGTGCTTTTTCTTCTGAAATCTCCTTTAAACATTCCTCCAAGCTGAGGAATGCTTACATGGCTTTCATCGGCAAACACAATTGCATTGTCGGGGATATACTCAAAAAGAGTCGGGGGGGGCTCTCCTGGTTTTCTACCTGTGAGATATCTCGAGTAATTTTCGATACCATTGCACATTCCTGTTGCCTCGATCATTTCTAAGTCGAAGTTTGTCCGTTGTTCTAAGCGTTGTGCCTCCAGAAGCTTATTTTCATTGTTTAATTGTTTTAGTCTAAGCATCAGCTCTGCTTTTATATTTTTTATCGCTTGCTGCAGAGTAGGTCTAGGAGTCACGTAATGGGAATTTGCATAGATTTTTGCTCGTGAAAGTTCCTCAAGCTTTTTTCCAGTTAAAGGATCAAACTCCAGAATTTTTTCTAGTTCATCGCCAAAGAACAAAAATCGCCAAGCTCTATCTTCCAAGTGAGCAGGCCATACATCCAGTGTATCGCCTCGAACTCTAAAACAGCCTCTTTGAAAATTCTTGTCATTTCTACGATACTGTTGCTCAACCAAGTTTTTTACTATCTTCTGTTGATTGAAAGTTCCTCCCTTATTAAAACTTTGTGTCATTGAGCTGTAGGTTTCGACGGAACCTATACCGTATATACAGGATACGGATGCAACAATAACTACGTCCTTCCGTTCCAGCAGAGACCTTGTAGCTGAATGCCTCATTCTATCAATTTGCTCATTAATTTGAGCCTCTTTTTCGATATAAGTATCTGACCTTGGCACATATGCCTCTGGCTGATAGTAATCGTAATATGAAACAAAATATTCTACAGCATTATCTGGAAAGAATTTTTGGAATTCTCCAAAAAGTTGACCTGCCAACGTTTTGTTAGGAGCAAGGATTAATGCCGGGCGTTGTGTCGCCTCGATAATTTTGGCCATTGTAAATGTTTTACCTGTACCAGTGGCTCCAAGTAAAACTTGGTTCTTTTCACCCTTGCCTAATCCTTCAACTAACTCACCAATCGCTGTAGGTTGGTCTCCAGCTGGTTTATACTCAGAAACAACATGCAAATTATTTTTTTCAATAGTCAACTCATTCATATCGAACAAACTTTATTTGGTTATTTTTACAATTGCTTTATGTTTTAACTGTTTAAAACTTTATAAGTTCAATATAGTATCATTTGTGAAATTTAAACTCATTTTTAGGAATTTTGATGGTAGCACGAATTTTTAAAACATCTAGGACTGCGATGCAGTCGGGGACTGGCAACGCAGACCAATGGTTCTTAGAGTTTGACAAAAACGACCACAAACCGATAGATCAGGTTATGAATTGGATTGGATCGAACGACACTACAAGTCAAATAAGATTAAAATTTGAAAATAAAGAGGACGCGACTCAATACGCACAAAGAAACAAAATCTTGTTTTTCATTGATGAAGGATCCGAAAAAAAAATGAATGTCCGAAAGAATGGTTATGGTGATAATTTTGATTACAACAGAAAAAGGCCTTGGACTCACTAGCCATATTTATTAAATCTAAGAGTCGCCTAGCTCATAACATATGCACATTTGATCAATTTTAAATTTACTATGAACTTTTCATATGATACCACTGCACCAGTGGCCCCGTAGCTCAGCTGGATAGAGCAACTGACTTCTAATCAGTAGGTCGTACGTTCGAATCGTACCGGGGTCACCAATCTTTTTTTACTAAAGAAAGTCGGACAGTGTTTAACCCATTTAACACATCTATTTTAAAAAATGGTATTTTTCTGCTTTGCTTAGCAATGTTAGGTTGGGCTGGGAACACTATTGCAGGAAGAATGTCAACTGGTGAAATGTCGCCTATGGTTGTTGTGTTTTTGAGGTGGCTTATAATCTCAATTTTTTTAATTTTTTTCTTAAATAAGAAATTAATTTCGTCTCTTAAGTCGATAAGAGGAAAATTTGTTTGGCTTTGCTTGATGGGATCACTTGGGCTCACCGGATTTAATGCGTTGTTTTATATAGCTGCTCAGAATACAACAGCAATAAATTTAGGTATTATTCAAGGCATCATGCCCGCGATAATATTAGTTGGGTCAGTAATTATATTCAAAGAGGTAGTCAACATTACGAAGGTTGCTGGGCTGATAATATCATTTTTTGGGGTCCTAGTAGTGGTAAGCCAAGGCGACTATGAGAGAGTAATCTTATTGTCTTTTAATTATGGAGATATAGTAATGCTATGCGCCTGTTTTTTCTACTCTGGCTTTACCCTCGGACTGAAAAACAAACCAGTAATTGATCCTATTGTGCTAATGACTTATTTCTCATTGAGTGCTTTGATATTTTCTCTTCCACTACTAATTACAGAATACTGTCTAGGAGGTAATCAGCTTCCTGCTACAGGTACAGCGTGGCTCACTATACTTTACATTGCTTTTGTCCCGTCTTTTTTAGCTCAGGTTTTTTTTATAAGAGGCGTTGAGCTTGTGGGAGCATCAAAAGCAGGGCTATTTATTAACTTTCTACCTATCTTTGCAGCGATTCTGGGAGTGCTTTTGCTTGGTGAGCGGTTATATATTTATCACTTAGCCTCATTATTCATTGTTTTGTTTGGTGTTTATTTTTTTATGGTAATCGGGGATAAAGAAAAAAAACCATAATAGTAAAAAAAATTGGACTTCAAAACTTTGTTGTGTCATCAGGTGTTATCTAGGAACTAAGCTCAGCTATTGTAAAAAATGCAACTTAATAAAAATAAATACTTTAGGGATATCTTGGAAGAAGAAAAAAAGTCGGATTTTGTTATAGCCAACGAACTTCAAACTCCAGATAGGCAGAAAGCATTCACGTTTTCTTTTGAGGATATATCACTTGATATAACCAGGCAGCTTATTTCCTCAAACCAACTTACAAAACTTAAAATGCTTGGCAAGGTGATAGACATTGAAGATAAAAAAAAGGAGCTTTTTGAGGGTTCATTTGTTAACGTTACTGAAAATAGGTTTGTAACTCATTTTCTTGAGAGAAATCCAAACGCAGTAGTAGATAAAACCGAAAGGTATAAATCCTTCATATCCTTTCTAAAGAATAAGAAAATAAAGAATTTAATTAACGTAGGGATAGGGGGGTCAGACCTTGGTATAAAAATGGTTTATCATGCACTAGAAAATGAGAGACAGGGGCCTTCGCTAATCAACATATCAAACTTAGATTTCACAAGCCTAGAAAATACTCTAAAAACGAAAGATATTAGAGAAACATTCTTTATCTTCAATTCGAAATCGTTTTCCACAGAAGAAATATTAGTCAATCTAAGCTTCGTCAGAAGCTTGCTCAATAATGAGGGATTGGAACTCAATGATCATGTGGTGGCAGTCACATCTTTCCCAGAAAAAGCATTGGAAGTTGGTCTTAAAGAACATGCAATTTTTCAAGTGCCTCATGGGGTAGGGGGTCGATTTTCAATGTGGTCACATTTTGGATTGGGCTTAGTTGCGTCTCTCGGTGTAGATGTTTACAAACAACTTCTTGCAGGAGCCTATAAAATGGACAAGCATTTTTTGGACGAAAAGCTTGAAATCAATTTACCCTATATTCTTGGACTAACAAGGATATGGAACAGAAACGTCCTAAATCTACAAAATCTCGCACTTGTCC
>CAZOIZ010000085.1:0-4266 GCA_964580005.1 uncultured Rhodobacterales bacterium
CCGACTCTATCTTTAATCTCAAAAGTAATTGTCTCAAATTGCATTATTGCCCCCTCTTTAATAATTCAAAATTAGAACTTTAGTAATCATACAACATAAATATAATTTTTCCCTATAAGTATTTGACTTCCCTTGTTAAGATTTGCAATGGAGGGCCAAAACTTGGAATTTAGTGACATTGTAAAAACTTTTACAACCGCGGTTGAAAATAACGATGGAGAAAAACTAGCCTCTTTGTTTACCGGTGATGGTATCTATGACGATTATATTTATGGTGAATTTAAGGGAAGAAGAAATATTGCTATGATGCTTCCGACCCACTTTCACAAAGATGCTAAAAATTTTTCCTGGGAAATGTACGATCTTATTAACAATGATAGTAAAGGGTACGCTAGGTATAGATTCTCTTTTACCTCGACACTAACCGGTTCTGAAAACCTAAAAGTAGCTGTACCCGGCATGGCCTATTTCCAATTTGATGGTAATCTAATTGAATATTATGGGGAGGTAGTAAATGGTGGGATACCCATGGCTCAATTAAATCTCCCAGCTGGAAAGATCAAACGCGTCTTCGAAAAATGGTCTGATAGAGCTCTAGACTCAGATTCAGAACTAAAGAAGCTATATACCAAAGGAGAATAATTTTGACTATTAGAGCGAGACGAAGTTTTATTTTTACGCCTGGATTAAAACCTGAAATGTTTCCGAAAGCTCTGGCATGCGGTGTTGACATGGTTTGTGTAGAATTAGAGGATGGTATCGCGCCTCATGATAAAACCGAGGCCAGGACGCATGCCTTAAATCTTTTTAAGAATGATAAGGGATTTGAAAACGTTGAGCGTATTCTTAGAATTAATAGTATTCGCACACAATTTGGTTTGGAGGACTTACAGGCTGTTTTGAAAAGTGAAAGCCCACCTCCCGCTTTAATGCTCCCCAAAGTGATGGATGCTGAAGAAATTATTATAGTGGACGATCTATTATCAGAGGCAAATAAAGACTGTGACCTTCACCCTATTATAGAGACAAATAAAGGTTTAGAAAATGTCTTCAAAATTGCAGCCGCAAGTAAAAGAATAAAAACTTTATTTTTTGGACTTATTGATATGGCAGCAGAGCTTCGCTGCAAACTAACTTGGGAAGATTTATTGTATGCGCGTTCAAGAGTAGTACATGCCGCTGCAAAAGAAGGTCTTGATGCGATAGACGGACCTTATCTAGATCTCAGCGATAATGAGGGCCTTAAACGCTACTGCGAACAGGCACGCAACCTGGGCTTCACAGGGAAAGGCTCAATAAACCCAAAACAAGTTTCAATAATTAATGATATATTTTCTCCTAATGATGAAGAAGTAAAAAAAGCGGAGCGTATACTAAGTATTTTTGAAGAAGCAAATACAGGTCTTGTAATGGTCGATGGAAAGTTAATCGAAAAACCTGTACTGAGACAAATGCAAAGAACAGTCGAGATTTCGAATAAATTGAAATCTTCTTGATAGAATGAAAAAGTTCGAGGAAGAAATTAACAAAACTTTTTTGAATTTGAAAACACCATTTGTCGACTATGGCATAACAAATAGCACTTCCATATCTCTTGAAGGTATTTTCAGAAATCCGGAGTTTCCCAATTTATCTCAAGATAGAAATCAATTATTTCGAATGGCTTCGATGACTAAGCCTATAACGGCATACCTGACTTTGGCCGTTCTTGAGGATAATGGAATTGATCTACACGATAGCGTCGGAAAGTATGTCCCTGAAATTGATAATTTGGAAATTGCCTACAAAGAGGGAGACACTATTAAATATAAAAAAAATGACGTGCCTATTTCATTTCATCATTTGCTAAGCTTTACATCCGGTCATGCGTATGAGCATCACGATCCAATCATTTCAGAGTTATTGTCGAAAAAAGAAATTGCTCCGATGAAGATTGGTGACGATTCCTTTCTACAAGCGCCATTAGTATTTACGCCTGGAAGCCGTTGGGGTTATGGCATCTCCTATGGCTGGCTTGGAAAAGCTATAGAAGCTATAAGTGGAGTTAGCTTGGATGAAAATCTCAAAAAGTATCTGTGCCAACCCTTAGGTTTAGAGCAAACGTCATTTAATCCAAGTCAAGCAAATAGAGATACTCTTGCACCGCTATATTTTAGAGAATCGGATGGTGCTTATTCAGACATTAGCAGCAAAATAACCATTGGCTTAAACCGATTCCACTATGGTGGAGGAGGATTAACGTCTACCTTGAGTGACTACTTAAAGTTTCTTCAATTTCTATTGAAAAGTATGAAGTCTAATGTGCCAAGCTCTACGGTCTCGAAAATGTTCAGAAACCAGATAGGGAATATGGGAGTTTCCACTTTAAAAAGTTATAATCAAAGCCTCGTTGATGATTATGAAATGTATCCAAATATAGAAAAGACTTGGGGCTATGGTCTTCTTTTAAATAATCAACCACTAATAACAGGGCGCTCGGCAGATAGTGGGAGCTGGGTTGGTTTATTAAATACATACTTTTGGGTAGATTCCAAAAGCGATATGGCTGGAGTATTCTTGACACAAATACTACCCTGCTATACTCCTACCCTTCTCAAAGCTTTTGAGACTTTTGAAAAGCTTTCGTATAAATATTTTAAAAAGGTCTGATTACTTGTTTTTTATTTTGTCAAAGATATTTAATTTTTTTTTAGACCCTTTAAATCTTTTAATAATTTCCTTTCTTCTTTTTTTACTTATCATCGCTAGAGCAAAAAAAAATAAGCTTAGAGGCACCTTATGGTTTGTGCTCTTTTGGAGCCTTATTCTATATAAACCGATACCCGAGTTTCTTGTAAAAAATCTTGAAGATAAATTTTCTTATAGAGAAGAAACCTTTCTTGAGTTAGAAGGCATAATTGTGCTCGGAGGTAGCACGGGCTCCGGAAAAATCGCTAAAGAACGGAACGACATTTCTCTAGGGCCAGGCGCGGAAAGAGTTTTTAAGGGTTTACAGTTTCTACAGCAGCAACCTCAAGGTACTGTTATTTTTACTGGCTTTTCTGGAAGTCTCTTCCATGAAGGGCTATCAGAGGCAGAGATAACAGAAAAGCTAATTAAGGCGTTAAAAGTAGATTCCAAAAAAATGCTCTTTGAGAAACGCTCTCGAAATACGTACGAGAATGCCTTTTACACAGGAGAGTTTATTGATGACCTGAAAATAAAAAAGTGGGGGATTGTGACCTCAGCCAACCATATGAAAAGAGCTATCGCAACTTTTGAAAAACAGCACCCCGAAATAGTCTTCGAGCCGATACCAGTTGATTTTCAAACGGCAAACTCGATATACTGGAGTCCAGGACATATCCAAGATAGTGTTGACCTTTGGCGTGTATATGTACATGAAACTGTAGGATACTGGGTTTATAAAATGACAAGGAAACTTTAATGAAATTCATGCAGCTCGTTTATTGTTCTCAACCGTTTGGATATAGTTTAGAGATTCTATCAGCAATATTAATTGCTTCTAGAGCAAACAATAGGAAACACGACATCACTGGAGCTTTAATCTGTCGTTCCGATATTTTTCTGCAGCTCCTTGAAGGACCTGAACAGCAGGTAAAAAATATCTATGAGAAGATACAGAAGGATGACCGCCACATTAATGTCTATCACCTACTCGATCAGTTTTGTGAAAAGCGTTTATTTCCTGCATGGGCGATGAAAGACGACCCCGTTAAAACATGGATGTGGAGCCGGGAGGAGGTTTCAAACGGAATTGTTAAAAGCTTGTCTAAAGCTGAGGTAGAAGAAGTTTTCGTTAAACTTTCTAGAGAAGCGACAATTTTTAACTTTTAGACAATGTCTAAGTATATAAGTTACTTAAAGTATTTTATTACTTTTATCTGTTTTGTTCTGAGTTGTATTTTTTTGTTAGTATTTTTACTTGAATTCTATGACCTTTTAAATAGGTGCTATAGTATCAATCGCTTTTCGGTTTCTGTTTTAAACTGTATACAAGTGTTTTATTATGAAATACTTAAAACTAGCTTTTTCGTAGTGGTATTGTTCCTGCTGGCGATTTTGACAATGCAAAAACTTACAGTTCCTTTCAAATCGGGTGATTAATGACTGATGTCTTAAATTTAAC
Organism: uncultured Rhodobacterales bacterium; assembly: GCA_964580005.1. Lineage (GTDB taxonomy): Bacteria > Pseudomonadota > Alphaproteobacteria > Rhodobacterales > Rhodobacteraceae > CACIJG01. The sequence continues at coordinate 4,130 of CAZOIZ010000085.1, forward strand.
CATTCCAATGTTTTCTTTAATTGGTATCGGCTACCTATTGAAAAAAATTCAGTTCATGTCAGAACGGGATGGTACCGTTTTATCAAAGTTTGCTTTTTATATTTTGCTACCCCCACTTATGTTCACAAGTATCCTTT
>CAZOIZ010000086.1:0-4257 GCA_964580005.1 uncultured Rhodobacterales bacterium
AGCGGAGATATTGGGTCTATTACACCCTACAGTTTTTTTCGGGAGCCAGGCGACAAATTTTCGTTGTTTTTGCAAGCTTTATGATGGTCGAAAAATATGGTTTTGATGTTCACCAAATCACACTTCTTCTTTTAACGAATTTTTTAATCAACATATTTATGGCTCCCTTAATCGGCCGATTCATAGAAAAGTTTGGTGAAAGACTTTCATTAATTGTTGAGTACTTTGGGCTTATGGTTATTTTTCTTCTTTATGCAGGCCTTTATTATTTTGATTGGTCTTACATCGTTGCCTCTATCCTATTCATAGCGGACCATATGTTTTTTGGGTTGGCTTTTGCGATGAAAACATATTTTCAAAAAATTGCGGATAGTGAAGATTTTGCTCCAACTGCAGCCGTGGCTTTTACAATAAACCATATATCTGCTGTATTTTTGCCCGTTTTACTAGGCTATATTTGGATTAATAATAATAGTGCCGTTTTTTACATGGCTGCCGTATTATCATTTATTTCTTTAGTAGTGGCATTATTAATACCTAGATTTCCATCGAAAGGCAATGAAAGCATTCTCAATAATTAAGTGTCTTGGTGATGGACATCTAACCCGCTACCCATCTCATGCATTTCTTCATCTGGTTGTGGCGGTTCAGGAATTTGTACAATTTCAATCCAGCCATTTAAAAAGTCAAACCGAAGACCAACCTCCTCCATACCGGTTCTAAGAACCACTTGTTCCAGGCCGTTTGTATTTTGTAAGGCTCTGTTTATAGACTTACACATAATCTTATGAAGGAACTCTCTTTCTAATTTCGCTTTGGGTTTGAAGGTTTTCTTTATTTCTAAATATTCAAGGTCTATGCATCGAACATTTACAGTATTTTTTCCAGCCAATAGGCTTATCGCTACCACAGGTTTAGTTTCACCAATTCGTGGAATTGCCCAAAAAGACTCAAATTCCCAATTGGGACGTACAAGACTACTTATTTCGGCATTCATAGCAGTCGTTTGTGAAAAAACTGCTTTAAGCATTATGAAAAAAATTGTGAGATTTATAGAGACGACTTTTATAAACAATGGGTAACCTTTTTTGTACATTGCATCTATGTTTCCTCAAACTTTATTAACATCTATTTCAACTTTGTCTACTTGTATATCAGGACTATCGGCCTTCTCACCAATTATAAGGGGGAGTATATCACTTTGATCATTTCTAAGTGGGTTTTGATAACTTTCTTCTCTCCATTCAAATGAAGAAAACTCCCCGCATTTTTTGCAAACAGGTTCCCACTCGCTTTGAATGTCACAGTTAGAACAAATCCACGTTTTTGATCGCTTGGCTGTAACGGCTTTTGTGAGCCAAGCTTTTACGACAGCGTCTGATGATCCAACTCCCTTCTCAATAGCCGCCATAAGGGTATATACCTTCGCGTTTGCTTCATCGGTTTCTATTAAATCACTAATAGCCCGTCTTGCTTCAGGAAAATTTTCCGAGAGTATATTTAACTCGGCCTTTAAGGTTTTTGTCTCTGTATCAGTCTTTTTGACATTTAATATCTTTTTAAAACGCTCGACGCGATCATCGACGCTTTCATTATTTTCGATTTCAGCGAACTTTTTGGCTATATCGGGATGTGGATTGGCTTTCCATCCACTCAACAATACTGCTTCTGCTCTCTTTTTTTGTCCTTCAAGCAACTCAAGCTCCGACAAAAAAATTGAATTTGGAACCAGGCCAGCATATTTTTTTAAAGCTTGCCTGGACATCTTTAAGGCATCCAGCGTCTTTCCGTCTGATCTAAGCTCCTTAGCTTTCTGATATAAAAGAATACTTTCTCCTTTGTTAAAAGTATCTTTGTCTATTCTTTCAATTTTATTGATATTTTTATAACTCGCTATAGCTCCATCCCAATCACCCTCTGTAAGTTGAAGATTAAAAAAAGTTCTATTAAAGGACAGGTTCCGGGGTTTCAACTTTATTAACCGCTCTGTCAGTTTGAGTGCTAGGCTGGTATTCCCTTCAGATAGTTTCATCTTTATAAGGCCAAACAATCCCATGCTTCGGGTCGTTTTTTCTTTAATTAATTCTTGAAAAATCTCTTCTTGTTTTACCAAGTTTCCTTTAGCCTTATACGAGCTAAGAGATAATATATTTGGCAAAGATCTTGACTTAAGATATTTTTTGCTACGATTAATTTCTGATAAAGCTTTTTCATGATCACCCTCAAAGCTGGCAGTATATGCACTAATTAGAATGCTTTGCCCTTTTCTTTCTGATCTTTTTTCAAAGAACCTTTTTAGAGCTGTATCGTCTCCTCTCAAAAAACCAATCAAAGACCATAAAAACTTTAGGGCTATATTTATTATTAAAGCAACAAAGAGAAGCACTAAGATAACAGCGGAAAAAGATATAAAACTTAACTGGTATTCTCTATCAAGAAAATCGATTGTCAGTGTTCCATCAGTGTCCTTTACAAAATTAAAAGCTACAGCTATTGCTATGGCAATGCTGAAGAAAAATATCGCCTTTATAAACACCCAAATCACTGATTTATCTGATCTTCCATTTCAATAAGTTTGTCCAGCTTTCTAATCCAATCTTTCATTAAGACCCTAGTTTCTAATGATAAATTACTTATCTCAATTTTTGCGTTTTCTAAATTTCCACTTTTTAGTGCATCGTCAATTCTAGATAGTATTGCGTCCGTGTGATCGCCCTCAATGGGCTCAGTAGATCTAGAAATAAAAACAGTGTTGAAGTAACTCATTAGCCAGCCCTTCCAGTCATTTTTCTGTTTAGCGTTTATTTCATTTTTCAAAGCATGATAAGAAATGTCTTTGAATTCCTCTATTAAAATCAAGAGATCACGACTTATTTCTAAGGACTGTTTTTTATCCATATTGTGATAAGAACTTCTTAAGACCTCTAACTTTTTTTTATTTTTTTCAATAAGCTCTTGGTTCTGCGATATTCGTTTCTGCAATAAATCTAAATCGCTTTTATATGTTAGCTGAAAATCTTTAAGCATATCTATTTGGTTCTTTGACAATCCCTCAATTGTATTTTCACCTTTATTTTCAGCCTCACTTTTGGTTTTGTTCTTTAAATTTTTAGATATAGCAGCACTTATTTTTGACTCTATTTCTTCGGAATTATTTTTAACCAAATCGTTAACTTTATTTATTCTTTTAAGTAAAAATTCTTTTTCTAATTTTAATTCTTCAATACCAGAACTTACAATTTTCTCTTTTTCTAAAAGAAATGTATTTTTGTTCAACTTAGAGTTTAGCTCAGTTTTTAAATCTTTAATTTCAACGAAAAAAATGAAATACAAAGCGCCAAAGGCTATAACTAGTAGTACTAAACTAACTACAGCCAAAATAAGAGCATAGCTAAAGTGATAGTGCTTTTTAATAGGTCCATCACTGTTTTTTTTTAAATTCTTCTTAGTATTTGCTTCGGTCACTTTTAAGCTTTTTAATTTTAGTCTTGATAACGTGAATACTCTTTAACAATCATATTAACCATATCAGAGATCAAGGGCTCTTGAATTGTCTTACATCTAATATCTTTATCTAAAACTGATCTTAATCTATTTTCGATTTTTTTGCTAAAACAGAAAAATATTTTATCTAGATTTTGGCTTGAGGCTCCCTTAATCAAACTATCTACCGATTTTTCCGAGAAAAGCGCGATGCCTTCTAAATGTTTTCTGGCTAAGACATTGTCTAATTCTTTCTGTTGAATAGACCTTTTCTGTTTATAAACCACGTGCTCTTCACAATCAAAACTGTGCTTCGAAATTTCTGCCTTTAAGTCATAGGATATTTCGTCACCTCTTAAATAAAATATTCGTGGTCTCTTGTTTCTACAGAAGGCTATCAAGCTATTAAGCAACTGTTTGACATCAGAGAAAATAAATGTCTTCTTTATTCCTGTTTTCTTTAAAAATTCATCGCATCTTTGCCCAACAGCAAATACAGATGTTTGAAAACTTATCAATTCCAAATTTAATTTTTCCAAAGCATAAACGGATGTAAAGATCAAAACATCTGCGTCTTTTAGGTTTACATTTGTTTTTAAGAACTCTATTTCCAGAAGAGGGAAAATTACGGTTCTTCCATTGAATTTTTCCTTTTCTAACATTTCTTTGAAGCGGCAGCTGTCTTTAGTAGTCCGCGTTAGAAGAATTTCTTTACTGGAAGAAATTTTTTCCTCCTCTTAACTTTATCTCTCTTCCTGCCTCGCGCCCAATTTC
>CAZOIZ010000087.1:0-4207 GCA_964580005.1 uncultured Rhodobacterales bacterium
TCACCACACTCTAAAGGTACACCTGCAGCTATTTGCATCCCATTTTCTGCAAATATCTTACCATTTTGAAATGAGTCATTTTCTGTATAACTTACTATAACGCTGGTAGCTTTAAACCCATCTGCCGCTACACTTTTAAAGCCCTTACCTTCTAACAAAGCTCTAATTGAGTTTCCAATATAATTTTGTTGTTCTCTTGCATTTTCGTAACCAAACGCCTCAGTCTCCTCAACTGTTTTTTTAAACTTCACAAGTGAGTCGGTTGGCATTGTAGTATGGTATGCGTGTCCATTATTTTCATAAGTTTTCATAATTTCAAACCATTTCTTCAAATCACAACTAAAACTTGAGCTCTCCGTTTTCCCCATTACGTCAATCGCTTTTTTGCTAAGCATAATAACGCCTGCACATGGCGATGCGGACCAACCTTTTTGGGGAGCAGTTAATAAAACATCAACTCCAGTCGTTTTCATATCGACCCACGCCGCACCTGAAGCAACACAGTCTAAAACAAATATACCACCATAAGAATGCACGGCGTTTGATATACCCTTGAGGTATTCATCTGGCAGAATAATTCCGGCCGAAGTTTCTACGTGCGGGGCAAAAACAACGGACGGTTTATTTTCATTTATGTACAACGTAATTTCATCCAGAGATACCGGCTTAAACGGGGCTTGAAAGTTCTCAAAGGTTGGCGAGGCGCTCAAAACCTTAACACTTGAGGTAATATTTCCCTTAGAAAAAATCTGACTCCAGCGAAAACTAAACCAACCATTTCTTATTACTAGAACATTTTGGTCGTTTGCAAACTGTCTGGCTATAGCCTCCATTCCAAATGTGCCACCACCTGGAATTAGTGCAACGCCTTCTGATCCATAAACTTGCTTAAGATTTGCAGAGAGACTTCTCATTACCAACTGAAAATTTTGAGACATATGATTCAAAGATCTGTCAGTAAATACCACAGAGTACTCAAACAAACCGTCTGGATCGATATTATGTAAAAGCGCCATTGTTCAATAATCTCCCGTTTATGGATAAGTGATGTATACCAGAAAATATTTATATCTAGCAATTAAGAAATTTATTTTCCTACTCAAGTTTATCAAAATCTCCATGCCTTCCAAAACCTTTTTTGAAATTATTAGCACCATTTAAACCTTCTTCCGATAATGCTTTTTTCCCATTAAACCATTCTTGCTTTAAAGCTTCTATCATTGAGAGGCCTTCTTGCGCATAGACTGAACTTCTATCCGCCCGCACACAAACTTGAGGGAATCTCGCAATTTGATGAGCTAATGCCTCTGCTTTTTGCCTAGATTGACCATTTTCTACAATATATTCACAAAGACCCAAAGCCAGGCACTCCTCTGCCTTAACTTGTCGTCCCGTCAAAATAATCTCTAAAGCACGGCCTCGGCCAACAATTCTTGGTAACCTAACGGTACCTCCATCTATTAAAGGTATTCCCCACCTCCTACAATAAACTCCAAGATAGGAGGAATCCTCCATTACTCTAAAATCGCACCATAAAGCCAGTTCCATCCCACCCGCTACAGCAGGGCCTGCTATTGCACCGATCACAGGCTTTTTTAAGTTTAACCGACTTGGGCCCATCGGGCCTCTAGGCATCAATTTACTATTCTGTGAAACTTTGTCGTTTATCTTTATATCTAAATCTTTTAATGGATCGTTTTCATTTAAAGTGGAAGCAAACTTTAAATCCCAACCTGCACAAAACGCACCCCCTTCGCCCCAAAAGACTGCCACTTTCCCATCTTTATTTTCATTAAATTCTAAAAAAGCATCTGTTAAATTATCAGCACTTGTTGGATCCATCGCGTTTCTACTCTCAGGACGAGAATGAATTATCGTCCACACTCCTTGGTTTTTTTCAACTCTAACTGACATGGATTTTTCCTTTTTTTGATTTAAAGTATGATCTGATATCACGATACTCTTTTATCGTATCAAGAAATGATAGTGTTTAGCTACATTTAGCATAGAAAACGAATTAAATTAATTAACAATAATTCCATTTTTTCAATAAAGAGAATATTAAAAACTAGCATTTAAAAACAGCATAAAAAAACTAAGTGTCTGTTTTATTGAGATTTTATTAAAAAACGCACCGTGGAAAAATCACCGCTTCGAAAATAGAAGCGACTGTAAGTTATTAATTTTATTATTATTTTAAGAGCGATTTTTAAACGTGCGTAAAGCATGCATCAGAACGACTACTCATATCCGCTAATGCAACATATGACATAGAAATTATTTTTTACTTGTAAAAGAAGATCAAATCCTAACTTCAAAGCCCTCAAACTCAGGATGTCCTAGATAAATGCCTTTCGCACTTCCTGCATTTTTATGTGCTAATCTGAAAGACTCAGATTTTGTCCAATTTTCAAAATCTTTAGAACTTTTCCACACACTATGAGAGGCAAATAAAGTATATGTATCAGTAGACTTTGATCGGAGAAGATTAAACTCAATAAATCCATCGACTTTATCGAGATGGGAGTCCCTGTTTTTCCAAATCCCCTCAAACTGCTCTTCTTTTCCTAATTTAATCTTAAAGCGATTCATAGCTATATACATTACAGAGGCCTCAAGGTTACAAATTGTTTTTTAGCAATTTCCTAATTTTTTTGTTCTGGATGAAGCACGTATAATACCCAGCTCCAAAACTTAATAAAACCACGGACACAACTGCTAGCCCATGAAATAGATACCAGTCTGACATATTATTTCCTTCCAAAAGTTAAATGTTGACAAATATGACTAAAATAATCAAGTATAAATTGTTACTATTTTAGTCGGAAATAAAAATATATTAAAGATTTAAAACTTCAAAAACGAAAACGGTAATTTGATAAAATTATTGCTGGAGTAAGAGTTATTTCAGGAAGGCCTTCTTAAAGCTCTGATTATGATATCTTTTTTTATTTAGAATTTTTGTCTTTAAACGGGGGAAAAAACATTGAAAACGATTTCGGAAAGGAAGCCTACAACTAAAGGAGGCTCACCCGTAGCCGTAATATCAGATTTAAGCTGGGAAGAGCACTTGGTTATTTACTATTTTAGATGCTGCTTCGATGGATCTGAGGCTCTCTTAGAGGTTCATGAAGAATTTCGTTTTTACTTAGGCATAGAAATAGCCAATAAAACTATCGGAGCACTGCAATTTCTTTTCAGCAAATTACAAAATAATGGAAGACGGCGTCTTGTAAGGCACGACTTGAATTGTAAATGTGTTGGCGCCGATGAGAATTGTTTTGCTCAATTAGTAACCAGATCTACTTATTTAGATAAGAAAGATGCAATTCTTATAGGAATTTTACTTACTGATTCTGATCTGGCTCCCGAATTAGTTCATGCAGCTGAAGATTTTGCGGAAGGAGTAAAAGCTCTGCTGAAAATAATCGGTAATGTTTCTACAGATAAAAAAACTGGGAAAAAAGTTTTATATAACTAGGCATCATCGAAATGAGTTCTAGTTAATATGGATGGATTAATTGTATGAAACTTGCCCTCAACAGAAAAAAGCTCATAAAAACAATTTCTTAAAAATATCAGTTGTAAAGCATTTATTTACAAAAATAAAAAGATAATCAACGCTTCGAAAACTGAAACAACTTTAAGTTATTGATTTAATTATATTTTTAAGAACACTAAAATTATGTGACTCAAATGTGCCTCGTGTCTTGACACGTTTCGCTCAAACATAATTTATTTTTTAACTTTTCAAAAAAAAGGTGGGTTATGCCCAGTTCTGCCTGACTTATATATCTTGAATAGTTTGTTTTTTTTAGTTGTCAATCCTTCTGGGGCACCCTATTCACCATTGTTCTCCAAATCTTTCCATCTCTTATTAATGATGAAACAGTTGAACGATACTTGGTGCCACCAATATGTGTTGTACCTTTCCAAACAAGTATTGTTTCGTTTTCTAATAACAACTCTCTGTCAGACGCTTCATATGTACCACTATTAAACTGTGTTTTTAGTTCCATTATCCACTCTTCGCGATTTCCCAATCCATAATCAGTTATAAACATATAATCATGATGAACGGACTCTATTGCCTTCTCTAGGTTTTGTTCCCCTGCCCACTCATTTAAAATTTCCCACTGACTTCTCATATCAGCCTACATGCCTACGTTACAGTACTCTTTTATCATATCTACAAACTGATTGTACC
>CAZOIZ010000088.1:0-4134 GCA_964580005.1 uncultured Rhodobacterales bacterium
CTCCTTTATAAAAATTATTAGTGACCGGGATGCAAAGCATCATTCAAGTAAACACAAGTTAATATAGTAAACACATACGCCTGTATTACCACAACAAGCATTTCGAGTCCGTAAACAGCCGTAATCGCGAATATGGGCGCGATTGCTCCCAATCCTAAGGCTCCAGCAAATCCTGCAAATACCTTAATCACTGCATGTCCAGCCATCATGTTTCCGGCAAGTCTTATAGAATGACTCACAGGTCTTACAAAATAAGATATCACTTCGATAATTAATAGTACCGGTCTTAAGGCTAGGGGGGCACTACTGATCCAAAAAAGGCTTAAAAACCCAAAGCCATTCTTAACAAAACCGATAATAGTAACTGCTATAAAAACAGAAAGTGCAAGAAACCCCGTTACAGCGATATGACTGGTGTATGTAAAACTGTAAGGTAATAGACCTAAAACGTTACCAAACAATATGAGAATAAATAGAGTGAATATGTAAGGGAAGTATCTCAGCCCCTCTTGGCCTGCTATATCGATGATCATATCCCTAATAAAAAAATACATGAGTTCAGCAATTGACTGTAAACGCCCAGGAACTAATTGGTGCTTCCGCGATCCGTATATGAAGACAAATGATATCGATGCTAGACTGATAAGCATCCATAAGGCTTGGTTTGTAAAAGAATACCATTCCAAGCTCTCTCCCGTTAGTATGGGGTCAATAATAAATTGATCCATCGGGTGGATATTAAAAGCAGACTCTTTTTCCATCTATCTACGCATTATCAGTTATTTGTTTCATTCATTTTCTTTGCGGTAGCCATCATTGTTTTAACGCCAGCCATAAAGCCTAGAAGAGAAAATATTATTAAGAATATTGGTTCACTCCCTATCATGTAATCAAGACCCAATCCCAAGCTTACTCCTAGAAGCATTCCTGTCACAAGTTCGATGATCATTCTCCATCCATCGTTTTGAACTTTTATTCGTCTTGGGCTATCTTTCTCTTTCTTAGACTTAAACTCCTCTAATTTTCTATCTAGTTTTTCCAAATTCGCTTTTTTGGAGAATTCATTCATTATAAGATGTCTTTGTGTTCTCTAACTAATGGAACGTTATAAACACATAGTAGTCTAGTCAACCTTAATTTGAGAGCTACATGCATTTTTTGAGTTGCCTATCAAATTTTTTTTTATTGAGCGCTGTTTTATTTGCTACCTTTAAGAGAGCTTTTTTATTTTTGTAAGCCCCTGTCTTAAACCCCGCCTGACCTTGATGATAGGCGAGATACTGAAGATAAGCATTATTTTTTGAAATTCCTAATAATCTTTTAGTTTTGTCAGCATACCAGCCGATAAAGTTTGTTGAGTGCGCAAAATTAGATCTTCTATGATATCTATTTCCGGTGCTTTTCTTATATTCTTTCCATGTTCCATCTAGTGCTTGAGAATATCCATAGGCTGATGAAATTCTTCCAGATGGTATTAATCCGAGAAAATACTTCCTTTGGGTTCGGGCAGTCGGTTTAAAATTAGATTCTGTCTTTATAAATGCAAGTTGCATTCCGGGGCTTATCCCCCACCTTCTTTCCGTTTTCTTCAATGCAGTTCTCCAGCTTTTCTTCTGCTTTATTATGGAGCATGCATCCTCTTGATTTTTTGGAATACCAATACAGCCAGAGATAATTATGTAGTTGAAGAGAATAAAAATGAAAAAAGTTTTTTTTACCATAGAAAGTTATTGTATTTAGATTGCTAGTTATTTTATTATCTATTAGAGAAGAAGCTTGTATCTTTTTTAAATTCGATTATTTAAAAGTCAAAGCTTTTGATCTAAAAGGTAAAAAAATGCTAAATAGAAACGCAAAATTTTCCATCGGAGAGGTTGTAAAACATCGAATTCATCCTTTTAGGGGTGTTATATTTGACGTAGATCCTACTTTTGACAACACCGAGGAATGGTGGAACTCTATACCGGAAGACCATAGGCCTAAAAAAGACCAACCATTCTACCATCTTTTGGCAGAGAATGATTCAAGTTACTATATTGCCTACGTTTCTGAACAAAATTTACTCTATGATGATAGTGGGGAGCCCATTGGACATCCTGAAGTAAAACAATTATTCGGTAGCTTATCTAAGGGGCGCTATCTTTTATCAGATATAATGCATTAAGAACTAGTTAATACCCTAGTGCACAGCCATCTTTTCTAGGGTCAGACGCACCTATCAATACACCACAAGAGTCAAATCGGACTAATTGCGCTCCACCTATAGGAATAGTCGCTTCTTCTATTTTATAACCGATTTCGCTTAGTTTCTGTTTTGTCGCTTTTGAGTAACCTCTTTCTAAATTTAATACACCATCAAAATAGAAGCTTCTTGGAAAGTTTAAAGATTCTTGAAATTCCATACCGTAGTCCTTTATGTTACTGAGAACTCTCGCATGACCATTGGCCTGGTATTGTCCACCCATAACCCCAAAGGGCATTATGCTTCCGTTTTTTTCTTTTAGTATTGCGGGGATTATTGTGTGCAGAGGCCTTTTGCCACCCAATAATTCATTAGGGTGATTTTTTTTTAAAGTAAAACCTGCGCCTCGGTTGTGGAAAAGAAGACCATATTTTTCAGAACATAAGCCTGAGCCAAATGCATGAAAGGTAGAGAAAATCAAGGATATTGCATTGCCTGAATTGTCAGCTGCACATATTAAAACAGTATCTTTATTTCGATTAAAAAAATCTTCCTCAATATTATCGTTCAATAATTTTCCTAAAGAAATCTCTCTTGACAATTTTTCTAGATATGGTTCTTCTAAAAATATGTTTTGTTTAATCTCTGAAATATTTGGATCTCCTATGAAGTTATTCCGAGCTGAGTATGCTATTTTTGCGATTTCAGCCTCCAAGTGAACTCTCTCAAAGGAGTCAGCGCTAAAGCGTTCAATACTACAAAATTCCATAAGCTTCTTCATCATTATAGCCGTGATACCCTGACCATTTGGAGGCAATTCAATTAATGTGCTTCCATCTTTAAGGTTTGCATGTATTGGATCAACATATTGAACTTTAACGTTTTCAAAATCAGCAAGAGTATGTACCCCGCCCAACTCTTTTAAAGATTTTACAAGGTCAATTGTAATATCTGATTGGTAAAAACCCTTCGACCCGAGAGCTGCTATTTGCCTTAATACCTCTGCCTGCATCGGTGCTTTAAATAATGAGCCAGCTTTATACGGCTCCCCTGCGTTCAGATAAAACTTCTTAGAACTGCCAACAAGTTTCTTTCTATGGGTATGCCAGTCAAAGGAAACACGGGGGCTCACTACTATACCTTCTTCAGCATACTTTATTGGTTGTGTACATAACTCCTTTAGGCCTAATTTCCCAAATTTATCTGCAACCTCTTCAAATAAAGATATTGCACCTGGAACTGTAACAGAGTGAGCGCTATCTAATGGGATTTCTCTCATATTTTTTGATAGCAAGATGTCACTAGACAAAGCCATTGGCGCGCTGCCAGATCCATTTAACCCAATAATGCCTTCAGACTTTTCTGATTTAATAATCGCAAATGCATCCCCAAATAGACCAGTAGACTGTGGTTCACACAAAACTAGCATCAGAGCAGCAGTAATTGCTGCATCGATAGCGTTCCCCCCTTTGCTCATAGCATCAAGTCCTATTTTTGCAGCAAGTGGGTGAGAAGTAGCTATCATCCCATTTGATGAAAAGACTTCAGAACGTTCAGGTTTTTGAAAGTCTCGCATATGATTAATTCCTAAACTAAGTTCAACTTGAGTTCTTTATGTTTTAATACTCTTAGAGTAGAGTTCAAATCATTAGAACACTTTAGTATTCTACCATCCATCGCAACTAAGGAATACAGTCTACCGTATTTAGAATTTTTTGGTGTTTTCTTGATGCTAAAGAGAGCCCAATCAGAATTTTTCCTGTAGACAGAAAAAACTGCAAACTCTTTTAAGAATGATATGCTGTAATCTTTCCACAGGCCTTGTGATACCATCGTACCGTAAAGTTGTAAAATTTGATTAAGCTCTACTTTTTCAAAACGTGCTTGTTTCATCTTGTTCTTGGTGGAGCCAAGGGGGATCGAACCCCTGACCTCTTGCATGCCATGCAAGC
>CAZOIZ010000089.1:0-4119 GCA_964580005.1 uncultured Rhodobacterales bacterium
GCCTCTCAGAAAATGTATGGAGAGATTAATTTTGAATATCCGGTGAACCCAAATGTCGAAACTACTGAAGAACTGAAAAGTTGGGGAAGTTTTAAGTCCGACAGTTTACCTATTATTTCAATTGCGTTAAAAGCGTATGAAGCCCAAAAAATTATAGACAAGGTAGGCTGGTAAATTATAGATAATCCAGCGACATTTCAACCAAACTTTTGGGCTATAAATAAGGGTATATTGAGAAATGTGCCTGCTGTTGTTCTATCTATCCTTTTGATTGGCCCTATATTCAGCTTAGTTCTGACAGCTTTCGAAAGTAATCAAGATCTGTGGGTTCACCTTGTGAACACAGTACTGCCTATATACGTTCTAAATACTTTATTGCTATTCACAGGGGTACTAACTCTATCAGCAGGTTTAGGCATTTCAACGGCCTGGATTGTGACTAATTACTCTTTTATTGGTAAAAAAGTAATAGAATGGGCTTTGATACTACCTTTAGCGTGTCCTGCCTATATTATTGCTTATGTTTACACTGATTTCTTAGAGTATGCAGGACCGGTACAAGGACTTCTAAGACATATTTTTGGTTTTAATTCAGCAGCTGACTATCATTTTCCTGAGATAAGATCGGTACCTGGAGCTATTTTTGTAATGGGTTTTGTTCTCTACCCGTATGTATATATTTTAGCACGAACAGGTTTTAATAACTCACCAAGAAGCTTATATGAAACTGCAAGGATTCATGGTCGGAACAAATTCATGACAGTTGGCTTGCCTTTATGCAGGCCATATATTGTGGCAGGTCTTGCCCTTGTTGCAATGGAAGTACTGTCAGACTTTGGAACAGTTGAATATTTCTCGGTTCAAACACTCACTCTCGGAATGTTTAATGTTTGGATTGGTATGAACAGTATATCGGCTGCCTCTCAAATAGCGATAGTGACCTTTATTTTTATAATCATCTTGCTTGTGCTGGAAAGAAAAGCGAGATCTATGCAAAAATATAATGATACCTCAAAGAGACTGAATAATATTTCACCAAAAGAGTTAGGTATGAAAAAAGCACTATTTGCAATTTTGTTTTGTTTAGTCCCAATTTCAGTTGGTTTTATAGTTCCTATAATTATATTGATAAATAACGTCTTTATAGGGCTAAAATCTAGTAGTTTTTTTGCGATTCTCCCTGTACTTCAAAACACTATATTTATAAGTTTCACCGCTACAATGATAATTATATTTCTTGCCTTTTTCTCAGCCTCTAGCGCGTATTTTAGTAAAAATCGAATTTTACTAATAATCTATAATATTGCTGCTACAGGATATGCTTTGCCTGGAACTATGCTTGCTATAGGTGTAGTCATTTTTTTTGGATTTTTAGATAATTTTACTGGAAATATAGTTTTTTTAGGAGGAACCATTTACGGAGTTATATTTGCACTTACAGTAAGGTTTTATGCCATTCCCTATGGTGGAGTGATTTCAGGATACACGAGAATTCCCTCGAATTTATTTGATGCATCAAAAAGCTTGGGTTATTCCACAACGTCGACTTCACTTAAAATTACTCTACCCTTGATAAAGACATCCATAATCGCTGCTGCGATTTTGACATTTGTAGATATAGTTAAAGAGCTGCCGATGACATTGATACTAAGACCTTTTAACTTTGAAACACTAGCAACATATACATACCAATTTGCACATGATGAATTAATGATTGAGGCATCATTACCTGCATTTTTTATCATACTTACCGGACTTATTCCAATTTTGTTACTTCAAAATCAATTGAATAGCTTCTTTCATTCAAAAAATTGAATGGCGAGATATAAGAGTATCGAAAATATCAAAATATATAATAATACTATATTAACTTTGTTATTAGAGCCAATAAACTGTAGCTTTTCTAAAGATTGTTTATGTTCTCTTAGGGTTTGCTTAGCTTTATTTGGCTTGGGTTTTTTTAAATCTTTGCTTGCATAGTATACGTCAACTATAAATGGGTTGCCTTTTGAAATGGAACCCACAGATCCAAAGTAGTCTGGCATCTCCTTATAATTGGAAACGTCCTGTTTTTCATACAGAAGTTTGAAGGCCTGCCCGTCGGTTATAAACCCATTTTCAGTATACATCCCTGTAGGTTTTTCCGCGTATATACCTTTCAGATTACCTAGATTACATCTTACAATAATAGCCTCAAACTCAGTATGATAAATCTTGCTGAGTAAATCTCTAAAAGTATCATCATCCAGATATACCTCTAAATAAAACTCTTCCCCAAATTTGTAATCTAGATTGTCGCTTGCTTTGCCACAAGTCAGAGAAAAAAAACCGCTACCCTTGAAATTATCAAAGTTTAAATCTCCCTGAGTATAACTTCCGAGAACTGACTTATCTTTGCCTGATATTTTTTGGCTATCTCTCTTTAAACAATGGATTGCGACGTTTACTTTATCCGAATATTCCCTAGAACCGAGTATTGAAAAAGAATCTTTATTTTTTTTGTAGATATTATTTAGAATTATACCCGTGCCAACAATTTGCTCGACTTCACTAAATCCAGAAGATTTCTTTTTGCTTATATTATAGATGTCACCGTGCTTATATGACTTGGAATATTCTGGCGATACAATCTTCAGCTCTATCGTTCCATCTTTAACTGGAAAAAATTTTACGAGCTTCTCGATTTCATCGAAATCATTTCTTTTTTCTACTAAGTACTCAGTTTCTTCTTTTGGGAGATTAAACGAATTCTGTTGTCTTACAAAAATTACTTCATTGGGGTATGTCGAATTTCTATTCATCATATTGCTGATAATAATCGAAAATGTGGTGAAAAAACCAATATTTTTACGAAACGGCTATAAAAAACGATTATTTGTTACGAGCACATTTATATTCCCTAGGACAAGCACCTTTATTTTCAATCACAATAGTTACCTCAGGTGGGTCCATTCTAGATCCTGCTTTCACATAAGTACACATTCTCTGAGTTGGATCATCATCATTCCATTTCCAGCTTTTATACCTGCACGTAACCGGAGTGGTGTTTGACAGTGCAGCTCTTCTACGGCACTTAATCTTTTCTCTTCCCATTATTGTTTGTGGCCACTTAAGCCTCATCGTGTCCCAAAGAGTACAGTGTGGTTCTTTCTTATTTTCATACATGCGTCCCTCGGCCAGGGAGATACCAGGAAATATTAAAAGGGCGTATAAAAGCATCAATTTTTTCATTATTTTTTGTTCTCTCTTTAAAATATTGGTTGATTATAAAATCGACACTTATATCTATTAGTTTAGAAGTTTTGAATTTTACGTACTATTAGTGTATCATAAAATATGTAAAGGCTTAATTTTTTTGGATTAACAAAGAATTATTCAAAAAAGGGGGAAGAAATGGCTGAAGTATTTGAGGACTCCTATTCCGCGGAAGCACTAGCGAATATGGAGAATTATATAATTAGTTTTGGTACTTTAATTAAAGATGTTGGTTCTAGCGAAGGGTTTAAGAATGCGCTCTTCGGTATGAAGGTAATGATTGACAAAAAACCTAGACGTGTAGCTGATTTAAGCAAAATTTACGCTGGAAAAGCTCCTAGAACATTAGAACTTCTTGTATTTAGTAGAGAACATATTCCCTTGATTGTTGCTGAGATTAAAGCGCATGAGTTTAAAAATGTAAAATCAGACGTGCAACAACAACTAATTACAGTTACCGTGCCAAAGCCAACTCTAGATGATTTAACAGCTATGGAAGACCAAGTAGCTGGTATGAGCCGATCTGCAATAAGCAGTTTGACGAAGATTAGAGGAAATACTTCACAGAGACTAAAAGCAGCACTGGAAAATGAATTTATAGATGGCGTTACCATGAACAACTCGAGGAACAAGGTAGATGCTGTATACGATAAATACGTTAAGCTAGTGAAGCTCCATGCTCTCAAGAAAAGAAAAACTATTTTAGGCAGCTATTTCGAGCCAAAAAATGAAGAGGAACGACTTCTATTGCCTGAACTTAATAAATTAAAGCCGTTGCCTGAACCAAAAGAATAGTTTAGAACTGGGCTTTAATTATTTGTGGTAAAAATGCCAAAAACAGGCGGCCAATTAATCGCAGAGTGC
>CAZOIZ010000090.1:0-4118 GCA_964580005.1 uncultured Rhodobacterales bacterium
ACATGGTATGATGATACGGTACACAATAGTTTTAAACAGAAAGGTCACATAAAAAATAACCTAACTTGCGAGGTTTTTATAGTTGGGGGAGGCCTTGCGGGTCTTAGTCTACTCTATAACTTAAAAAAAAATGGTGTTCATGCCTTTTTAGTTGAAGAAAACCAGGTTGGTAGTGGAGCATCAGGACGTAATGGGGGTTTTTGCCTCTCTGGGTGGGCACAAGATTATGATGTTTTATTGAAGTATCTATCTAAAGAGGAGGTTATTGAGTTAGAAAGGATTGCGGCTTCTGGTGTACAATGGATGAGGGAAAAGTGTCTCTCAAAGGGATATGAGCATACAAATCTCCAGTCAGGGGTTCTAAAATGTTTTCTATCGAATAATGTAGAAAAAGTTAAACACGATGTCATTATACAAAATCAGTTATTTAACCAAAATGAAGAGTTTATAGAAAAGGAAAAGCTCCATGAGTATGTTCAATCCGAAAAATATACTTGTGGAGTTTTGAGACAGGAGTCTTTTCAATTTCATCCCTTAAATTTTATGAAAGCTCTAGCTGAGGATTGTATCAATTTGGGGGCTTCGATTTTCGAAAATTGTAAATTTATTACCTATTCTAAAAATAACGGAAAAATAGATTCTAAAATTTCCTATGACAATAAGATATTAAATATTAAATCTGATAAGTTAGTATTTGCAACGGGTGGCTACGGTGGGAAAGAAATTAGGGATTTAAAAAGCTACTGGTTGCCAATAAAGACTTTTATTGGTGTTACTAAGCCTTTTGGAAATGAATTACGTTCTGTATTAAAAAAGCCATTGGGATTCAGTGATAACCGCAGAGCTGGAAATTATTACCGTGTTCTTCCTGAAAATAGACTTTCATGGGGAAGAGGTATATCAGCAGTTGGAAATTTTACTTCCCTGCATTTAAAAAGGGCGATTTCAAAAGAAATAAATTATTTTTTTCCTGAATTGGAAAACATTGAGATAGATTATGTTTGGTCTGGAAATATGGCATATGCAAGTCACTATATGCCGTATGTTGGTAAAGCAAAAATTCGAGATGAAGAAGAAAATGTTTTCAGTATTATGGGTTTCGGGGGTCATGGAATGAATACTGCGCCTGGCTCGGCCATTGTTCTTGCCGATTTTATTCTTGGAAAGGGTAAAGAGTATGAAATTTTTAATAGGTTTAGAAGAAAATGGAATGGTGGCTTAATTGGGCCTTACATCGCTGAAATGAAGTATAAATATCTTCAATTACAAGACTATTTTGATGCCGCCTAATAAACCTTAAAAAATAATGACAAGTAACTGTTTTTAAATAAAAATTATTGTATGCGAAATGCCAAAACACCGGAATATAGTTTCTTAACCGAGGAATTTGAAATTCGTCTTGAAAGAGCACAGGAACTTTTGTATGAAAATAAACTTGATGCCCTTTTGATCACCATTCCATCGAATATTAGGTATTTTACTGGTATTGACACCCATTTTTGGGAAAGTCCTACAAGACCATGGTTTTTGATCGTACCGCTTTCTGGACGCTTAATGGCTGTAATTCCAGAAATAGGTGAAAAACTTTTTCAGAAAACTTTTGTAAAGGATATTTACACGTGGTCTTCTCCAAATAATAAAGGTGATGATATTACTCCTTTAAAATCTCTATTAGACTCTATACCTAGTCGTTTTGGAGCCATTGGTGCTGAATTGGGAAAAGAAATGAGTATAAGAATGCCAGTCTTAGACCTCTGGCTTCTCCAAAATAATTTAAAGTTCGATATTGTAGATGGAACATCATTGATTTGGAAGCTTCGAATAGTAAAGACTTTAAGTGAGATAAAAAAAATCGAAAAAGTGGCTCAAATTGTCAGTGACGTTTTTGAAAGATTGCCTACGCTTATATCAGCTGATGACAGTGAACGTGATGTAGCAAAAAAGTTGAAAAAGGAAATATTTAACGGTGGAGCAGATAACGTTCCCTATTTGCCGGTAGTATCAGGGATAGGTGGTGTCTCACAAATCATAGGAAATCCAACTAATAAATTGATTTCCTCTGGAGACTTTCTCTTTGTAGATACTGGCTCCACATTCGACGGATATTTTTGTGACTTCGATAGAAACTTTTCACTTGGAAACGTCTCGGAGGAACTCAAAAGGACAAATGAAATTCTATGGCATGCGACAGAGGAAGGAATTAAAAATTTAGTGCCCGGAAAAAAGGCTAAAGATATTTGGAAACAAATAAACAAGAAAATTGAAGACTTTGGGTTTATTGTTCAAGGTAATGGTAGATATGGTCATGGTATTGGGCTGCAATTGACGGAGCCCCCATCAATTTGTTCTTTTGATAATTCCATTATTCAAGAGAATATGGTTCTCACTATTGAGCCTTCAATAGAGTATAAGCCTGGAAAAATAATAGTTCATGAGGAAAATATTTTTGTTTCAAAGGATGGGCCTGTTTTATTAACTAAAAGAGCACCAAAAGAGTTGCCTTCAATAAGTTAGGTTTAAGCCAAAGCTCTTGACTGTTTTGTTATTCGTTTGTGAAATTGCCATAGGATTAAAAGATTTATGGACCCCATTAGTGAAGCAAACTGGAATGACCACGTGTAATCACCTTTTATATCAAAAAGTAATCCTCCAAAATAACCTCCTAAACCCATACCCACCCAACCAAAAAAAGAACCAAGGGCCATTGCTCTACCTGCTAACTTTGCGGATACCATCATTCTAGCACATACTAAAATTGCCGACATTACACCCGAGTAAGTAAAACCAAATGCTGCGGCAAGAATAAATAAGCCAACTTTAAAATCCATGTATGGGAAACCGAGAACCGTAACTGTTTGGCCAATAGACATAAGAATATATGTAGGCAGTGCGCCAATTGTATCTCCAAGTTTGCCACTAAAAACGCGCCCAACTATTCCAAATATCATCAGAACAAGGAAAACACTTGCCGCAAAATCCTCTGAGAAAGATGCGTCGGTTAGTAATGGTATTAAATGAACAATAGGTACGGACATGCATATACAACAAAAAATAACAGCACATGAAATCCAAGTAATCACTTCTTTTTCACTGAGTGGGAAATCTCTGAATTCATCATCTATTGCGATACGCGCTCTTTTTCGCAAAGGAGACTCTTTAATAAGAAAAGAGAAGGGTGCCATTATTAATAGATATATGAACGACAAATACATATAAGCATCCTGCCACCCATGAGCTTTGATTAGATATGTTGATAATAAAGGAACTAACCCTTGGCCCGCTGCACCGCCTGCTGCCGTTATTCCAATAGCTAACCCAGGATTTTTCTTGAACCAAAAGCCTACGTTGGCATAGAGAGGAGAACCAACAACAGCATTTCCAAAAGCACCGTAACAGAAATATAAAGCATAAAAATGAAAGATACTATTCTGCTTGCTTAATAAAAATAAGCAAGAGACCATAAAAAAAGTAGCAAAATAGCCAAAAAGCCTTGTACCGTATTTATCCGCAATATACCCCCATATTATTCCAAAAAAAGCAGATCCTAAAGACGCAACAGTGTAGCCGAAAGCAGTATTGGCTCTTGTCCATCCAAATTCATTTGATAGTGGCTTTAAAAAAACGGATATTGAGCCCATCGTACCAAATGACAGAGCAGTCAATGTGAATACGGAAATAACCATTACCCAACCATAAATAGGATCTCCGTCAACATTATTTTTAGTGCTCATTTTTGATCCTATAAAAAAAATTCTAGAAAGATAAATAAAGTCTTAGCGCAATGTTTTTGATATTAGTGAGAATAAGATATTAGATACTAAACTTTTAATATTGATGTTACAACTTTTCTGCCTGAGTTTTTATCCAAGCTTGGTATTTAGCTTTAACTTCAGGGTCATTCTCAGATACCATTTCTCCAGAAAATTGATTAGCTTGTGGAGAGGTGCACCAGAGAGCAAACAAGCCTGGTTGTTTTGTATTTATGAGGTCTTCTTTTTTTACCTTAGAAATCTGATTCACTCCACTTGCTCTTATCTTATTTTGCATTTCAGTGTCAACCATCCCTGGGCTTATTCCAATCGATGAAATACCATATTTTTCACCTTCAAGGTGAGTTT
>CAZOIZ010000091.1:0-4045 GCA_964580005.1 uncultured Rhodobacterales bacterium
ATGTTCAATATAAAAACTTTTTGTATTTAGTAGAAGCCCCAAAAATGGTACACAGTTATTTAGGAAAGCTGGTTGATAATGCAACAATAACCGAAGAAGAAAGAAAAAAAATAAAATTTACAGGTTCGTATGATTTGAACTCAATGACGCTTATTTTGGGATTAAACAGTATGTCTGATAAATTTGAGTTTGTTTCAAAAATAGACGTTATGGACTCGTTAAAAAAAAACAGCCTAATGTTCGGAAAGACAAAACTGGTGCTAGGCAAGTATTCTTTAACAGCATCCGGCGGATATTTTAATTTTACTAACCGAACATTTGAGACCAATGTTTCAAAATTTTCGATGCCCAATAAAAATTTCGCTGGTTTCCCAAATAAGTTTAAAATTCTTGGTGCGTTTCCGATTGAAGAAGGTGTTATATCCAAAGTAGATATTTTTGAAGAAAAACCTTCCAATTTAAAAGTAAGCTTAGAGGTTTTAGAGCCTACTGATAGATCAGACAATGAAGACGTTTCTTTTGATTTTTTTGTTCAGGTAGATGCGTTACCAAAAATTAACATAGATCAAATTAGGTCATTATTTAGGGTTTTTTCAAAAGAAGAAAAAAAAGAAATTACTTTGTCTAGAGCAAAAGCGGAATTTAATCTGAAATTAAAAGATGGTTTAATTGGAATTAATTCTTTTAAAGGAAATATCAACAAACTTACATATTTCGAAAATAGTAAACCTTTGGTTGAATTAGAAGATATTACTCTTAAAGGAAACCTGGAAGAGGGTTATGCTGAGGTTAATTCACTGACTAAGCTAGAGCCTTCATTAGATATATACAGAGATATTAAGTTGGAATATAGCTCAACAAACAATATTGAGCAGGGGAGAGAGCTATATCTATCTTTCAAATCAACAATTAGTGATTTTATTTCCTTGGCTCCGATGCCAAAAGACAATTTAAATTGGATGAATTTTTTAGAGCGTTCTCAGGGAGAAAAAGAAATTTCGATTACATATTCAAGTACAATTGCTCTCAATAAAATTGGCAATTTTTTCCTACCGAAAGAAAATATTCTTGAGCTTGATGTAAACAATTTATCAATACCCATTGGCCCCAAAAATAGCATCAACTTGCGAACATTAAATCTCAAAGTCTTGGGACCCAGTATTTTTTTTGAAGGAGTGATGGTAGATAAAAATAAAAAAATAAGTGGTTCCATCAAAAATCTTAGTTATGACATTTTCAATTATGATAAAGCCAGAGATCTTACTATCTTTTTGGATGATTTTGATTCTGAGATACTAGTTCCAGATTTGAAAGCCTTTAGTGTAAAAGGCCCATTGAAATTTAATATTTTTCCTGTCAAAAAAGATGATAATTCAATGTTTCAATGCAACATTGATCTTATACAAGCAAATGTATATATTCCAGCCTTGACCCTCAAAAAAACTAAAGGCAATTATGGTCAGCTGAAATTAAATTTCACAGAAGATAATAGTATTGATTTCAAGTACACTCAAAATGATGTTTTAGTGTCTGGAAGCGCCTCACTTAAATCTTCTTTTGAAATAAAAAAGATAAATTATTCAAGTATTAACACCCCAGATATTCAAATAAAGAGAGCAACTTTCCAAAAATTTGGAAAGTATGATCAATTTAAAACTAATAGAGGAACTATTAGCCTAGAATTTTTGATGCGACTAAGATTAAGGAAAAAGGATATACCATTAGATTTTATTTTCAGCAATATTAATGTAACTTATAAAAAGAATGAATTTTTAGATTCTACGACAGGTGAAATTCGATCGTTTGAAGGGCTCAGGGGCTACGCTAAGGCAAAATTTTCACCCAAGTCAAATCTTGAAGTCACCATTAGTCCTAATAAAAATGATGCCATCAATCTCGTCATTTCGGGTAATGACGCTGGTGAATTATTGCGTAGAGGAAAATTTTATGAAAATGGTTATGGCGGTCTATTCAAGGCATCAATTTTTTATCAAAATAAAACTAAGATGTCAGGTTCCTTAGAAATTGAGAATTTCAGGATAAAGAATGCTCCCGTCCTAGCTCAAATTATATCATCTGCTAGTATAATAGGGCTGCTGGATAATCTTAATGGGAATGGACTGTTGTTTACAAAAATAGACGGATCATTTGACTATAAAGAAGGTAAGCTAACCTTGAAAGATGGAGTGGCAGTGGGGCCGTCATTAGGCCTTACAATGAGTGGATATGAAAAATATGGACAAAAACAAAATATTGTAAATGTAAATGGGCTTCTCTCCCCAGTTTACATAATAAACGGCGTGATTAAAGCTATTCCGCTGATAGGCAAGGTTTTAGGTGGAGAAAAGGGTGAAGGAGTTTTTGGGGTTTCATATAAAGTGCAGGGTAACTCAAGTAATCCAATAGTTTTAGTCAATCCACTCTCTATATTAACGCCCGGAGTATTCAGAAAGATATTCAATATTGAAGAAAAAGGTAATAGGTGATGTTAGGTGATTTAGCTTCATATGACTATAATTATCCTGAAGAGCTGGTGGCCTTGAACCCTTTAGCCAAAAAAGATCAGGCTAACATGCTTGTTTTTGAAAAAAATACTTTTTCTCATAATAAAATATATGACTTGCTAAAATACGTTTCTAAGAATGATTTGTTGGTTTTTAATAATACGAGAGTTATACCGTGTAGGCTAATCGGTCAAAGGATCAGGTCATCTTCTGGAAATATAAAAACAAAAGTCAGTGTTACTTTGAATAAAGTGATTGAAGGCAATTTATGGGCGACGTTTTGCAAACCACTTAAAAAACTTAAAGAAGGTGATCGCATAATTTTTTCAGAAGATTTGTCTTCTGAAGTCGTTTCTTTTCGGTCTGGACAATGTGTTATGAACTTTGAGTCTGGAAGTAAGGAATTTATATCTTGTTTAGAAAAAATAGGAGATATGCCATTACCACCATATATAACGAAAAAACGTGGACCAAAAAAAGCTGACTTTACAAATTACCAAACTCCCTTTGCTGAAATTTATGGGTCAGTTGCTGCGCCAACAGCGTCATTGCATTTTTCTGACGATTACATAACAAGATTAAAGAGAAAAAATATATCTTATTGTTTTATAACATTGCATGTTAGTGGGGGGACTTTTTTGCCGATCCGCGAGAAAAAAATAGATAATCACAAAATGCATTCTGAATATGCAAAGGTTGATGAAAATACAGCGTTGCAAATTCGAAAAACTCTGAAAAAGGGAGGAAGGGTAATTGCTGTGGGCACAACGGTTATGAGGGTATTAGAGAGTTCTTGTTTTGTTGATAACAGCTTTCAGGCATTTAAGGGATCTATTAATACGTTTATTAAGCCGGGTCACAATTTTAAAGTGTGCTCAGGATTGTTAACTAATTTTCACCTACCTAAATCTACCCTTTTCATTCTGGTTAATGCTTTTATAGGTACTAAACAAGCTAATGAGCTTTACCAGTTGGCAATTAATAAGAAATACAGGCTATTTTCATATGGTGATTGTTGTCTCTTGTTTCCTTAAAGTTTTAATTTAAATTTATGAATGAAGTGTTATATATATAATTTGGGGGATACTGATGGATTTCGACTTACTAATAATTGGTTCTGGGCCTGGAGGTTATGTAGCTGCAATCAGAGGAGCTCAATTAGGCCTAAAAGTTGCTATTATCGAAAAAGAAGCTTTAGGAGGAGTTTGCTTAAATTGGGGATGTATTCCTACAAAGTCTTTTTTACGGTCCGCAGAGGTTCTTAAGCTCATAAAAGGGTCAGAAAAATACGGGATAAAAAGCGAGTTAGGCAATATAGATATCAGCGAGGTTGTAAAAAGATCTCGCTCAATCGCCAAGAGACTATCTTCTGGCGTCGAATATCTTTTAAAAAAAAACAAGGTTGAGATTTTTCTTGGTGAAGCCTCATTAAAATCATCTAAATCAATTCAAATTAAATCCAAAAATAACTCAATTAAAGAAATAACCAGTAAAAATATATGTATTGCAACTGGTGGAAGGCCTAGAATTATCGGTGGAGT